>JBDGUP010000127.1:0-12610 GCA_042215815.1 Haloquadratum sp. | reverse complement strand
CTGATTCACGAACGTCTGTCCGACAGTATCGGTATCAGTAGATCGGTCCCTCCTCGTCGGCGCTGGCCGGCTTGTCGGGACTCGGGTCGAACACCTCGGGGCGCTTCTCGCCGGCGACGTCGATCTCGGCGAGGAGACCGCGGCGAGCGACCCGCGACAGGGCGTGGTCGACGAGCTTGATGCGCTCGGGGACGGGGGTCTCGATCTCGCCGACGAAGCAGCTTCCCGGCGGGACCTTCGCGGTCTGGAGGTGCTTCTCGATCGGCGGCTCCAGGGAGCCGTCGCGGTAGCCCTTCGACCAGACGTTCCCGATCGGGTGGAAGTTCGACGAGTAGTTCGGGCCGCCGTCGACGAGGAACACCCGGACTCGCTCGCCCTGCTCGGCCGAGAGGGTGCCGTACCGGTCGGGAGTGAACGGGTACTTCTCGCCGTTGAACAGCACGTACGTCGGCTGTTCGTTGGCCATATTCTCGAAGCTGAAGCCGTGGTGGCCCGGCTCGCCGACCGTCTTGTCGGTGTAGATCTCGTGCTGGCCGAGGTAGAACTCCCGGTCGACCGGCGGGAGACCGTCCTTGGGTTCGACCACGATCATCCCGAACATCCCGCTGGAGATGTGGTAATCGAGGTTCGCCACGGCGCAGTGGTAGATGAACGCGCCGGGGTACGTCGCCGTGAACTCCATCGCGTTCTCCTTACCGGGCGCGGCCGTGGTGGCGACGTTGCCGCCGCCGGTCCCGTAGACCGCGTGGAAGTCGACGTTGTGGCCCATATCGTTGTCCGGCGCGTTCTCCATCGTGAAAGAGACCGTATCGCCCTCGCGCACGCGGATCATCGGCCCGGGGACCTGCCCGTCGAAGGTCATAAAGTTGAACGTCACCCCGTCTTCGATCTCGGCGACGACCTCCTCGACGGTCAGGGTGATGTCGTGGTGTGTCGGCTCCGAGCGCGAGATCGGCTCCGGGACGTCGGTCGGGTCGGCGGCGACGCGGTCGACGTCGGTCGGCTTGGGTGTCGACGTCGCCTGTGCGGTCGCAGACGGCGTCTTCTCGGCGCTCTCGGCGGTCGGGGCCGTCGCCGAACACCCCGCGACGGAGGCGGCGCCGCCGATTCCGAGCAATTCGAGCGTCCGCCGGCGGGTAGTATCGAACATCGGTAATCAACTCACACTCGGACGGTGACGCCGACACCCCATATAAACCGGCCGCGGTTACCACCGCGAACCAAACCACACGAACATGTTCACGCGAACGCCTCGGGGGCGTGACCCCGAGGCGAGTGACCGGGGATCATACTGATAATGACGGTTGGATACTGTCGGACGAACGTCCTGATACACCTGGGAATCCCCCGGAGGGAGACGAGAGTCCCACGGTTTCGTCCGACAGTATATCAGTTCCCCCGCAGAACGGACAGCAGATGATCCGCCGCCGGTGGCACGTACGTCGCGTAGTGATACGCGTACAGGAGCCCGCCGTAGGTCTCGCTGACGGTGTATTTCGAGATCTCTCGGTCGTCCGACTCCGAGACCTCCTCGTGGAGCCGGCTCATCGCAGCTCTGACCGTTTCGGTCGCCGGCCAGTCGAGTTCGAGTCGGAGCGCCCGTGGTTCTCCACCCCAGACCATCCGAAGCGCGTCGATGGCGTCCGCGCGAGCCTGGGCGATCGGCGCCACCGAATCAGGGACGCCGTACTTCCCTGCTTCGATCTCCGTGACGACCGTGCGGAACGTGTGGATGGCGGCCAGTCCGATCGCCACCCGGAGACTCCGGCTCGCCGGCTGGCGGTCGACGCTCCGCTCTTCGAGGACGCGCTCGTCGACGCGCTCCAGCGCACGGCGGTAGAGGACGCCGGCCGGCGTCCCTTCGATCGACCGCTCGAACGGCGGTTCGTCGCGATCGGCGTACGCGTGGATGTCGGTGTGTGCCGCCGTGATTTCGTACTGCTCGCCCAGCCGTTCCGCCGCCGCCTGGATCGTCTCTCGGTAGGACGTCGGCTCGGCGATCGACTCGCGATAGGCTCCCCGGAGCAGTGCTGCGTCTGCGAGTGCGGCCCGTGCGTGTTCGACCGACGCGGCGACCTCGCCCGCCTCGAACACCGCGTCGGTCGGCCGATCCGGAACCGACGTGTGCTCTCGGAGCGACATCCGGACGCGCTCTATGAGTCCCTCGAGGTGGCGGTGGACGATAAGCGCCTCCAGCGGCGAGGCGCCGTCGTACGTCCACGAGCTGAGGAAGTCGTACAGCTCCGACCGAAGGGCTCGCTGTCGGGACCGAAGCGCCCCGCGGTCGAGTCGACCGGTCGCCGCGCGGTAGGCGGCGTTGATCTCTGCGGCGTCGGCGCGGATCGATCGGAGGTCGTCCAGTCGCTCTCGCGGAGTGGCGAGATCCGGGAGATATTCGGACCCGGTCTCGCCGGACTGGGTGGCCTCGTCTCCCGCCGTCGCTCGGAGGCGTTCGGCGACCTCCGACCGCCGTTCTGCGAGCTTCGCCGAAAGCGCTCCGTTCGGCAGGTTCGGTGACACCGGGACCGCATCGAGGAGCGCTCGGATCCGCGAGCGGTGGCGGTCGAACGCGTTCGACGGGATCGAAAGCGGGAACGCGGTTGGCGGTGCGGGCGGCGACTGCGCGGCCAGAGCAGTCAGCGCCGCGCGATCGTACGAAACCGCGTCGTCGTCGCCGGGAAGCGGCGCGCCGCCGCCACAGCCCGCGAGCGCCGTGGCCAGGATCGTGCCGGTCGCGGTGAGGACGCGCCGGCGGGACTGGCGCCTCATTCCGTCTTCCCTTCCGTTTCTGCAGTCGCGTTCCCCGTCGCATCCACCGCCGTATTCGCCGGCGTGACCGGCTCGAAGTCGACGACTCGCGGGCGATCGTCACACGAACTGCTGTATCCCATCCCGAGGCTGTTGAACGAGTCGCCGGCGAAGGGGAGCCGGATCGCGACGCCGACCGTGTCTTCGGCGTCCCGTTCGCAGCCGACGTCTGCGGGACGCATCTCCCTGCAGTACTGGGAACCGACGCCGTCGCTTTCTTTCGAGACGGAGACGAGTCGGAGATCGTAACACTCGGGGATCGACCGGACGAGAAGCAACACCGACTCGGTCGCGAAGTCGGTCGCGCCGACGAATCGAACGAGCTTCTGCGCTTCGGACACCTGGGTGAACGACGGGACGTTCGCCCGGTCTGTAATGTGGTCGTAGGTTTCGGAGCGACCGGTGGCGGAGCCGCCCTCGACGAGCGGTACTCCTTTTCCGTTCCGAACCTTCGCCATCTCGTAGTCGGTGACCTGTCGCTTCGGGAACGAGGCGTCCGGTTTCGATTCGGTCGGACCGGGAGACGCAGAACACCCGGCCGACGCGCCGACGATCGGGAGGGCCGTGGCCGTGAGGAACCGCCGCCGAGACCAATCGGACATACCATCCGGAGGCTCGCCGAACGAGGAAGGTCTTTCGCCTCGCGAGGTCCGCCCGCGCGGTCGTCTCTCGTATGGACGGACGCCCCTGTGCCGACACCCGACGGGATCCGAACCGGACGATGCTTTTATCGGACACTCTGGTCGAGTCGACGATAATGTCGGGAATGCGAGTACGCGACCTCTGGATCGAACGCGCGGCGGAACGCACGGGATTCGACCACGCCGCCGAGCGGCTGTTCGGGACGGCGAGAGCAGGGCCGTATCTGCTGATCCTGACCGTCGTCTTCGTTCATCTCCCCCTCCTGTCGGTCGTCGGATGGCTCCGGACCGGGACGCTCTCGTTCGTCGCCAATCCCGGCGAGGTCTTTCAGGTCGCCGCCTGGCCGATGGTCGTCTGGGTGCTCCTGCGGACGAAATCGCGGTACCAGGAAACGATCGATCGGCTGCCGGAGGCGGTCGACGCCGACGTCGAAGATCACGACCCCGAGGGGAGGCTGACCGCGTGGCTCCTGGATCGCATCGGTCTCCCCTCGGCACCGGCGGGCAAGGCGGACGCCAAACTGGAAGTCCTCGTGCACCGCCCGGTCCGGTATACCATCCTCGTCGGCGGCCTGGCCCTCTACGGGAGTCAGTTGCTCACGAACCCGGCCGGGCTGGTCGGTCCGGTCGCCGACCTGACCGGGCGGGCCGTTGCGACGATCCGCTTCTACGTCGTGATCCCGTTCGTCCTGTATCCGATCGGCGCGGAGTTCCTCGCCGTCGTCGTGGGAGCGCTCGTGTTGCTCCCGTTCAAGATCGAGCGCGCGGCGCTCGTCGACTTCTCGGACCCGCACGGCTTCGCCGGACTGGTGCCCGCCGGGAGCCTGTTCAAGAGCGTCTCGGTCTCGTATTTCGTCCTCCTGACACTCTTTGCGGTCTTCCAGACCGTCGCCGTCGGGGCGAGCCCGACCGACCTCCTTTCGTCGACGCTGCTAGTGGCTGGTCTCCTGGTCGGTCTCGTCCTCTTTTTCGGACCGATGCTGTGGATCAAATCCTATCTCGCCGGCGCGAAGGAGGCGAAGCTGGAAGCCCTCGCCGACGCGTCGAGGCGAGTCGGACCGACGGACGACCTGTTCCCCTACGCCGAGCCGGAATCGGTCGACGACCTCAACAAATACACGTACAACCACATCCGGATGCAACGCGTACAGTCGACGAGCGAGTTCCCGCTGGAGTTCGCGATGCTACAGGAGATCCTCTTCGCGTTGGTTCTTCCCTACGTAACCTCTCTGGCGTTCGATTTCCTGCTGCGAAGCGTCGGGTGAATCGCCTCGGCTTCGTCCGACAGGATACAGCCGTCGGTATCACTCCGTCGAAACGGCGAACGAGTCGTCGTACACGGCTGTCTTGACGCCCGTGAAGTCGAACCGGGCGCCGCCGTCGTCGCTCTCGGACACAGCGATCTCCCAGCTATGTGCGGATGCGATCTCCGAGACGATGTTCAGTCCGAGGCCGGTCCCGTCTTCGTCGGTCGTCCAGCCCGGTTCGAGCACGTCCGGGCGATCCTCGGCAGGAATTCCGGGACCGTCGTCCGCGACGAAGAAGCCGTCGTCGTATACGCCGACCCGTACGGTCACCGTATCGCCGCCGTGTTCGACGGCGTTTCGGAAGAGGTTCTCGAAGAGGTTCTTCACCCGGCGAGCGTCGGCATAGAGTATGCCCTCGTTCGCGATCTGGAGGGTGGCGTCTCCCGTTTGCACGTGTTGCCAACAGTCCGAACTGATCGAGACCAGGTCGAGCGGGTCGACAGATTCGACCTCGTACCCCTCCCGAATGAGCGTCAGCGCGTCGTCGATGAGATTCTCTATGCGGGTGTGAGCAGCTTCGACCGCTGCCAACCTCTCGGGGTCGCCCGATTCCCGTGCGAGATCGAGGTTCGCTGCTGCGACGTTGAGGGGGTTTCGAAGGTCGTGTGAAAGCACTTCAGCGAGCGTTTCGAGCCGTTCGATCTGTCGCTGGAGTTCGTATTCGCGCTCGCGCCGATCGGAGATGTCGCGGAATACGCCGATGACCGCTTTGTCGCCGTTCAGCTCCACCGTTCGGGCGCTGATCTCGACGGGGACGCGGTCGCCGGAGGCCGTCTCGACGCACAGTTCGTCGCCGTTCGGGAAGCGGGCTACGATCCCTTCCTCGTTGGCGACGTGTCGTTCGAACAGCTCGCGGTATCGGGCTTCGTCCTCGCTCGGATGGAGGACAGTCTGGTCCCGTCCTACGAGTTCGTCTTCGGCCCTCCCGACGAGGTCGACCGCCCGCTGATTGACTTCGAGGATGTCACTCGTTTCGGCGTCGGCGACGAACATCGCGTCTGGGGCGGACTCCATCACCGTCCGGTACTTGCGCCGGAGCGTCTCGTGGTCGGTGATATCGCGGACTGCGGCCATCACCTCGATCCCGTCTGCGGTTTCGATCGGGCTGAGGCTGATGTCTACGGGAACGGTCGAGCCGTCCTTGCACTGGGCATAGAGATCGAGATCGGCACCCATCGGCCGCGTTGTGGGATCTTCCATATAGGATTCGCGCTGGGTGGGGTGCCGATCGCGGGCGGCTTCCGGCACGAGTACTTCGACGGACTCCCCTTCGAGTTCGGCTGGCCGGTAGCCAAACATCTCTTCGGTACGCTCGTTGGCACGGAGGATCTGTCCGTCCGCATCAACGAGAACGATCGCGTCCGGGGACTTGTCGAAGAGAGCAGTCAGCCGAGCCGCATCGATATCGTCGGGCATCCGTTCGAGAGCAGGCTATAGTTCCCTCGAACGGGGCCGGATAGATAACCCTTGCCACATCTCTCCAGCCCCCTCCGAAAGCGCCTCGGTCGAGCGACTCATACCACCACGAGCCACGCGATCAGGACGACCAGCCCGCCGACGGTGGTCGAGACGACCGCGTGGAGGCGAAGCCGGTCGAGGAGCGCGTGCGCGTCGCCGGACTCCGAGAGGTGGTCGTGGATCTCGCTGCCGATCTCACACTGCGGGAGGAAGTCCATCGCCACGTGGAGGAAGACGCCGGCGGCGAATCCGAAGACCAGCCCCCGGACCGCCGCCGTCGCGGGCAGGGCCACCATCGAGGTGACGATGGCGGCGATCCCGACGCCGGTCGCCGGCAACAAGAGCACGGAGACGTCGCGGTCGGCGTTCGCGAGCCGCCGCGCGGCCGCGTAGCCGGCGGGACCCTTGTGAGAGACGATGGCGAGCCCCAAAAGCGGGCCGAGTCCGGGCATATTCCCGTAGATGATCCCGATGATCGCTCCCGCGGAGAAGGCGTGGGCGGTCAACTCGGCGACCGTCCGATCGATCCGGAAGTCGAGATGCGACAGGCGGTGCTCGATCGTGTGAGAGCCGAAGCCGGCGAGCAGCCCGAACGCGACGCCGAACCCGCCCCACTGGGCGTGCTGGCCGATCGCCTGGGGGACCAAGAACACCGACGCGCTCGTCACCATCGCCCCGGCCGCGAGCCCGTAGCCCCAGACAAGCACCCCGGCGGCGCCGCGTCCGGCCTGGGCGCCGAGCGGGGCCGCCAGCGCCATCGCGAGGAACGCGACCCACCCGATGCCGACGAGTTTGCCCCCGCCGCTGCCGCCGCCGACGAGTGCGAACGCCGACAGCGCTACGAGACCGAACGTGGCGACGACCCCGGCGCGGGAGATGTTCCTCACGATATGAACTCGACGCTGTCGATTAATAACTCTCACGTTATTAACGTTGGTTGGGGAGTTAATAACGAGTGCGGTGGCGCGACTGCTCGATCCTGGTTCGAGACGGGCGGAGCCTCGGCCAGCCGATTTATACCCGTTAGGCCCCACCGTCTCCCTATGGACGGGCATTCGGACTTCGGATCTCTCTCGGACGCGGACGTCGTCGTGGTCGGCGGCGGGTTCGGTGGACTCTCGACGGCGTGTTACCTGGCCGACGCCGGCGCCGACGTGACGCTCATAGAGAAGAACGAGCAACTCGGCGGTCGGGCGAGCCGGCTGGAGATCGACGGCTTCCGGTTCGATATGGGCCCGTCGTGGTATCTGATGCCCGACGTCTTCGAGCGGTTCTTCGGCCACTTCGGCCACGAGCCGTCGGACTACTACGAACTCGCGCGGCTGGATCCCCACTACCGCATCTTCTTCAAAGACGGCGACCGCGTCGATATGGTTCCCGATCGGGAGACGAACCGCGAGACGTTCGAGTCCTACGAGCCGGGCGCGGGCGAGCGCTTCGAGGAGTACCTCGAAACGTCCCGGGAGAACTACGAGGTCGGGATGGAACACTTCGTCTACGAGGACCGGACCTCCCTCCGGGACTTCCTCGATTGGGACGTCGCGAAACACGCGCGCGGTCTCTCGCTCGTCGGGTCGATGCAGGACCACGTCGAGAAGTACTTCGAACACCCGAAACTCCAGCAGATTATGCAGTACACGCTGGTGTTCTTGGGCGGGGCGCCGAACAACACGCCGGCGCTGTACAGCCTGATGAGCCACGTCGACTTCAATATGGGCGTCTACTACCCCGAGGGCGGCCTCGGCGGCGTCGTCGACGGACTCGTGGCACTCGGCGAGGAACTCGGCGTCGACTTCCGGACCGACAGCCCCGTCGCCGAGATCACGGGCCGCGAGGGCGCCTTCGCCGTCCGGACCGAAGCCGGCCGCGAGTGGTTCCCGGACTACGTCGTCAGCGACGCCGACTACCGACACACGGAGATGGACCTCCTGCCGCCGGAAAAGCGCCAGTACGACGCCGACTACTGGGAGTCGCGGACGTACGCCCCGTCGGCGTTCCTCCTGTATCTGGGCGTCGAGGGCGACGTCGAACCGCTGGAACACCACACGCTCGTGCTTCCGACCGACTGGGACGAGCACTTCGAGCGGATCTTCGACGATCCGTCGTGGCCCGAAGACCCCGCGTACTACCTCTGTGTGCCCTCCGAGACCGACGACGACGTCGCGCCCGAGGGGCACTCGAACCTCTTCGCGCTCGTCCCGATCGCCGCCGGCCTGGACGACACGCCAGCGCGCCGCGAGCAGTTCCGCGACCGCCTTCTCGACGACATCGAAGCCCACACCGGCGTCGACCTCCGCGACCGCGTCGTCGTCGAAGAGTCCTTCTGCGTGGACGACTTCCGGGACCGATACAACAGCACGAAGGGAACCGCCCTCGGTCTCGCGCACACGCTCGATCAGACCGCGCTGTTCCGCCCGCCGCACCGCTCGGACGCCGTCGACGGGCTCTACTTCACCGGCGCGTTCACCACGCCCGGCATCGGCGTTCCGATGTGTCTGATAAGCGGCGAACTGACGGTCGAAGCGATGGCCGAAGACGCGGCGTGAAGAGCACCCGAGGAGAAATCAACGATGGCGAGTCGACTCCGGTACCTCCTGCGGCTCTCGCGGCCGCGTTTCTGGCTCTACCTCGCGGGGCCGGTCGTCGTCGGCGTCGCCTTCGGCGCCGAGAGCACGGGCGACCTCCTCACACCCGCGAGCGTCGGGCTCTTCGCGTACTTCTTCTTCCCGGCGAACCTCTTCCTCTATGGGATAAACGACGTCTTCGACGCCGACGTCGACGCGGCGAACCCGAAGAAGGACGACCGGGAGACCCGCTGGCGCGGCGACCCGATCGCGGGCGCCGTCGTCGCGCTCGCGACACTCCTCGGGGCAGGGGCGTTCGCGGTCGCGCCGACGCGGTCGTGGCCCTACCTCGCGGGCTTTTTCGTCCTCGGCTTCCAGTACTCCGCGCCGCCGCTGCGCTTCAAGACCACGCCGGTTCTCGATTCGGTCTCGAACGGGCTGTACGTCCTGCCGGGGGCGGCCGCCTACGCGGCGCTCGCGGGCGCCCACCCGCCGCTCGCGGCGCTCGCGGGCGCGTGGCTCTGGACGATGGGGATGCACACGTTCTCGGCCATCCCCGACATCGAACCCGACCGGGAGGCGGGCGTCCGCACGACGGCGACGGTCCTCGGAACGCGGCGGACCGTTGCGTACTGTTTCGCCTGTTGGCTGGCCGCGGCGGTCGCGTTCGCGTTCGTCGACCTCCGCCTGGGGCTGGCGCTCGGCGTCTACCCGGTTGTCGCCGTCGGGGTCGCGGTCTCTGGCGTCGCCGTCGACCGCGCCTACTGGTGGTTCCCCGCGCTCAACACCCTCGTCGGAATGGCCATAACGCTCGGCGGCCTCTGGAGGCTCCTGTATGGCTGAAGACCGCGGCATCCGGGAGTCGACGCGGCGGGCGGCCGGCTCGGTGTGGCGCCGCCTCCCCGGCACGCAGTCGGGCTGGGAGCCGCGACTGGAGCGGCTCGTCCGCGAGAACCGGTTCACCATCTCCGTCTTTTTCCCCCTCAACGGGATCGTCCTGCTCTTGGCCAGCGCCGAGGGGTTGCTCCCGCCGCCGCTCGCGTTCAACGGCCTCCTCATCCTCTTCGGGACGGCCGTGATGCGCTCGCCGCTCGCCGTCGGCGCGGTACCCGTCACCGACCGACGGGCGGCGGCCGGCGTCGGCGCCCTGACGCTGTACGCGTACGCCGTCGAATACGTCGGCGTCCACACGGGCGTCCCCTACGGCGAGTTCTACTACGGCGTGGACCTCGGACCGACCGTCGCCGGCGTCCCGCTCGGGCTGCCTATCTTTTTCGTCCCGCTCGTGATGAACGCCTACCTCCTCTGTCTGCTCTTGCTCGGCGCGCGCGCCTCCCGCAGCGCCACCCGCCTGCTTGCCGTCGTCGCCGCCGTCGTGACGATGGACCTCGTCCTCGACCCCGGCGCCGTCGCGCTCGGGTTCTGGACCTACGCCGACGGCGGCGCGTTCTACGGCGTCCCGGTCTCGAACTACGCGGGCTGGGTGGTCTCGGCGACCGTCGCCGTGCTCGCGCTCGACTGGGGGTACGACCGCGCGGCCCTCCTCGCGCGGCTCGACGAGTGCGAGTTCCTCCTCGACGACCTCGTCTCGTTCGTGATTCTGTGGGGCGGCGTCAACGCCTGGTTCGGAAACTGGCTCCCCGTCGCCGTCGCGGCCCTCTTCGGTCTCGCGCTCGTCTACACGGACCGCTTCGACGTGCCGACCCGGGGACTCCCGTGGGTGGAGTGATCACTCCCGGGTGAAACTGCGGAGCCACCCCGCGACGGACCGACAGACCCGCCGCGAGGTTTCCGCGCCGAAGGCGCCGCCGGCGGCACCTCCGAGCGACGGGGTCGACCGCTCCGTGTCCGAGGCGGGGTCGTCCTCGTCGGGGTACGAAACGGCGCTCACGCGGCGGAATACCGCGACGGGGTCGCGCTCCAGTGCCCAGAAGAACCGCGTCTTCGCCAGCAGGTACAGCTTCCGGGACAGAGACAGCGACGGCGTCGTCGCGAGGACGTCACAGTCGCGGCGCCGGATCTCGCGGTGGTGGTCCGCATAGAGGACGGCCGCCAGCAGCACGGCGAACTGGCAGTCTCCGGGGAGATACCTGATCCCCTCGACGCCCTCCCGGTAGAGGCGCTCTGCCCGTTCCAGTTCTTCGTACATCGCATCGCGGAAGTTCTCGTCGTACTCGAGGGCCAAGAGCTGCGCGTCCGTGACGCCGTGTTTCGCCGTGGTCTCTCGCGGCAGGTAGATCCGATCGCGTTCTTCGACGTCCTCGCGGACGTCCCGCAGGAAGTTCGACAACTGGAACGCCTCTCCGAGCGCGGTGGCGTGCGGGAGGGCCTTCTCGCGCTCGACCGGGTCCATAATCGCCGTCATCATCCGACCGACCGCGGCCGCAGAGCCGTCCATATACGCCGCCAGTTCGTCGTAGGTCCGGTAGCGGTCCGTCTCGATGTCCGCACACATCGCGTCGACGAACGCGTGGACGTCGGAGTCGGCGATGTCGTGTCGGTCCCGGACTTCGGCGAACGCCGAGAGCACGGGGTCGTCGGTTTCTTCTTCGCCGAGCGCTCGCCGTCGCATCTCTTCGAGTCGGCGCCGCTGTTCTTCGGGCGGCGCGGTCTCGGCGGCGTCGACGACCTCGTCCGCGACGCGAAAGAACGCGTACAGGACGTACGTCGGATGCCGTACTCGCTGGGGGAGGAGCCGCGTCGCGAGGTGGAACGTCTTGCCGGTTCGACGCTGGATCGCTTTGCTCTGCTGGATCTGTTCGGATCTGACCATCGTTAGGTATCACACATCAGGGCGTCTCTTCGCAGTTCCTGACCACGCATCAGTCACTCCGTATACGAACCGATTTCATATAACGCTTCGTGCCGATATGAAATATACTCGATGATAAGAGAAGCAAATGGCCATTAGACTCTTATACTACTTTGTGGCGGTTCAGGATCTTCGGTATCAGATCATAGGGATTATCGCACGTCCTCATATAATTCTCGCCGGACGGCACGGCGAGAATCTATGAACAGTTGCGATAATCCCTCTCACCAGAATGTGTCGCTGCAGTCGTAGACCACCCCGTGCTCGGGACAGACGTACTTGCAGTGGCGACGTGCCATCGATCGCCCACAGAGGGGACAGGGCCGACCCGGTGGCGTCTGGACTCCGTCGCTCACGCCGGATGCGACGGCCCTCGCCGACAAGAAGGTTCGCGTTCGGTCGGCGCTCGGCAGTATCATACCGTCTATTGTCACCGTGTACCGCTGGTTCGCCACCCCGTTCCGCGAACCAGCGGTACGGACTGACAATAGACAGTATCAGCCTAGCACTCGGACCAGCCGCAGGCCTCGCAGGTCTTGCAGCCCTCCGAGTAGTACAGCGACATACTCCCGCACTCGGGACACTCCGGACTCTCGCCCGCCTCGAGGAGGTCGTCGGTCGCGTCGGATCCGTCCTGGCGGCCCTCGCCGGGGGGGACGTCGGCGTCGGCGTCGGCACCGACGTCGACGTCGTCGACGTCGACGGCCGCGCCGCCGTCGGTCTCCCGGTCGGCAGACGCCTGCGCGTCGGCGCTCTCTGCGACCTCGGTCAGGTTCTGCTGCTGCGGGTAGCCCTTCTCGATCTCGCCGTCGAGGTAGCGCCGCATCGCCGTGCCGATGGCGTCGGGGATGGAGTTGATCTGCTCGCCCTTGTCCCAGGCGACTTTCGGACTCCGGATCCCCTGGAGTTCGCTCGCGATCTCGCTGGGGTCGACCCCCGAGCGCAGCGCCGTCGAGATGGTCTTCGCGAGCGCTTCGGTGAACGAGGCGGTGAAGCCGCCGGAGTTGCCGATGTTGGCGA
>JBDGUP010000093.1:0-12713 GCA_042215815.1 Haloquadratum sp. | reverse complement strand
GTCGGTCTGGTAGTCGTTGCGGCCGCCGTAGGTGGATTCGAGGACGAGCGTCTCGACGCGCGGGAAGTCGTTGACCGCGCCGTTGAAGAGACGAGTGTCCTCGTAGTGGATGTCGCCGGAGAAGGCGACGTTGTAGAGCCCGTCGCCGATGTGGAAATGCGAGACCGCAGAGCCCAGAATGTGGCCGGCGTTGTGGAAGGTGAGCTTGACGTCCGGCGCGATGTCGGTGACGTCGCCGTACTCCAGCGTGATCGCGTGTTTGAGTTCTTCGCGGACCATCTCGGAGTCGTAGGGCGGCGTCCGGCCCTCCTTGGCGGCGACGTCGAGGTAGTCGAGCTGGAGCAGCCCCATCAGATCGCGGGTCGGCTCGGTCGTGTAGATCGGGCCGTCGTAGCCGTACTTGAAGAGCAGCGGGATCAGCGCCGAGTGATCCAGGTGGGCGTGAGTCAGGACGACCGCGTCCAGCGAGTTCGCGCCCGCGCCGAGCGCCTCCGGGACCTGGAGGTAGGGCACGTCGTCGGAGCCGGGCTTGTCGCCGCAGTCGACGAGGATCCGCGTCTCCGCGGTCGAGAGGATGAAGGAGGCGCGGCCGACCTCGCGGCAACAGCCCAGAGTGGTGATCCGGACCCACTCTTCGTCTGCGAGTTCCTCGCGGTGGATCTGTCTGCCGACGCGTTCGAGGATCTCGCGCCGCTCTTGGCGTTCCTGCTTGAGGAAGTTGCGGACGTTCGAGACCGTCGAGGACTCGATCGGCGGCGTCCGGACGACCTCGGGCGTCCAGCCCACCTCCTGGGTGATCTCCCGGAGCGTCGCGCCGTGGCGGCCGATGACCATCCCGGGCTTTTCGGCCTCGATGACGACCTCACCCGTGTCCTCGTGGAAGTCGAGGTCTGTCACGCCGGCTTCTTCGGGGATGACATCGAGGATCCGTTCCCTGGCTTTCTCTGGCGGCGAGAGCGCCTCCGGATCGGGACGAACCGTGATGCGCTTCCGGAGCTTCCCCGCGAGGTCGCGGATGAGGTCGCCGTTCTGCGCGAACCGCTTCGGGTCGCGCGTGTAGATGACCAGTTCGGGGCCCTCGTAGGTGACGTCCGACACGGAGATGTCGGCCGGCAGCTCCGAGGTGATCTCTGCTTTCAACTCCTCGAGTTGCGTGTCTACTGAGCTCATAAGGACGAAGGTAGTGCGTAGCGTAGTGAACGACTGTCTCTATCGGTCTGGCTGTGAAGAGGCAGGGAGAACCCGCTTGCTCCGGAGTAGATCCGCCGGCGTATAAAAGCCTTCGCAAAAGCGAAAGCCGTCGGGTGCCTCCGGGCGGATATGAACGTCACCCCAGATCGGGTCGCACGCGAGGCCGAGTGGGTCGCAGATCGCGCGGACGAGGTCGTCCCGCTGATCAACGAGACGCGAACGCGCCTCGCGCCGGCCTTCGACGCCGACGTCGGCCACGCCGACCGGGAGGCCTACCGCGAGGCGGTCGCGACCGTGTTCGCAGACGGGGACGTCGCCGTCAACGTCGCCGCCTACGTCGCGCTCCTCCGCGACCTCGACGTCACCGGCGACTATCCCGGGTTCGTCGTCGACGAGGTGCTCGGGCGCGAACTCGCCGCGGCGATCGCCGGCGGGACGCCGCTGTCGCTGCTCGCGCAGGCCACGTTCCACTACGCCGACGTCACGACCCACTCGGCGGGCGTCGCCGGTCGCGACGACCTCGACGCGGCCCTGGCGGCGGGCTTCCAGACCCGGCTTCCGGGCTGGGCGTGGCGGGAGACCGAGAGCCCGTTCGCCGTCGATCCCGACGCCCCAGGAGGGGGCCGGCAGTAGTGATACTGTCTATTGTCACTATGTACCGCTGGGAATCCCCCCGGAGGGGCGATACCGTCGGACGGGACGACCGCCCGTATCAGGAGGTTTAAGGCCGGCCTGCGGCTCGAACTACGTAATGAGCGACGAGCAGGAACTCGGGATCACCGAGTCGAAAGCGCACAACACGGGCGAGTGGTACGCCGAGGTCGTACAGAAAGCCGGCCTCGCGAACTACGGTCCCGAGGGGATGAGCGGCTTCATCGTCACCCGTCCCCGCGCGTACGAACTCTGGGAGCGCATCCAGGCCCACCTCGACGGGCTGTTCAAGGACACCGGCGTCCAGAACGCCTACTTCCCGCTTTTCATCCCGGAGAGCTACCTCGAACGCGAGAAGGACATCGTCGAGGGCTTCGATCCCGAGGTCGCGTGGGTCGAACGCGCGGGCAACGACGAACTCGAAGAGCCGCTGGCCGTCCGGCCCACCTCGGAGTCGATCATCACGCCGTACATCTCTCAGTGGGTCCGCAGCCACCGCGACCTGCCGCTCCGCGTGAACCAGTGGGCCTCCGTGGTGCGCTGGGAGGCGACCGAGACGAAGCCGTTCTTCCGGACGAAGGAGTTCCTCTGGCAGGAGGGCCACACCGCCCACGCCACCCGCGAGGACGCGTGGGCGGAGACGACCCGCCGGCTGGACCACTACGAGGAGACCTACGAGGACCTGCTCGCGATGCCCGTCCTCCGCGGGGCCAAGCCCGAACACGACAAGTTCCCCGGCGCCGACACGACCACGACCGTCGAAGCGCTGATGCCCGACGGCAAGTCCGTCCAGGGCGCGACCTCCCACTACCTCGGGACCTCCTTCGCGGAGGCGTTCGACATCACCTACACCGACGAGGACGAAGACGAGCAGATCGCCCACACCACCTCGTGGGGGCTCTCCTGGCGGGCGCTCGGCGCGCTGATTATGACGCACTCGGACGACCAGGGGCTCGTGTTGCCGCCGGCGATCGCGCCAGAGCAGGTCGTGATCGTCCCGATCTGGCAGGCCGACACGAAAGACGAGGTGCTCTCGTACGCCGAGGGGATCACAGAGGATCTCGAAGACGCCGACGTCCGGGTCGAACTCGACGACCGCGACGAGCGGAACCCCGGCTTCAAGTTCAACGAGTGGGAGCTCAAGGGCGTCCCCCTCCGGATGGAGATCGGCCCCAACGAGGCCGACGACGGGACCGTCACGCTCGTTCACCGCCCCGACGGCGAGACCACGGAGGCCGACCGCGACGACATCGCAGCGACCGTCCAGTCGCACTTCGACGAGGTGTACGCGAAGCTGTATGCCGCCGCCGAGGAGAACCTCGAATCGAACGTCCGCGAGGCCGACTCGCGCGCCGAGATCCTGGGCACGATCGGCCAGCACGGCGGCTACGTCAAGGCACCGTGGTGCGGCGACGAAGCCTGCGAGGCGGAGATCAAAGAGCAGATCGCCGCCGAGATCGTGATGGTTCCCCTGGACGACGCGGACGCCGAGATCCACCACGGCGAAGCGTGTGCGGTCTGCGGCGACGACGCGGTCGAGACCGCCTACTACGCGAAGTCGTACTGATACTGTGTATCGACGCCGGCTGTCGATTTCGCCGCCCGGCCGCCGAGGACGCGACGCGGACGGACGCGACGTTCTGCCGATCTCATCGGTGAGAACGTCCCACAACGCTTTACAGCGCCGGGAGTGAACTGGTGATAATGGCGGCGCTATCGGATCTCCTGGACGATGTCGTGTCGGACGTCGACGGCGTATTCCTGTTCTCGCCGAGCAGTTCGCAGTACGAGCGGTTCGCCGATGCCGACGCCGACCTGGACGCCGGCATCGTCGTCGTCGCGCCGGAAAACGTGGTCGGCGCCGACCAGTACGTCGAACTCCCGCTGGAGTTCGACAACGTCCGCGATCGGATCCGGTTCGGTGCGGAGGGCGCCGTCGACCAGGGGCTCGCCGAGGAGGGCGACGTCCTGGCGTGCAGCGTCCGCGTCTTCGGGGGCGATCCCGACGGCGTCGTCCGCGTGCGGGTCGACGAGTCGATGCGCTCCGGCGTCTACGACCTCTTCGCGAACTCTCGGGCCGATCCCAGCGTCATCCGGGACGTCTTCGAGGTGGCGATCGAACTGGGCAAGAAGGGCCAGAAGGGAAAGCCGGTCGGCGCGCTGTTCGTCGTCGGCGACGCCGGGAAGGTGATGAACAAGTCGCGGCCGCTGTCGTACAACCCCTTCGAGAAGTCCCACGTCCACGTCGGCGATCCAATCGTGAACGTGATGCTCAAGGAGTTCTCCCGACTGGACGGCGCGTTCGTCATCTCGGACTCGGGGAAGATCGTCAGCGCCTACCGCTATCTGGAGCCCGCAGCGGAGGGGGTCGACATCCCGAAGGGCCTCGGCGCGCGCCATATGGCCGCCGGGGCGATCACCCGGGACACCAACGCGACCGCGATCGTCCTCTCGGAGTCCGACGGCCTCGTCAGGGCGTTCAAGGGCGGACAGATCGTCCTCGAGATCGACCCGGAGGAGTACTGAGCGATGATCGGGCCGCCTTTCTCGCTCGGGACCGGAGCGGCGACACGGTCGACGCTCCAGGTCGACGTGGCGGTGATCGCCCGGTTCCTGCGCACGGTCCCGCGCGCCGTCTGGGTGGCCGCCGCCGTCGCCGTCGTTGGGATCGTGCTCGCGCTCGTCCTCGGTGTGTTGACGAAGCGCTTGCTCGTCCGGCTCGACGTTCCCGAGGCGATCGAGGGCACCGCCTTCGAGCGGACCGCCCGGGAGTTCGGCACCTCGACGGTGGAGGTGCTCGGGACGCTGGTCCGGTATTTCGTCCTCGGGATCACCCTCCTCGCGGTGCTGTCGATCGCCAACGTGGCGGTCGCGGCCACGTTCTGGAGCCGCACCGTCCAGTTCCTCCCCCAGCTCTTTCTCGCGGTCGTCGTGCTCATCGTCGGCGTCGTCGTCGGTGACAAGGTCCAGCTCGTCACCGGCGAACGGCTCACCGGTGTCAAACTCCCGCAGATCGGGGTGTTCCCCCGGATCGCGAAGTACAGCGTTTTCTACATCGCCGTCCTGATCGCCCTCTCCCAGCTCGGCGTCGCCACGCTCGCGCTCGTGGTCCTGCTGGCGGCGTACCTCTTCGCGCTCGTGTTGTTCGCCGGGATCGCGCTGTCCGACCTGTTGAAATCCGGCGCTGCGGGGTCGTATCTCCTGTTGAATCAGCCGTACGCGATCGGCGACGAGGTCCGCATCGGCGAGACGAAAGGGATCGTCCAGGAGGTGAACCTCCTCGTCACGCACGTCGAGAGCGAGGGCGAAGAATACATCGTACCCAACAGCACCGTCCTTTCGGAGGGCGTCGTCCGGATCCGCGAGTAGCCGGAGTCCCGAGGCCCGCTCCCGAGCCGTCACCGGGGGTCGCTGTCCCCGTTCCCGTCTCCGCTCTCGTCTCCGCTCTCGTCTCCGCTCTCGTCTCCGCTCTCGTCGTCGCCCATCGGCGTCGCCGGCACGCCCGCGACCGTCGTGTTCGGCGGCACGTCCTGGGTCACGAGCGAGTTGGCCGCCACCTGGGCGTCCTCTCCGACGTGGACGCCCGGGAGGATCACCGCCTTCGCGCCGATCATCGCCCGGTCGCCGATCACGACCTCGCCGGTCCGGTACTCGTCTTGGAGGAACTCGTGACAGAGGATGACCGAGTCGTAGCCGACGACGGCGTGGTCGCCGAGCGTGACGAGTTCCGGCCAGAACACGTCGGGCGTCGCCTCCAGTCCCCAGGAGACGCCCTCGCCGACGGTCGCCCCGAGTCGCCGGAGGGCCCAGTTGCGGACGCGGAGCGACGGCGCGATCCGAGCGAGCCACACCAGGAGGTAGTTGAGCGCGATCCGCCAGGCGGGCTTGGCGTCCGTCCAGTACTGGAGCGAGTTCAGCGCCCCGAGCGTCGGATAGCTCCGCACCCGGTCGTGGCGTCGCCCGCCGCCGTCCGCGCTCTCGTCCGCGTCCGCGCTCTCGTCCGCGTCCGCGCTCCCACCCGCGTCCGCGTCCCCGGGCGAGGGCGGGCCAGCGTCGTCGGCGCGATCGTCGTCGCTCACGACCGTGGGTTATCGCCCGGCGACCAAAAGGTTCGCTCCGGCCGAAACCGCGCGCTACTCGCCGCGGAGTTCGGCCATATGGTCGATCCGCCGCTGGAGGAGTTCTGGCTTGCCGACGTCGTGGCGGACTCGGAGCCCCTCGCCGGCGGCCGCGAGCGCGTCTTCGGCCTGCCGCTCGGCGGCCTCGATCGAGTCGGCGACGCCGACGACCGCGAACGACCGGGAGGTCGTGGTGTAGAGCCCGTCATCGCGCTCGTCGACGCTGGCGTAGAAGAGCAGCGCGTCGCCGACGCTCTCCTCGTCGACCGTGATCTTCGCGCCGCTCTCGGGGTCGGTCGGGTAGCCGTCGGGGACGGCGTACTTGCAGACGGTGGCCTTGCCGGCGAACGCCAGGTCCGGGAGCAGGTCGCCGTCGCGCGCGGCGGTCACGACGTCCAGGAACGACGTCTCCAGGACGGGGAGGGTGTTCATCGCCTCCGGGTCGCCGAAGCGCGCGTTGAACTCGACGACCTTCGGGCCGTCGGCGGTCAGCATAAACTGCCCGTAGAGGACGCCCTTGTAGTCGGGGAGAGAACGGACGGTCGCCTCCAGGATCTCGACCGCGTCGCCGTACTCGTCGGGGGTCATAAACGGCAGTTCGGGCGCGGCGTCGCTGTAACTTCCCATTCCGCCCGTGTTCGGCCCCTCGTCGCCCTCGTAGGCGCGTTTGTGGTCCTGGACGGCCGGGGTCGGCCGGACGTCGCCGTTGGCGACGAAGGCCTGCACGGTGAACTCCTCGCCGACGAGGCGCTCTTCGAGGACGACCTCGTCGTAGTCGTTCTCCCGCAGGTACGCCTTGGCTTGTTCTTCGCTCACCTGATCGCCGATGACCTTCACGCCCTTGCCGCCGGTCAGGCCCGCGGGCTTGACCGCGAGATCGCCGTCGTAGTCGTCGATGTACTCGCAGGCGGCCTCCATCTCGTCGAAGACGGCGAACTCGGGACAGCCCGGGATCGACTCGGACTGCATAAACTCCCGCTGGAAGGCCTTGTCCGTCTCGATCCGTGCGGCCTCGGCGCCCGGTCCGAACGTGTAGACGCCCGCGTCGTCGAGGGCGTCGGCGACGCCGGCGGCCAGCGCCGATTCCGGGCCGACGACGGCGAGGCCCGCGCCGACGTCTGTCGCGTAGTCGACGATCTCGTCTGCGGCGGTCGATTCGATCGGCTCGAACCCGTCGGCGAGCGCCGTGATGCCGGGGTTCCGGTTGCTCGCGCAGGCGTACAGGTCACACCGCGGGTCGTCAGTCAGCGCGCGGGCGATCGCGTGCTCGCGTCCCCCGCCGCCGACGAGGAGGACCGTCTCCGAGTCGGACATACCCGGACGACGCCCGCACGCGAGTGTAAAGGTTGCTCTTTTCGGGTCGCTCGGCACCCGCGCTCGTTCGATTCGGTCGGTGCTGTCGTGTCGCCGCCGGTCATACGCCTTTTCCGGGCCAACCGCCTACGGGACGTATGGACGATCCGCTCGCCCGGAACCGGCTCGAAGACGAAGAGAGCCCGTATCTCAGACAGCACGCCGACAACCCGGTCCACTGGCAGCCGTGGGACGAGGCGGCGCTCGCTGCCGCCGAGGCGAACGACCGGCCCGTCTTCCTCTCGGTGGGCTACTCCTCGTGTCACTGGTGTCACGTGATGGCCGAAGAGAGCTTCGAGGACGAGGAGGTCGCGGCCGTCCTCAACGAGTCGTACGTGCCGATCAAGGTCGACCGCGAGGAGCGGCCGGACCTCGATCGGATCTACCAGACCATCTGTCAGCTCGTCACCGGCGGCGGCGGGTGGCCGCTCTCGGCCTGGCTCACACCCGAGGGGAAGCCCTTCTATGTCGGCACGTACTTCCCGAAGACCGAGGACCCGAACCGGGGGAACGTCCCCGGCTTTCTCGACCTGGCTCGCTCGTTCGCGCGGTCGTGGGAGACCGACCGCCAGGAGATCGAGCGCCGCGCCGAGCAGTGGACCGACGCGTTGCGGGATCACCTGGAGTCGACGCCCGCGAGCGCGGCCGAATCGGACGAGACGGGATCGGGAGAGCCCGCGTCGTCGGACGCCGACGGACCGGCCGGCGGTCCCCGCGTGCCGGACGCGTCGGCGGCTGACGGCGAGGGGGGCGCCGACGAAGGACTCGGCGCCGACATCTTAGACGAGGTCGCGACGTCGGCGCTGCGCTCGATGGACGACGCCTACGGCGGCTTCGGCTCCGGCGGCCCGAAGTTCCCCCAGACGTGGCGGATCCAGGCGCTCCTCCGCTTCGCCGCCCGATCGGGTTCCGACGAGGCGCTCGCGGCCGCGACCGACACGCTCGACGCGATGGCGGCCGGCGGGATCTACGATCACGTCGGCGGGGGCTTCCACCGCTACGCGACCGACCGCGAGTGGACCGTCCCCCACTTCGAGAAGATGCTCTACGACAACGCCGAGATCCCCCGCGTCTTCCTCGCCGCCTTCCAACTCACCGGTTCGGACACCTACGCGCGGATCGCCCGCGAGACGTTCGACTTCGTCGAGCGCGAGTTCGGCCACGACGACGGCGGGTTCTACAGCACGCTCGACGCCCGCAGCGAGGGCGAAGAAGGGGCCTACTACGTCTGGACGCCCGACGCCGTCGACGACGCCGTCGACGACGAGCAGACCGCACAGCTCGTCTGCGATCGCTTCGGCGTGACCGAGGGCGGGAACTTCGAGGGACAGACCGTCCTCCGGATCGAGCGGTCGATCCCCGATCTCGCAGACGCGTACGACTGCTCGGAATCGGCAGTCACAGACCGGCTCCGGGACGCCCGCGAGGCGCTGTTCGCGGCGCGCGACGAGCGGGTCCGCCCCGATCGCGACGAGAAGATCATCGCGTCGTGGAACGGCCTCGCGATCGGCAGCCTCGCCCGCGGCGGTCTCGTCCTCGGCGACGACCACTACGTCGACCTCGCGGTCGACGCGCTCTCGTTCGTCCGCGAGCACCTCTGGAAGGCGGACTCGAACCGGCTCGCGCGGCGCTACAAGGACGGGGACGTGAAGGGGACGGGCTACCTCGACGACTACGCGTTCCTCGCGCGCGGGGCCTTCGAGCTCTACGCGGTCACGGGCGACGTCGACCACCTCGGGTTCGCGGTCGACCTGGCCCGCGCGATCGTCGCCGAGTTCTACGACGCCGACGCCGGGACGCTGTATCTGACCCCCGAGAGCGGAGAGTCACTCGTCACGCGCCCGCAGGAACTGATGGACCAGTCGACCCCGTCGAGCGCCGGGGTCGCGGCGTCGCTCCTCTTGGACCTCGACGCCTTCGTCCCGGACGCAGAACTCGCCGACGCCGCCGGAGCGGTGCTCGACTCCCACGCCGACGAGATCCGCGGCCGGCCGCTCGAACACGCCTCCCTGGCGCTCGCGGCCGAGAAGCGCGCTCGCGGCGGTACGGAGGTCGTGATCGCCGCGCCGGGAATCGGTGACGGCGACGCCGACGCGATCGGCCTGCCGGAGTCGATCCGGTCATCGCTCGCGACGACGTACCTCCCCGACGCCGCGGTCTCTCCTCGCCCCCCGCGCGACGACGACCTCGACGCGTGGCTCGAGGTGCTGGGCGTCGACGAGATCCCGCCCATCTGGAAGGGCCGGGAACTCCGCGACGGCGACCCGACGGTCTACGTCTGCGAGGGGCGGGCCTGCTCGCCGCCGGCGCACTCGCTGTCGGCGGCGCTGGAGTGGTTCGACGACGGCGAGCCGACATAGCGGAACGGCGGCAGCGACGATTCGAAGTGGCGTGCTGTCGTACCGATCCGATCGTTCTCATACTGTCTATTGTCAGTCCGTACCGCTGGTTCGCTGGAACGGAGTGGCGAACCAGCGGTACACAGTGACAATAGACAGTATCACTCGGCGAGCCGTTCTGCGAGATAATCCGCGATCGAGATCGGTTCGTTTTCGACGTAGCGGGCGACCTCCTCGCCGTCGCGTTCGACCACGACGGTCGGGATGCGTTCGATTTCGTACTCGTCGACGAGCGGTCCCGTCTTGCTCCCGTCTGCTTCCTTCTCGACGGGGTAGTGGTGGGTCCGCTCGTCGGGGACGCCCGCCGCATCGAGCGCAGCACCGAAGTCCGGGAGCTGCCCGCGGCAGTCGCCGCACCAGTCGCCGCCCCAGACGCGGAAGACGAGCCCGTCCTCCGAGAGGGCGGCGACGGCGTCCGCGTGGGCGTCGGCGTCCCAGGTGGGGTTCGGTTCCATCGTTTCGAGCCGGCCGGATTCGACGTTCGCGTCCGTGTCCGGCTCCGTGTCCGGCTCCGTGTCCGTGTCTGACATACTCGGCGGTAGGCGGCCCACCGGCCTAAACGTCGCGGTCGTCACCGTCTCGTCTTCGCGGTCGTCACCGTCTCGTCTTCGCGGTCGTCACCGTCTTGTCCCCCACCGACGAACGTCGGGGTGATGAACGCGAACGTGCTGGAGACGATCGGTTCGCCGCTGGTCCGGGTCGACTCGCCCGACGGATCGACGGTCGCCGCGAAGATCGAATCGAAGAACCCCGGGGGCTCGGCGAAGGACCGCCCGGCGCTCGCGATGGTCGAGAAGGCGGAGCGCGAGGGCGAGATCTCGCCGGGCGACGCGCTGGTGGAGCCGACGAGCGGGAACACGGGGATCGGACTGGCGGTCGTCGCCGCCGCGAAGGGCTACGATCTCACCGTCGTGATGCCATCGTCGAAGTCGCCGGAGCGACGCGAGATTATGAAGGCCTACGGCGCCGACATCGAACTCGTCGAGGGGACCATCTCGGACGCGAAAGACCGCGCCGACGAACTCGAAGCCGAGGCGGGGATGTACCAGCTCCGCCAGTTCGAGAACCCGGCGAACCCGGAGGCGCACTACCTCACGACCGGCGAGGAGATCCTCGAACAGATCGGCGACCGGACGGTCGACGCGCTCGTCGCGGGCGTCGGCACCGGCGGGACGATCACCGGAATCGGTCGCCGGCTCCGGGAAGAGTTCCCCGAGATGGAGATCGTCGCGGTCGAGCCCGCAGACAACGCCGTCCTCTCGGGCGGCGAGCCCGGCGACGACGACTTCCAGGGGATGGGTCCGGGCTTCGTCAGCCCCAATCTCGACAGAGACCTGCTCGACGGCGTCGAGACCGTCACCATCGAGGCGGCCGAAGCCGAGTGTCGCCGCCTCGCTCGCGAGGAGGGGATCCTCGTGGGACAGTCCTCGGGCGCGTCGAACCTCGCCGCCAAGCGCGTCGCCGAGCGGCTCGCCGCCCCCGAGCCGTGTGGCGAGCCGGAACCGGCGTACGTCATCGACGGCCTCGGCGACGACGCGGACGACGGGACTGCCACCGCGACGGCGACGCCCGGGGACCACGGGACCGGCGACGACTGCCCGCTCGTGATCACGGTCTTCTGGGACAGCGGAGAGCGGTATATGTCCACCGGGATGTTCGATTCCTCGTAGTGATACTGTCGGGCACGCCCGTTTCAAACTAGGTAGCGAGGCGGATCTCCCGCCCCACCGCGGGCGGGGTTGACGATACTCCCCGCGTCGGTCGTCTCCGCCCCGTCTCCCGTTTCGGTGAGAGGTCATAAGTATCGGGGCGACGAACCACCCGCCCGGGGAGACCCAGGCGTATCAGGACGTTCCTCCGACAGTATACGTCCGTGTGACGGTCTGGACTGCTTCGACGACCGCAGAGCGGAGGGTGTCGAGACCGCTCGCCCGCAGGAGGTGCGTCTCGCAGTCGCAGTCGGAGGCCCCGAAGCCGGCGAGCGGCGCGGGAGAGAGCGCCCGTTCGTCCGCGTCTGCGTCTGCGTCTGCGTCCGCGTCCGCGTCTGCGTCTGCGAGGAGTTCTCGCGCGAGCCGACACTCGACGTCGGCGCGGGGCGCCGCGACGGCGGCGACGAGCGACGCGTCGGGGTGGGAACCGAGGTAATCGACGTGCCAGTGGCGGACGTCGTGGTCGCCCGCCGCGACGCGGCGGTGGCGGTCCAGCCGACCGAGCCCGTTCGATCCGAACGCGCTCCCGACGTAGGCGTACGCGCCGGCGGGGAACGTCGCCGTCCCGAGCGCGCCGACAGTCAGCTCTGCGGGCGCGTCGAGCGAGAAGAAAAGCGCGTACGTCCCCGGCGGCGCCTCGCCGGCACCGACGCCGAGCGCGTCCGACTCCGTCGCGATCGCGTCGGGATCGATGACGGTCATACTATGACAATAGACAGCATCAGGCGAGCGCCTCCGGGCGCGCTTCGGACGCCTCGACGAGCCGATCGAACAGCGGGGCCGCGTCGTCGTCGAGTGGATAGACGTCGTGGTAGTCGGCGGGGTCGCGGCCCCGTCCGCTCACGGCGCCGACGGCGCGGGCGATCCGGTCGTAGTTCTCGCGGACCAAAGAGCCGACGATCCCGGGCGTTCCCGCTCTGTCGGCGAGTTCTTCGGCCGCGGAGCGACCGGCGTAGACCGTTCCCTCCGCGCGGTCGACGAGGAACATCGCGAACGGCGACTCGCCGAACTGCGCGTCGAGGAACGCCTGCGCCGCGTCGTCGTACCACGAGATGACGCCGACCTCGTCGAGACGACCGAGCGCGCGCGCCGCGACCGAGCAGTACGGACACTCGCCGTCATAGATGAGGACCGCGTCGTAGTCGGCCATACCGGGTGTTGGGACTGCACGGCCAAAACCGTGCTGGGAAATGACCGAAGACCTCCTTCTATACTGTCGGACGAACGTCCTGCTACTCCTGGGTATCCCCCGGAGGGGGGACGAGCGTATCAACGGTTTCGTCCGACAGTAT
>JBDGUP010000062.1:0-13026 GCA_042215815.1 Haloquadratum sp. | reverse complement strand
CGACGCCATCTCGATGGGGACCGAGGGGATGAAGGCCTCGCTGATCTCCCGGGAGGTCATCGCCGACTCCGTCGAACTGGTGGCGTTCGGCGAGCGGATGGACGCGCTCGTCACGGTCGCGGGTTGCGACAAGAACCTCCCCGGGATGATGATGGCCTCGATCCGGACGGACCTGCCCTCGGTCTTCCTCTACGGCGGGTCGATCATGCCGGGCGAGCACGAGGGCCGCGACGTCACCATCCAGAACGTCTTCGAGGGCGTGGGGTCCTACGCGCAAGGCGAGATGAGCGCGGACGAACTCGACGACCTGGAGCGCCACGCCTGCCCGGGCGCGGGCTCTTGCGGCGGGATGTTCACCGCGAACACGATGGCCTCCATCTCCGAGGCGCTGGGGATGGCGCCGCTCGGAACCGCCGACGCGCCCGCCGAGTCCGGGGCGCGGTACGAGGTCGCCCGCCGCGCCGGCGAGGCGGTGCTCAACGCCGTCGAGAACGACATCCGGCCCTCGGACATCCTCACGAGGGAGTCCTTCGAGAACGCCATCGCCCTCCAGGTCGCGATCGGCGGCTCGACGAACGCCGTGCTCCACCTGCTCGCGCTCGCGGCGGAGGCCGGGATCGACCTCTCGATCGAGGAGTTCGACGAGATCTCGCGTCGGACGCCGAAGATCGCGAACCTCCAGCCGGGCGGGACGAAGACGATGAACGACCTCCACGAGGAGGGCGGCGTCCCGGTCGTGATCCGGCGCCTCCTCGACGCGGGGCTGTTCCACGGCGACGCGATGACCGTCACGGGGCGGACGATCGAGGACGAACTCGCAGAACTCGATCTCCCTGCGGACGACGAGATCGAGGGCGACTTCATCTACCCCGTCGACGACCCCTACCAGGAGGAGGGCGCGATCAAGATCCTCACGGGCAACCTCGCGCCCGACGGCGCGGTCCTGAAGGTGACCGGCAACGACAAGTTCCACCACACCGGCCCGGCCCGCCTCTTCGAGAACGAGGAGGACGCGATGCGGTACGTCCAGGAGGGCCACATCGAGTCCGGCGATGTCATCGTCATCAGAAACGAGGGACCCCAGGGCGGCCCCGGGATGCGCGAGATGCTCGGCGTCACCGCCGCGGTGGTGGGACAGGGCCACGAGGACGACGTCGCGCTCCTGACCGACGGCCGCTTCTCCGGTGCGACCCGGGGCCCGATGGTCGGCCACGTCGCTCCCGAGGCGGCCGTCGGCGGCCCGATCGCGCTCCTCGAAGACGGCGACGAGATCACCGTCGACATCCCCGAGCGCGAACTCTCTGTCGCCCTCTCCGAGGACGAACTCGACGCGCGTCGCGAGGAGTGGGAACCCAGAGAGCCCCAGTACACCGCCGGCGTGCTGGCGAAGTACGGCGACGACTTCGGGTCGGCCGCGAACGGCGCGGTGACGAACCCGGGCGCGAAGCCGGAGTAGCCGGTATCGGGCCTCCGTTTCGAGCGCGAGGCGACAAAGTACTTGTACGGCGAGGAGTGACGATCAGACATATCAGAGGAGGCCAATGTACGAGCACATCACACGTCGCGACGCGTTACGCCTGGCGGCCGCCGTCGGGGGCACGGCCGCCGTCGCGGGGGTCAGCGGACGCGTCAGCGCGCAGACGGCCGATTCGAGCACCGTACCGATGTTCAGATACGACGCCCACAACAGCGGCGTCGCACCCGCGAGCGGACCCACGGAGGGCGCAGACGACGTCTGGACGTTCGAGACGGGCAAGAAACTGACCGCACAGCCGATCGTCGCCAACGGGCGGGTGTTCCAGCCCAGCCACGACACGACGCTGTATGCCGTCTCGGCGACGGACGGCAGCGAGGTGTGGTCCGCCGGGACGAACGGGCCGCTGGTGTCGTCGCCGGCGGTCGGCGACGGCGTGGTCTACGTCCCGACGACGACCGGGCGCATCCTCGCGTTCGGCGCCGGCACGGGCGACGGGAGCTGGGCCAGTTCCGTCAAGACAAAGACGGTGCAGAGTCTCACCCTGCTCGACGACGGCCTGTTCGCGACCGGGAGGGGCAACGACCTCCGCGACGCCTACCGGCTCGACCCGGCGAGCGGCGACCAGGCGTGGCGGTGGCGGTTGCGACAGGCATACTCCGGGCCGGTCGGGACGCCCGTCGTCGCGGGCGACCGCGTATACGTCGTCCACAGATACGAAGATTGGAAAGCCCGGATCACCGCGCTCTCGCGGTCCGACGGGGCGAAGCAGTGGCGGCGCACGCTATCGGGCGGTGGCGATCACAAGGCCTGGGGTCTCACCTATGCCGACGGCACCCTCTATGTCGGCACCAACGAGGGCGACGTCTACTCGATCGACGCCGAGTCCGGCGAGGTGAACTGGCGGTTCGATAACATCTCCGCCGTCTCGACGATCCCCGTCTACGCCGACGGGACGCTCTATGTCGCCTCGACCGGCAAAAACGCGCTGCACGCGCTCGATCCCGAGATCGGCACGCGCCAGTGGAAGCAGTCGCTCAACGGGACGCCGACCTCGCCGGTCTACGCCGACGGCGTGCTCTACTTCGGCGCGGCCGACAACTACGTGTACGCCCACGACGCCGCCGACGGCGAAGAGCTGTGGAACTACCAGACCGGGAACTCGATCGTCGCGCCGCCGGTCGTCGCCGACGGCCGGGTCTACGTCGCCAGCACCGACGGCGTCCTCTACGCGCTCGGCGAGGGATCGGCCACCGTGTCCGCGCCCGACGTCACCGGCAACGGCAACCCCGCGCGGGACCTCGACGGCGACGGACTGTACGAGGACGTCAACGGCGACGGGGCGTTCACCGCCGTCGACGTGCAGGCGCTCTTCGCCAACCTCGACAGCGACGCCGTCCAGGAGAACACAGAGAAGTTCGACTTCAACGGCGACGGCAAGGTGGACATCACCGACGTACAGGCGCTCTTCGCGATCCTCAACGGAGAACGATGATCGGGACCGAACGAGATGGGCACGGGAACCGGCTCTCTGTCGCCCTCGCGACGCTCGTCGTCGTCGGCGGCGTCGTCGGACTCCTCGGCGCGGGAGCCGGCACGGTCGCCGCCGCATCGGCCGGCTCGACCTCGGTCCGGCTGGCACCGACGACCGCGACGGTGGCAGAAGGCGGCAGCCAGACGTTCGACATCGTCGTCTCGAACGCGGACGGCGGCGTCGGCGCCGTCACGGCGACGATCTCGGTCGGGAACACCGACGTCGCGGCGATCCGGGACGTCGAACTGCACGGCGATCCGGGCGTCCGGACCGTCGACGTCGCCCGGGACGGCTCGAAGGTGTTCGTCCGCGCGGCGCTGATGGACACAGACGACACCGGACGCGTGACGATCGGGACCGTCACGATCGCGGGCGCCGGGCCGGGGACGTCCGACGTGAGTCTCGCGGTCTCGTCGCTGGGCAACGAGACGGGGTCGCCGTACGACGTCGGCACGACGCCCGGCAGTTCGCTCACCGTCGAGGGCACGGCGAACGCGGTCGCGCTCGACGTCTCGGCGTCGGCCTCGGCGGTCCAGGCCGGCGACCGGGTCACCTTCACCGTGCGCCGGGCCGACAGCGACGCGCGCGTCTCTGCGACCGTCACCGTCGGCGGCGAGACCTACGAGACCGGCCTCGACGGGAGAGTGACCGTCGAGATCACCGAGTCGATGGCGAGCGACGCCGACACGGTGACGGCCGTCGCCTCGAAGGCCGACACCGCCTCGGCGGACTTCCAGAACGCGTCGGTGACGCTCGACCTGGGGGCCGAAACCGAGACGCCCGGGACGGAAACGCCGGGCGTCACCCCGACCCCCGCCCCGGGTGAGGGGGTGCGGGTGGTGGTTCGGCCCGCGAACCCGACCGTTCCCGTCGGCGAACTGACGAAACTCCGCGTCGTCGCGACGAACGTCGACGGCGGCGTCGGCGCGATCGAGGCGCGCGTCTCCCTCGGTTCGCAGAGCACCGCCCGGATCGCGGGCGCCACACTCGCCGGCGGCGCCGGCGTCTCCCAGACGAACGTCACGAACGGCGGCACCACCGCCGTCGTCCGCGGCGCGCTGATGGACACGGCCGACACCGGGACCGCTCACGTCGCGACGGTGACGGTCGAAGGCGTCGCCGCCGGCACCTCCGCGGTCGACGTGGCGGTCTCGTCGCTCGGCGACGAGCAGGGCAACACCTACGAGGTCGCCGCGACGCCCGCGACGACGCTCACGGTCGGCTCCGGCAGCGGGAGCGGCAATCAGAGCACCGCCGGGACCTCGACGGTCGTCCTCTCGGTCGCGAATATGCCGGCCGGCTTCGAGCGCGCGAGCGTCACGGTCACGACGAGCGTCGAGGCGTCCGTGACGTCCGCGCAGGCCGAACTCGTCTCGAACAGCCAGCTCCGCGTCGTCTCGGACGGCCCGAAGACGACGACGGTCCAGGCGGTCGACCTGGCCGGGAACGTGGGCGCCATCGCGGAGTCGCGGACGATCGCCCGGCTGACCTACGACCGGCGGCTGAGACCCGAGCAGGTCGACATCCGGGTCGAGCAACTGCAGAACGACGAGGGGGCTTCCGTCGCCGGCGACCACGTCTCGGTCGAGGTCAATACGGGCGGGCTCTTCGGTGCCCCCCTGCCCGGTGCCGACGCGGCGAAGCCGCCGACGGACCCCGACGGCGACGGGCTATACGAGGACGTCAACGGCGACGGGGCGGTGACGTTCGACGACGCCGTCGCCCTGTCGTTCGTCAACGCCACGGAACTGCGTAGCGAACAGGTGGCCGCCCTCGACTTCGACGGGGACGGCGACCTCGACATCGACGACGCTGTCGCGCTTGCCTTCGAATGATGAGCCACGACGACACGCACGGACGGTCGGACGCACGGGACGGATCGACTCGGACGCGGCGCCGCTTCCTCGGGACCGCCGCGGCGACGCTCTCTGTCGCGGTCGCGGGATGCGGCAGCGCGCTCGAAGAGGGCGCCGGCACGGCGGGCGGCGCCACCGCCACGGTCGCGCTCGCGGGTGCGCCGAACGGCCTCCGCAAGTACCGCTGCACACTCAAACAGGACGGGCGGTCCGCCATCACGGCCGTCGAACCCGGACTCGTCGACGGCGAGGAGTTCCAGGTGGTGAACGGCGGCGTCGACAGCGCCTCGGTGGCCGTCCGCGCCGCAGACCTCTCCGACGCCGTCGGGGCGTTCGAGACGACGAAACCGCTCTTTTCTGTCACGTACGCCGAACCGGTACGGCCGAGCGACCTGACGCTCACCGTCTCGGTCGCGACCAACGACAGCGGGGAGTCGATCCCGACAGACCGCGTGCAGGTCTCTGTCGGCGAGCGGTAGCCGCGGGCGCGGGGACGGAGAGACAGTCGGATTCGGCGGTCCCGCGAACCGCCGGACGGGAGGCGGTGGGTCCTATACGGACTCGACTTCCGCCAGCAGTTCCTCGTAGTCGGGTTCGTTCGTCGGGTCCTCGGCCACCCAACTGTAGCGGACGACGCCCTCCTCGTCGAGGACGAACACCGCGCGGTTGGCGACGCCGAGCAGTCCGAGGTCGTCGATGTCGATCTCGAGGCCGTAGGCGTCGATGACCTCGCGGTCCATATCGCTGAGGAGGGGGAACTCGATGCCGTGTTCCTCGCGGAAGGCGTTCTGTGAGAACGCCGAGTCGGCGCTGACGCCGTAGACGCTGGCGCCGACCTCCTCGAACGCGTCGAGGCGCTCCTGGAGGGCGATCATCTCGTTGGTACACGGGGGCGTGAACGCGCCGGGGAAGAACGCGAGGACGACCGGGCCGTCGCCGAGGGCGTCCCGGAGGTCGAACGCGGAGACCTCACCGTCTGCGAGCGTTGCCTCGAACGCGGGCGCTGTGTCGCCGTCGAGAAGCGAATCAGTCATCGTCGTTCCCGAGATGGGACGCGACGAACCAAAAGGTGACGCCGAAGATGTTCACACCCAGCCCTCTTCGACGAGCAGTTCGGCGTTGAGCAGAGAGGCGCCGGCCGCGCCGCGGAGCGTGTTGTGCGCGAGGCAGTTGTACTTCAGTCCGGCGTCGGTCTCTCGGATGCCGCCGGCGGAGATCTGCATCCCGTCGCCGCGCTCGCGGTCGAGGCGGGGCTGCGGTCGCCCGGGATCTTCGAAGACGTGGATGAGTTGGTCCGGCGAGGAGTGGAGGTCCGCGCCCGGGTACTCGCGCATCGCCTCGGCCGCCGCCGCCGGCGAGACGTCGTCTTCCGTCTCCGCGAAGACGTTCTCCAGGTGGCCGTCGAGCGTCGGGATCCGGTTGCAGGAGGCGGCGACGTCCATCCCGTGGAGGTCGACCTCGGCGCCGTCGAAGGTGCCCAGGAGCTTGCGGGACTCGGTCTCCATCTTCTCTTCTTCGCCGCCGATGTGCGGGATGGCGTTGTCGATGATCTCCATCGAGGTGACGCCCGAGTAGCCCGCGCCGGAGACGGCCTGTAGCGTCGAGACGCGCACGGATTCGAGACCGAACTGGTCGAGCGCCGCGAGCGTCGGGACCATCGTGATCGTCGAGCAGTTCGGGTTCTTCACCAGGGCGCCGTCCCAGCCGCGCTCGTCGCGCTGGACCTCGATCAGGTCGAGGTGACCGGGATTGACCTCGGGGATGGTCAGCGGCACGTCGGGGGCCATCCGGTCGTTCGAGGAGTTCGAAGAGACGACATAGCCCGCCTCCAGGAACTCGGGTTCCACCTTCGCGGCCGCGCCCGAGGGGAGCGACGAGAAGAGGAGGTCGACGTCGTCCGGGACGTCGTCGGGCGTGGTGGCGCCCACGGTCATCTCTGCGACCTCCGCGGGGATCGGCGTGTTCACCCGCCACTTCGCGGCCTCGCGGTAGGTCGCGCCCGCGCTCTCTTCGGAGGCGGTGACCGCCGCGAGCTCGAACGTGGGATGGTCGTCGAGGAGCTGGATGAATCGCTGTCCTACCGCGCCCGTGGCGCCGAGGATGCCGACTCGAACTGTCATTATCGTGGCCGTGGGAGACACACGCATAAGGCGGTTTGGATTCGAGACGTATTTCACGAACGTTCAGATTCGTTGGACACCGTCCGATCGCCTCGGCTGGAGGCGATCCGGCGGGTCGTCCGGACCGCCTCGATCGGACGCGTCGCAAGTCGACGATCGTCGAACCCGCCTTCGTGCAGAACCGACAGATAGAGGTGGCGCGTTTCAGAACACACCTGCAAATGTTCAGCAAGGTGCTCGTCGCCAACCGCGGAGAGATCGCGGTGCGGGTGATGCGGGCGTGCCGGGACCTGGGCGTCCGGACGGTCGCGGTCTACAGCGACGCCGACAAACACGCCGGGCACGTCCGCTACGCCGACGAGGCGTACAACATCGGGCCCGCGCGGGCCGCGGACTCCTATCTGGATCACGAGGCCGTCATCGCGGCCGGGCGAAAGGCCGGCGCCGACGCCGTCCACCCCGGTTACGGCTTCCTGGCGGAGAACGCCGAGTTCGCCCGGACGGTCGAAGAGAGCGAACTCACCTGGGTCGGTCCCTCGGCCGACGCGATGGAGCGCCTCGGCGAGAAGACGAAAGCGCGTTCGGTGATGCAGGCGGCGGACGTGCCGGTCGTCCCCGGCACGACGGAGCCGGTCGAATCGGCCGCCGAGGTGAAAGAGATCGCCGCCGAGTACGGCTATCCCGTCGCGATCAAGGCCGAGGGCGGCGGCGGCGGTCGCGGCCTGAAGGTCGTCGACTCCGAAGCGGCGGTCGACGAACAGCTGGCGGCGGCCCGCCGCGAGGGCGAGGCCTACTTCGACAACTCGTCGGTGTACGTCGAGAAGTACCTCGAATCCCCACGCCACGTCGAGGTGCAGATCCTCGCCGACGAACACGGCAACGTCCGGCACCTGGGCGAGCGCGACTGCTCGCTCCAGCGCCGCCACCAGAAGGTGATCGAAGAGGCGCCCTCGCCGGCGCTCGATGCGGACCTCCGCGAGCGGATCGGCGACGCCGCGCGCCGGGGGATCCGCGCGGCCGACTACACCAACGCGGGGACGGTCGAGTTCCTGGTCGACGAGACCGGCGAGGAGACGAACTTCTACTTCATGGAGGTCAACACCCGCATTCAGGTCGAACACACCGCCACCGAGGAGGTCACCGGCATCGACGTCGTGAAGTGGCAGTTGCGGGTCGCCGCCGGCGAGGAGATCGATTTCGCACAGGACGACATCGAGATCGACGGCCACGCGATCGAGTACCGGATCAACGCCGAGAACGCCGCGGACGACTTCGCGCCGGCGACCGGGACGCTCTCGACGTACGACCCGCCGGGCGGCGTCGGCGTCCGCGTCGACGACGCGGTCCGACAGGGCGACGAGATCGGCGGCGACTACGACTCGATGATCGCGAAACTGATCGTCTCGGGGGGCGACCGCGAGGAGTGTCTCGCGCGGTCCGAACGCGCGCTCTCGGAGTTCGAGGTCTGCGGCGTCGCGACGATCGTCCCGTTCCACCGGCTGATGCTCACAGACGAGACGTTCCGCGCGGGCGAGCACACGACGACGTATCTCGACGAGGAGCTCGACCGCTCGCGGATCGACCGGGCGGTCGAGAAGTGGGGTCTCGACGGGTCGGCGGACGACGCCGACGCGGACGACGCGGCGGACGAAGACGAGGTGACAGAACGCGAGTTCACCGTCGAGGTCAACGGCAAGCGCTTCGAGGTCTCCCTCGAAGAACACGGCGCGCCGGCGATTCCGACCCCGGAGTCCGTCGGCAACGGGAGCGGCGCGCAGTCGACCCGCTCGCGCCCCGACGCGGCCAAATCCGACGACGGCGGCGAAGTCGTCGTCGAGGGCGAGGGCGAACAGGTGACCGCCGAGATGCAGGGCACGATCCTCTCTGTCGCGGTCGACGAGGGCGAGGAGGTCGCCGCCGGCGACGTGGTCTGCGTGCTGGAGGCGATGAAGATGGAGAACGACGTCGTCACAGAGCGCGGCGGCACCGTCACTCAGGTGTTGATCGACGAGGGCGACAGCGTCGATATGGGCGACACGCTGGTCGTCCTGGAGTGACCGGGGTCCTCGCGGACCGGGGCGCGTCCGGTAGGGTCTTTTTCCCCGTCGTCGAAAGGCAGGTATGAACGAGACGCGACGCGCGCTCTTGGATGCGCTCGCGGACGGTCCGGTGGCCGGCCCGGCGCTCGCCGATCGGCTGGGCGTCTCGCGCGCGGCGGTCTGGAAACAGGTCGAGGCGCTCCGCGAGGACGGATTCGAGATCGAAAGCGGTGACGAGGGCTACCGGGTCACAGCGGTGCCGGCGTACGGCGCGGCGGCGATCGCGTTCGGCCTCGAGGCGCCCTACCGGATCGAGTACCACGACTCCATCGGGAGCACGAACAGCCGGGCGCGCGAACTCGCCGCGGACGGCGCGTCCGACGTGGTCGTCGTGGCCGACGAACAGACCGGCGGCCGGGGGCGGCTCGGCCGCGAGTGGGCGTCGCCGTCGGGCGGCATCTGGGCGACGCCCCTGGTCCGGCCGGATCGGCCGCCCGCCGAGGTGCCGGTGTTCACGCTCGCCGCCGCCGTCGCCGTCACGCGCGCGGCGCGGGAGGCGGGCGTCGACGCGCGGATCAAGTGGCCCAACGACGTCCTCGTCGTGGACGAGTCCGACCGGGCCGCGGGCGACAGCGACGAGTCCCGCCGCGAAGCGAAACTGGCCGGCGTCCGGACGGAGATGGAAGGCGAAGCGGACCGCGTGTCCTGGCTGCTCGCGGGCATCGGCGTGAACGCGAACGTCGATCCCGACGCTCTCCCGCCGCGGGCGACGAGCCTCCGCGCGGAAGTCGGCGACGTCGACCGCAGACGCTTCCTCCAGCGCGTGCTCGAGACGTTCTACGCGTTGACGGGCGACGACGCCGACCTCCGCGACGTCCTCGACCGCTGGCGCGACCACGCGGCCACCCTCGGACGACGGGTCCGCGTGGAGACGCCCAGCGGGACCGTCGAGGGGGAGGCGATCGACGTCGAGTTCCCGGGGAGTCTCGTGGTCCGCACAGCGGCGGGCGACCGCGTCGTCAACGCGGGCGACTGCGAGCACCTCCGTCCCGCGTGAGCCTCGGGCCGCCGACCGCGACGGACCTCGAGGGCCGCCGGCGGGAGCGAGCGCTCTTCCTGTTCGTCGTCGGAGTGATACTCCTCGCCGCGACGCTGTGGCGGCCCTACGAGGCGGTCTTCGCCGCGTTGCCGCCACCGGTGCGGTACCTTCCGGGGGTCGCCGTGCTCCTCGTGGGACTGCGCTCGTATGCGAATCCGAGCCTTCCGATGCCGACGAACGAGACGAGATCGTCGCGGGCATCTCGACGAACACCGACGGTGACTACGAGGCGATGTGCCACCGCCACCGCCGCTGATGCTGATCGCTCTCGTCTCTTCCCGCCGAGAGCCGGGGGTTTTTCCATCCCCGCGGTCCTATCGCTCCCCAATGGCTGTCAGACCACCGCAGCAGGACGGCGACGAGCCCGATTCCCTGGAGTTCGGTATCGCGGCGCTCTCGCCGCACCTCTCGGAGGCCGACGTCTCGTTCCCGGCGACGTCCGACGAGATCGTGCGCGCGCTCGGGGACCCCGCGATTCCGTACGACGCGAACGGGAACACGATCGCGCTCTCGACAGCACTGGAGGCCGTCGAGCAGCGCCGGTTCGACTCCAAGCGGGACCTCCTCGACGCCCTCCATCCGGTGTTCGAGCAGTATCGCTCTTCTGCCGGTGGACTGTTCGCACAGCTGCGGTCGCTCCTGCCGTTTTGATACGATACTGTCGTCAGTCGAGTTCCTCGTCGAGTTTCCGGAGCGTGTCGCGGTGCAGCGAGAAGATCAGATCCGCCAGCACGCCGAACATCAGAAGCTGGACGCCGACGATGACGCCGAAGCCCGCGACGACCGCGAGGACTTCGTGGGAGACGCCGGCGGTGATCCACTCGACGGCGACGTAGGCGGCGACGGCGAGGCCGCCGGTCGTCGCGAGGACGCCCAGGCTCCCGAAGTAGAAAAGCGGATTGTTCGTCTTCGCGCGGCGGAACAGCTCCAGGAAGATGATCCCGCCGTCGCGGACCGGCCGGAGGTTCGTGTCCGATCCCGAGGGACGGGGGCAGTAGGTGATCGGGACGACTGCGGTCTCGATGTTCCGCTTGACGCACTCGACGGCCATCTCCGTCTCGATCCCGAAGCCGTCGGACGTGAGCGTCATCCGGAGGAACGACTCGCGGGTGAACGCCCGGTAGCCCGAGAGGATGTCGCGGAAGTCCTCGCCGTGGACGAACGCGAAGCCGCGGTTGATGAGCCGGTTTCCGACCTGATTGAAGCGCGTCATCGCCCCCTCGCGGAGGTCGGCGAAGCGGTCGCCGATCACGTGTTCTGCCTCCCCTTCGACGAGGGGTTCGAGCATCGCGTCGGCGTCCTCGACGCGGTAGGTGGCGTCGCCGTCGAGCATCAGCACGTACTCGCGGTCGACGTGGTCTTCGACGCCCTCGCGGACGGCCTGGCCCTTGCCGGATCCGGACTGATAGACGACGCGCGCGCCGCGCTCTTCGGCGATGTCGTCGGTGCCGTCCGCGGAGCCGCCGTCGACGACGAGGACGTCGTCGAAGCCCGCCTCGCGGAACTCGGCGACGACCTCGCCGATGGTCTCGGCCTCGTTGTAGGTGGGCACGAGGACGCAGACGTCGTCGTAATCCATCGTGGGGACTGCGTCGGGGACGCATAAAAGTGGTTCCGGAACGGAACGGAACGGACATAACCCGCGTCGCCGGCGAGGGATACCGGGATTTTTCGTCCGCTTGGTCCAACACGCAGTCGATGTTCGGGACCAGCGGTATCCGCGGGCGCGTCGGGTCGGAAGTCACGGCCGCGTTGGCCCTCTCTGTCGGCCGCGCGCTCGCCTCGACGGGCTACGAACGCGTCGTCGTCGGACGGGACGTCCGCGACAGCGGCCGAATGCTCTCGCCGCGGGGATCACCGAGTGCGGCGGCGACGTCGTCGACGTCGGGGTCGAACCGACGCCGACCATCGCGCGGTACGTCGGCGAGATCGGCGCCGACGCGGGCGCCGCGATCACGGCCTCGCACAACCCCCCGGAAGACAACGGGATCAAGCTGTGGTCGCCCGGCGGACAGGCGTTCGACGCGGAGCGGAAACGCGAGATCGCCGACACTGTCGAAGAAGAGGCGTTCGACCTGGCGGACTGGGACGGCGTCGGCGAGCGGACGCCCGCGGGCGACGCGCGCGAGCGCCACGCGGCGGTACTCCGGGCGGCGCTGGCCGGCTCGGCGGTCGAGGGACTCTCGGTCGTCGTCGACGTGGGCAACGGGACCGGCCGCGTCACGGCCGACGTCCTCGACGCCGTCGGCTGCGACGTCGAGACCCTGAACGGCCAGCGCGACGGCGGCTTTCCGGGGCGACCGAGCGAGCCGACCGCCGAGCACTGCGCGACCGCCGCCGCGCTCGTCGAGGCGACCGACGCCGACCTCGGGGTCCTCCACGACGGCGACGCCGACCGGATGCTCGCGCTGGACGAGCGGGGCCGCTTCGTCGGCGGCGACGCCCTGCTCGCGCTCTTCGCTCGCCGGGAGGCGGACGCGGGCGACCGCGTGGCCGTCCCGGTCGACACCTCGCTCGCGGTCGCCGACGCGCTCGCCGCGCGGGACGCGGACGTGGTCTACACGCCCGTCGGCGACGTCTTCGTCGCCGAGCGCGCCGCGGAGCCGGACGCCGTCTTCGGCGGCGAACCCAGCGGCGCGTGGATCTGGCCCGACGAGGCGCTGTGTCCCGACGGCCCGCTCGCGGCGTGCCGACTCGCAGGGATCGTCGCGCGCGAGGGGCCGCTTTCTGCGCTCGTCGACGACCTCCCGCGGTATCCGATCCGGCGGGAGTCGGTCCGAACCGAGGAGAAAGAAGCGGTGATGGACCGTGTTCGCGACCTTGCCGTCGACGAGTATCCGGACGTGCGAACGCTCGACGGCGTCCGGATCGACACCGACCAGGGATGGTTCCTCGTGCGCGCGA
>JBDGUP010000141.1:4138-13169 GCA_042215815.1 Haloquadratum sp. | reverse complement strand
GCCGTGGAGAGCGTCTGCTCGGCCCTACGAGGGGAGCGCCCGCTCGGGGACGGTCCCGTCCGAGTTCCAGCCTCGGTGGTCGTAGTACTCTTCGATCGCGTCGTCGAGTCCGGGGAGTTCGTCCGCGTAGGGCAGCGTGTCGTCGGCGGTGTCGAACCCGCGCTGGTTGTTGAAGTGCCGCTCCAGCGTGACGGTGCGGCCGCCGACGGCCAGCAGTTCCTCGAAGTCCGCGCCGAACAGCATCTCGTAGCGGTCCGGGCTCATATAGTCCCGGGAGAACTTGCAGACGACCCCGCTGTCGTTGAGCGCCATCAGGTTCTCGCGTTCGACGAGGCGTTCGGCCTTCCCCTCGAATCCGGTCGGATCCATCGCCTCCGATTGGGGAACGAGCGGGTACTCGACGGAGTAGAACGTCGCGTACATATGGTCTGCGCCCCGGTTCGCCACGGCGTAGGAGAGCGCCTGTCCGTGGAGGACGCGCCCCTCGTGGGCGGCGAAGTCCATATTCTTCACCGACCAGTTCTCGACGCCGAGGTCCTCGTGGATTCGGCCGATGCCCTCCGCGAGCGTCTCGCCGACGCCCTCGCGGTGGGCGATCTTCTCGACCAGGTCCCAGATGAGTTCGCGGTTGCCGAACTCGTCTTCGGCCGCGAGGTAGGCGGCGACCGTGTTCCCCGCCGAGATGGCGTCGAGACCGTAGTCGTCACACAGCTGGTTCGACTTCATCACGTCGACGACGTCGTCGACCCCCGAGTTCGAGCCGAACGCCATCGCCACCTCGAACTCCGGCCCTTCGGTCTCGATGCCGCGCGCCTCGTCTTTCGTCGGCAGCTTGCACGCGAACGCGCACGCCGAGCACGTCCCCTTCTTGTACTTCTTGTCGGCGACCGCGGCGCCGTTGATCCCCTCGACGCCCTCGAAGGACTGCTCGGAGAAGTAATACGACGGCAGCCCGTTCACCTCGTTCGCCAGATCCATCACCGCGACCGTGCCCTGTTCTTTCATGATGTGGTCGTCGGTGGCGGCCTCGCGGTGGATCTCCATCTGTCCCGACGGGACGTCGATATCCGGAGGCGAGTCGCCGTCGAAGGTGACCGCCTTGACGTTCTTCGCCCCGAGGACGGCGCCCAGCCCTCCGCGCCCGAACGCGCGCTCTTCTGTCGTCATAATGGACGCGAAGCGGACCCGGTTCTCGCCGGCCGGGCCGATGCAGGCGACGTGGTCCGAGTCGAGACCGTGTTCGTCTTGGACGTACGTGCAGGTCTCGGGGACGGTCGCCCCCGCCAGTTCGGGGACCGCCTCGAACTCGACGCCCTCGTCGCGGACGTGGACGACGACGAGTTCGTCGCTCGCGCCGGTCACCTCGACGGCGCTGTAGCCCGTGTCCGCGAAGTGCCGCGACATAAATCCGCCGGCGTTCGAAGAGAGAAGCCCGTCTGTGAGCGGCGAGACCGCGGTGGCGTTCATCCGGCCGGTGAAGCTCATCTGAGAGGCCTGCATCGGCCCGGTCGTGAACACGAGGCGGTTGTCCGCCCCGAGGGGATCCGCGTCGAACGGGATCCGGTCGTGCGCCAGTTTCGTGGCGACGCCCCGACCGCCGATGTACGATTCGAGCACGCCGTCGATCGATTCTGTCGCCGTTTCCCGTGCCGAGAGGTCGATCGAGAGCAGCGGTCCGGAACTGTGTAGCATTATCGATAGACCGGCTCCTATGCTAATAAAAGTTCTACAGACGGAGCCGAACAGTATCAGAACTCGGCGGTGACGCTGCCGTCGACGTCGAGTTCGACGACGGCGTCGAAGCGGTCGCGGAAGCGCCCGATGGTCTCGTCGTCGTGGACCTCGCTGGAGAGGTGGAACAGCCCGACGGCGTCGTGTCGGTCGAGCAGGGCGAGCAGTCGTTGGGTCGCCTCCAGCGCGCGGTCGACGTCGGCGTAGTAGGCCATCTCGGTCACCGAGTCGACGCTCACTCGGAGCTTCCCGTCGTGGGACGAGAGGAACGACGCCGTCTGCGAGACGATGCTGTCGAGGTCGTCCGGCGCAGAGACGTAGTGGACGTGGTCCGTCTGTCGACGGGAATACCCCCGCTCGACGGAGAGCGTGTCCAGTACGACCGCCCGCGACTCGTCGACGTCGTAGTGTTCGAGCTTCTGCTTTACTTCGCGGGCGGTGGTTCGCGTCGAGATGACGAGGAAACGATCGGTGTCGGTCTTCAGGAAGTCGGTGTCGATCCGGTCGGTCTCGCCGATGCTCGGGTGGAGGAGCAGGATGCCGGTGCCGCCGGGGATGGTGTCCGGTGTGTTCTCGATCGCGAGCGTGTAATCCATACCCGTAGATCCGATTCCCTCGACTTAACGATGCGGGAGTTCCGCCGGAGAAGAAAAGAAAACAAAAGAAAAGAAAAGAGGGGACGAGAGGAGCCGGCTAGTAGATCGAATCGGCCGTCGCCGCGCCGATGACGCTGAATATCGCGCCGATGCTGATCGCCTTGAGAGTCGGTCCCAGCACGATCGGATCGACGACGCCGAGCACCGTCTGCGGGTCGCCGCCCGCTCCGAGGCCGTTCCCCGCGAGGAACGTCGCGGGCGCGTTGAAAGCGACGGCGAGGATGAGGACCGAGAGGTACGAGACCGCGATCAACGAGACGAACCGGAGGGGGACGCCGCCGACTTCCGTCTCTCGGTCTGGGTTCCGATTGTCGGCCTTGTAGAGCGCGCCGTACCCGACGACGAACACGATGACGACCGTCGAGAGAGCCTGCAACCACGACATGCTCGCCGCGAGCACCCAGACCTCCTCGGTCACGACGAACGGCCCGGCGAGCAGGAACCCGCCGACGATCTGCTGGACGGTGTCCGCGAGTGCGAACCGGCGGCGACGTCCGACCATACCCCCACTCGGCGGCCGGCCGGCATATATGCTCGCCCGTCGTCCGACAGTATACAACAGTCAGTATGACGGTCCGGACGCCCGGAAACCCGACCGCTCTTGGCGCTCCGGCGCGCAGTACCGGTATGAGCGTCAGAGCCGAGTTCGACGCCTGGGCGGCCGAGGGGCGCGATCGGGGGATGGAAGAGCGACACTGGCACACCGCGAAACACGCCCTCGCCCGGATGCCGGTCGAATCGGACGAGACGGTCCTCGACCTCGGCTGTGGCAGCGGCTACGCCGGGCGCGCCCTCCGCGAGACGACGGACGCGGAGCGGGTATACGGTCTCGACGGCGCGCCGGAGATGGCACGGAACGCCCGCTCGTACACCGACGATCCGCAGGTCGGCTACCTCGTCGGCGACTTCGAGGACCTGCCGTTCGCCGACGACAGCGTCGACCACGTCTGGAGTATGGAGGCGTTCTACTACGCGTCGGATCCGCCCCGAGCGCTCGAAGAGGTCGCCCGGGTGCTCCGTCCCGGCGGGACGTTCTACTGCGCCGTCAACTACTACGAAGAGAACGTCCACTCCCACGAGTGGCAAGAGCGCATCGACGTCGAGATGACTCGGTGGTCGAAAGCGGAGTACCGGGAGGCGTTCCGCGACGCCGGCCTCGCCGTCGCCGAGCAGGACGCGATCCCCGACCGGGAGATCGACATCCCGCCCGAATCGGCGTTCCCCACAGAGGGCTGGGCGTCCCGCGAGGCGATGGTCGAGCGATACCGGACCTACGGCACCCTGCTCACCGTCGGCGTCGCGCGCTGACCCGGACGCCTTCGATTCCAGGCCCGAGAGTCACCCTCGATCGACTGTTCTCCCGGTCACTCGCCGTCGCGCACCTCGAAGACGTGTGCGGCGGCCGGGCTGAATCCCACCCGGACGTCGTCTCCGATTTCCGCCGTCGCTCCCCCGTCGTCCCGGTCTGTTCCGCCGTCGACCTGATCTGTCCCGCCATCGCTCCAATCTGTGGATTGCACCGTCAATTCCCGGCCATCCCACCGGAGGTACGTCCGCGTCGCGTCGCCGAGGAACTCCGTCTTCGTCACCGTCCCCTCGAGCACGTTCGTCTCTTTTGCTGCCGCACCGTCGCCGAGGAGGCGCATCTGCTCGGGGCGGACACAGAACGCCACCCGTCGCCCCGGCGACAGCGATCGGTCGCCCCCCACGGCGACGGTACGCCCTCCGAGGTCGATCGTCGACCCCGCCAACCCCTCCGTTTCAACTGGAGATTCCACCTCGTCGCCGCCTGTCGCGCGACGGCCGGTCACGCGTCCCTCGAAGACGTTGTTGTCGCCGACGAACTCGGCGGCGAACCGGGTCTCCGGGCGTCGATACACCGCCCGGGGCCGGCCGATCTGTTCGATCTCGCCGTCGTTCATCACGGCGACGCGGTCCGAGATGGCGAGCGCTTCCTCCTGGTCGTGGGTGACATACAGCGTCGTGATCCCGAGTTCCGACTGGATCTCTTTCACCTGGAGTCGGAGCCGCTCTCGCAGGCGGGCGTCCAGCGCGCTCATCGGTTCGTCGAGCAGCAGCAGGTCCGGGCCCGGGGCGAGGGCCCGCGCGAGCGCGACCCGCTGTTGCTGGCCGCCCGACAGCTCCGTCGGATCGCGGTCGCCCATCTCCGGGAGGTCGACCAGTTCGAGGAGCGACGCCACGCGCTCGTCGCGGTCGACCCCCTCGGGCGGGTCGGTGAACCGGAGTCCGTAGGCGACGTTCTCGGCGACCGAGAGGTGGGGAAACAGCGCGTAGCTCTGGAACACGACGCCGACGCCCCGTGACTCGGGCGGCACGCCGCTCATCGCCTCGCCGTCGAACCGAATCTCCCCGGCCGACGGCGGCTCGAAGCCGGCGACCAGCCGGAGCGTCGTCGTCTTCCCGCAGCCAGAGGGCCCGACGAGGGTGAAGAACTCCCCGTCTTCGACCGTGAGGTCGATCCCGGCCAGCGCGGCCGTCTCGCCGTACTCCCGTCGGACGCCGTCGAGGGTCAGTTCCATCGTCGGACCTCCTCTACGACCGCCGCCGGCCGCACGGTCAGAACCCTCCTCGGCCGCCGTACCGGCCGCCGTACCGTTCGATCACGACGAAGCTCAGACTCGTGACTGCGAGCAGTACACACCCCATCGCCGTCGCCGGACCGAGCCGCCGTCCCAGGTAGCGCTCGACGGCGACCGGCATCGTGTAGCTCCGAGACCCCTCCGCGAGCACGACGGTGGCGTCGAACTCGCCGATGCTGATCGCGAAGGCGAAGGCGGCGCCGGCGACGACGCCAGCGGCCGCGAGCGGCAGTTCGACGTCGACGAGCGCGCGCACTCGACTCGCTCCGAGGCTCCGCGCCGATTCGACCAGCCGCGGATCGAGGTTCCGCAGCAGCGGCGCGACGTTCCGGGTCACGAAGGGATAGGCGCCGACCGCGTGCGCCGCGACGATCGCGGCCGCCCCGGTCGCCTGGAGCCGGACGCCGAACACCTCGATACCGAACACCAGCCCGCGAAGCAGCCCCAGTCCGACGACGATCCCCGATACCGCAAGCGGCGCCATCGAGAGGGCGTCGAGCAGCGCTCGGCCCCGGAACTCTCGCGTCGTCAACACCGCCACCACGACGCCCATCGGCACCGCGACCAGCAGAGTTCCGACGCCGAATAGCAGGGAGTTGCGGATCGCGGGCAGCGGTCGGACCTGATACGACGCGCCCGTCTGCTGGCGCTCGACGAGGAACAGGTAGTGCCGCAGCGTCACCTCGCCGCCCGGGCCGGTGAGGCTTTCGAGGGCCATCGACGCGATCGGCCCGACGAACACCGCGAGCACGACGAGCCCGTAGAGACCGACGCCGAGCCGCGTCGCCGTCTCACGAACCGACCACGAATCGGGCCACAGCGGCCGCCGGGGTTGCGGTCGTGCGCCTCGGCCGGACGCGCGCTGACGTCCCTCGTATCGAAGGTACAGATACGTCAGCCCGAGCGAGACGACCGTCTCGACGACCCCGATCGCGGCGGCTTCGGCGTACGCGAGGTTCTGGATCTTCGAGTAGATGAACACCTCGACGGTCGCGAGCCGGAACCCCCCCAGCGCGAGCACGATGGGGAACGACGCGAACGTGAACACGAACGTCAGCGTCGCGCCGACCGCGATCGCCGGGCGGAGCTGCGGGAGCACGACGTCGCGGAAGGCCTTCGATCGCGACGCGCCGAGGCTCCGTGCGGTCTCGACCGCCGAGGCGTCGACGCTCTCCCAGGCGGCGGTCGTCACCCGGGCCACGAGCGGGGCGTTGTAGAAGGCGTGGGCGACGATGATCGCCGGCAGCGTGTAGAGCAGGTCGACCGTCGGCAGCCCGAGCGCCTCCAACACCGCGTTGAGCGTCCCGTTCCGCCCGAACGTCGCGACGAACCCGATCGCGACCATGATCGACGGCATCACGAACGGCAGGATCGTCAGCGACCGCAGGGTCTCGCGTCCGCGGAACTCGAAGCGCGCGAGGACCCACGCGCCCGGCAGGCCGAGCACGACAGACGCGGCCGTCGACAGCAGCGCCTGGTAGGCCGTGAACCCGAAGATGTCGACGAGGTAGAACTCGGAGGTGAGAATTTTGCGGAACGGCTCGATCGTGAGCCGGCCGTCGACGACGACGGCGTCGACGAAGACGGTCGCCACCGGGTAGTAGAAGACGACGAGCAGTACGAGACCGGTGACGACCGCACCGAACTGGAGCGCTCGCGACCCGAGTGCGTCGAGGTACTCACGTAGCACGGTTTCCTCGTAGTCCTTCGGCTGCGACGTCCCATAAGGACTGCTGCGGTTTCGCGTCGGTGTCTCCTGGACCGGACGCGGTCACTTGCTGGCGAACTGCCGCGCCCACGCCTGGACCCACTGACTCGCGTTGTCCCGGAGCACGTCGTACTCGAACATAACCGGCTCGGACGGTTCCTTGGCGTACTTGGAGAACGACTCGGGGAGTTCGGCGGTCGTCGTCGCGGGGAAGGCGACGTTCCGCTGGGCGATCTCGCCCTGGACGTCGGGGCGGAGCATAAAGTCGAGGAACGCCCGGGCGAGTTCCGGGTGGTCGGTTCCCTCGAAGATGGCCATCCCCTCCGGGTAGGCGTACCCCTGGTCGTTCAGGAACCGGATCTGGTGTTTCGAGAGGTCGGCCTTCGAGCGGTGGGCGTAGACCTGGTCGGTCGAGTACGAGACGACCATCGGCGCCTCCTCGTTGGAGTAGGCGGTATACGACGACGACCAGCTCGAGAGCACCCGGACGCCGTTGTCCTTCAGTCGCTTCCAGTAGTCCAGATAGCCGTCTTCGCCCGTGGCCTTGATCGTGTGGAGGAGGAACGACTTCCCCGTCGCGCTGGCGGTCGGGTTCTGTGCGAGCAGGTCGTTCTCGTAGGCCGGATCCAAGAGACCCTCGAACGTCTCCGGGGCGGTGAAGTCGCCGCCCTCGAGCGTCGCGTTGTAGACGAGGCTCACGTAGCTCGTGTCGTAGGGGACGGCGCGACCCTTGGGATCGAAGCCCAGCGAGTCCTTGATCGCGTCCCGTCGGGACAGCCCGTCCGCCGTCGTGAATAGCCCGTCGTCGAGCCGCTCGTCGACCCGCACCATATTCTCCACGTTGAGGCCGACATAGACGTCCGCCTCGATGTCGACGTCCTGGAGCGCGCGCTCGATGTAGTAGTTGATCTCGCTGTCGGGCGTCGCAAAGCGCAGTTTCGCGTCGAACTCCGACTCGAAGGTCTTCTTGATCCACGGCCCGGGGCTCGTCGACGGCGCGTCGACGAACGGCCCGTAGGTCGCGACGACCAGCTCGGGGACGTCCGCCCCGGCGCTTCCCGTGGTCGTCCCCCCGGTCCCCGCGGCGGTCGTCCCCGTTCCTGTCGTCTCCGTCGTGCCGCCGTCGCCGCCGACGCAGCCGGCGAGTCCGACGATGCCGCTCGCGCCCGCAGCCCGGACGAACGTTCTCCGTTTCATTACTCGGTGATTTCACCTGGTTGTATTTAACGGTGGTGAACTGGGACCTTTCGGCCGCCGGCGGAGCAACGCTCTTGTCACTCGGCGGTGAGTTGCAGCCGTGACGTACGACCGACGCCACGTCCTGGGTGCGGTGTTCGTCCTGGCGGGAGCGCTCGCCGCGGTCCTCCTCCGGTCGGTGCTCGGCACGGGTTTTTTCGCGGTCACCGTCGCGTACCTGCTCTGGCCGGTCCGTCGGACGCTCGTCGACCGGGGTCACTCGCGGCGGGTCGCGAGCGCGCTCGCCACGACCGGTGCGTTCACGATGACGCTTCTCGCCGTCGCGCCGCTGGCGGTCGTCGGCTACCTCCGGTTCGACGCGCTGGCCGCGCTCTTCGGTCTCCTGCCGGCCGCGGTCGACCTCCGCTTTTTCGGCTTTGAGTACGTCGTGACGCTCGATTCGGTCACGACCCTCCTCTTGGGGGAACTCGAACGGACCGCGCGGTGGGCGGCGCGGGCCGCGCCGGTCCTCCTGGTGAAAGTGACGCTCTTCGCGTTCCTCGTCTACTCGCTGCTGTTCTACGGCGAGGACGCCCAGCGGGCGGTGATCGCTCTCGTCCCGCCCGGCTATCGCGGTGCTGCGCGAGCGCTGAACCGACGCGCACGCGACACGCTGTACGCGATCTACGTGCTGCAGGCGGCGACGGCGTTCGGCACGTTCGCCCTCGCGCTCCCGGTGTTTCTCGCGCTCGGATACGACTCCGTGGTGACGCTGGCGACGGTCGCCGCGGTCCTCCAGTTCGTTCCGATCGTGGGTCCGAGCCTCCTCGTCGCCGGACTCGCGGCCTACCACGTCGCGGTCGGGGAACTCGCCCGGGCCGCCGTGGTCTTCCTCGTCGGCGGCGTCGCCGTCGCGTGGCTCCCCGACGTCCTCATCCGTCCGCGGCTCGCGCGCCGGACGGCCGACATCCCGGGGAGCCTCTACTTCGTCGGCTTCTTCGGCGGCGTGCTCACGATCGGTCCCATCGGCGTCATCGCGGGGCCGCTGGCGGTCGGTCTCCTCGTCGAGTCGGCGGCGCTCCTCTCGACCGAACTGAACTCCGACGACGGCCCCCCCGGCGCCGACCCGTTCTCGGAGGGGGGAACGCTCTCGGAGGGGG
>JBDGUP010000141.1:0-4038 GCA_042215815.1 Haloquadratum sp. | reverse complement strand
GACGGCCCCCCCGGCGCCGACCCGTTCTCGGAGGGGGGAACGCTCTCGGAGGGGGAAAACGGGGACCGGTGATACTGGCGGACCGCGTCCGTATCACTCGTATTCGGCGCCGACGACCTCCCGGATGCGCTCGGCGGTCACCTCCCCGACCCCCTCGACCTCCCGGAGGTCTTCTTCCCGTGCGGTCATCACCGCTTCGACGGTGCCGAACTCCCGGAGCAGGGACTGCGCCGTGACGGGCCCGATGTCGGCGATCGCGGAGACGACGTACTCCTGCTGTTCGGCGAGCGTCTTCGCGCTCTTGTCGCCGTGGACGCTCACGGTCCGCTCGCGCTCGGTCTGCTCGCGCTCGGCGATCGTGCGCAGCAGTTCGGCGGTGTCGTCGGCGTCGCGGGTCTGCAGCACGCTCACGTCGAAGTCGACCGCGAGCGACGCCAGCGCCCCGCGGATCGCTCCGGGGTGGACGTTCCGCTCCTCGTAGAGCCCGTCGCCTTCGACGACCAACACCGGCCGCGCGTACGCGCGAGCGAGGTCGCCGACCTGCTCGAACAGCGAGCGCTCGCCGTCGAGGAGGGTGTCCAGGAAGTCCCCGACCGACTTCCGCTCGACGGCGACGCGGTCCGAAAGCACGTAGTCGCCGACGGCGAGCGTCTCCAGGCGCGTGCGGATCCCCTCGCGCTTCGAGAGGTCCTTCGCGATCGACGCCTCGAGTTCGCGCTGGTCGACCACGATCTCCGTCCCGTCGCCGTCGCCGTCGCTGCCGTCGCCGCCGTCGCCGGCGGTCGCGACGACGCCGTCGGAGGGAGCATCCTCGTCGCCTCCGGCCGCCCCGAAGTCGGCGAGACCCGCCTGGCCGTCGCCCCCTGCTCGCGGTACCCCGCCGCTGCCGGATCCCTCGTTCCCGCCGTCGACGGCGGTCTCGCCGTCGGGCTCGCCGTCGGACGGGGGGTCGGGCTCGCCGTCGAACGCCACCAGTTCCTCCTGGGGCGGGGCAAGCTCGGCTTCGATGTCGCCCGCGACGCTCTTCAACTCCCGCAGTTCCGATTCCATCTCCCGTTCGCGACGGCGCGAGATCCAGAAGTACGCCTCGTCGCGGGTGTCTTCGGCCAACAGCACGACGACGCTCCCCTCGGCCTGTCGGCCGGTCCGGCCCTTCCGCTGGATCGAGCGGATCGCCGTGGGGACGGGCTCGAAGAAGAGCACCAGGTCCACCTCGGGCACGTCGAGCCCCTCTTCGGCCACGGAGGTCGAGACGAGCACCTCGAACTCCCCGGCGCGGAACGCGTCCAGCGTCTCCTGTTGCTCGGTCTGGGTCATCCCCTCGGAACTCTCCTTGTCGCCCTGGCCGACGAACCGCCGGACGTCGAACGACGCCGACAGGAAGTCGGTGAGCGCTTCGGCGGTGTCACGGGACTCGGTGAAGACGATGGCCCGCTCGCCGCCCTCGATGCCCAGCGTCTGCGCCAGCAGGATCCGCGCTCGGGAGAACTTCGGGTGCGTCCCGTCGAACGACTCGGCCTGCTCCATCGCCTTCTGGACCTTCGGCTCGGCGACGAGCCGCTGGCTCGCCTTCGACGCCCCCGACGACCGCGCGGCGTTCCGCTGGCGCTCGAAGTACCGGCGGACCGACTCGACCGACTGCGTCTCGACGAGTTCGACCGCCCGGCGGAGCTTCATCACCTCCGCGTGCGTCGACATCCCCTTGTAGCCCTCCGACTTGTCGGCGTCTATCAGCTCCTGGAGCTTCCCCCGCATCCGGTTCAGCTGCTTCTGGGAGACGTCGGGCTGGGTCGTGTTCGTCACGCCCAGTTGCTTCAGCGTCTCGAGGCGGTCTGTGATGACCTCGTTCAGCGCGTCCCGGATCTGGAGGATCTCGTCGGGCAGCTCGATCCGCTCCCACTCGACCGACGTGTCGTGGGTGTACTCGTCGACGTCGGCGTCGTCTTCTGTCATCACCTCGACCTCGCTGATCCCGAGGTTCTGACACACCTCCAGGATCTCCTCTTTGTCGCCGCCGGGCGAGGCGCTCATCCCGGTCACGAGCGGGTGCTCGGCGTCCTCGTGGTAGCGCTCGGCGATGTAGACGTACGCGTAGTCCCCGCTGGCGCGGTGACACTCGTCGAAGGTGAGGTGGGTGACGTCCGCCAGGGAGATGCGGCTCCCGACGAGGTCGTTCTCGACGACCTGCGGCGTCGCGACGACCACCCGAGCGTCGTCCCACGCCTCGGCCCGGTCTTCGGGTCGGATCTCTCCCGTGAAGACCACGATATCCCCGTCGGGGATCGACAGCGCCTCGCGGTAGAACTCCGCGTGCTGCTGGACGAGCGGTTTCGTCGGCGCGAGGAAGAGCGCTTTCCCTCCGAGTTCGTCGAGCCTCTCTGCGGTCACGAGCAGGCTCACGGTGGTCTTTCCCAGCCCGGTCGGGAGACAAACGAGGGTGTGCGCCTCCGTCGCGGTGCCCGCGAGCCGGAGCTGGTAGAACCGCCGCTCGATGAACCCGGGGTCCACGAGCGGATGGTCCACGTACTCGGGGTCGTCTGTGGCCGCCATCACACTCGCTTGGGCGCCACCGCTGTTAAGGGTTCGGCGAGCGGAGTGAAAGTGGAACGCGGCTGCCGGACGCACCGCGCATCCGCCGCTCACTCGTTCCGTTCGGGGTCGGCCGCGAAGTCGGTCCACGACCGCTGCCGCAGAGTCGCCCGTTCTCTGGGCCCGTTCGCGGGGGTCCCCGCGCCCTCGTCGTCGTCGCCGCGCTCGTCGACGGAGTCCGGCAGCGACGCTCCCACCAGGTCTGCCCACTCCGCGAGGTTCCGGCCGCGACTGGGGTGGCTCATATCCTCTCGGACGGAAAACTCTCCGCGATCGTATATAACGATTGTGCTCGCGCGGAGCTGTCCGACGGTTACAACCGCCGGTATCACACCACCTGGTCGCCGTCGTCGTCGTAGAGTTCGATCGCGTCCACGGGACACGCGCGAGCGGCGAACTCCGCGTCCAGCTCCTCGCCGTCGGGCACCTCGCGTTCGAAGACGTCCGGTTCGACTTCCGTCGCGCCCGCCAGTTCTGCCTTCCCCGCATCGCGGTCGTCCTCGAAGGCGTCCCACTCGTCGACGCACTGGAACATCCCGATGCACGTGTCGCGGTCGAAGCGGATCTTCATACCCGCAGTTGGACGACGGGGCACATATCGGTGGCGACGCGCCGGGGCGACGAGCACCCGTAGCCACCTCTCCAACGGTTTAAACGGGAGGACGGCGTAGGCGACACCGATGCGACCGGAGGACGTGCCCGAACTGCCCGAGGGGGTCGCCTCGCACCTGCGCGGGGAGGGCATCGAGGAACTCTACCCGCCCCAGGCCGAGGCGGTCGAGGCCGGCGTCACGCGAGGGGAGAGCCTCGTCGCGTCCGTCCCGACCGCGTCGGGCAAGACGCTCATCGCCGAACTCGCGATGCTGTCGAGCGTCGCGCGCGGCGGCACGGCGCTCTACATCGTGCCGTTACGGGCGCTCGCCTCCGAGAAGAAAGCCGAGTTCGAACGCTGGGAAGAGTACGGTATCGACGTCGGCGTCTCGACCGGGAACTACGACTCCGACGGCGAGTGGCTGGCCTCGCGCGACGTCGTCGTCGCCACCTCGGAGAAGGTCGATTCGCTGGTCAGGAACGGCGCGGGCTGGATCGACGACCTCTCCTGTGTCGTCGCCGACGAGGTCCACCTGGTCGACGACGCCGAGCGGGGTCCGACCCTGGAGGTGACCCTCGGGAAACTGCGGACGCTCAACCCCGGTCTCCAGGTCGTCGCGCTCTCGGCGACGGTCGGCAACGCGGACGTCGTCGCCGAGTGGCTCGACGCCGAACTCGTCGAGTCGACCTGGCGGCCGATCGACCTCCGGACGGGCGTCCACTACGGCAACGCGATCACCTTCGCGGACGGGAGCCAGCGCGAGGTGCCCGTCGAGTCGGGCGGTCGCCCCACCGCCGCGCTCGTCGACGACGCGCTCGCCGGCGACGACTCGACCGGCGACGACTCGACCGGCGACG
>JBDGUP010000003.1:0-13474 GCA_042215815.1 Haloquadratum sp. | reverse complement strand
CGCTCGCCCTCGTGCTCCCATTTCGACGGCGTCGAAGATGGGACCGCCCGGATTCGAACCGGGGTCACGGGCACCCAAGGCCCGAAGTATACCAGGCTAACCCACGGTCCCGCGCCCTCACATCGGCCCGTCACCGAGTAAAGGATTTCGTTCGGCCGGCGGCGGTCACGACTCGTCGCGCAACTCCATCTCTGCGACCAGATCGTAGGGGTCGGTCCCCGACCGGATGCAATCGAGGATACGGAAGGCGTCGGTCGGCGAGAGGAAGTGCTCACAGACCGCCCGCCCCAGCGGCGTCGGCTCGAAGCCGTCGATGAACTCCCACTCCAGGAGCTTGCCCACCGCGTGTTTCGTCGGGACGTCGCCGACCATCCGGTCGTTGAGCCGCTTGGCGTGCTTGCCGGCGACGACGACGTTCGCGAGCGTCTCTTCGGCCGCCGCGGTCTCGTCGTAGAGCGTCATCACGTCTTCCATCTCGCCTTTCAGGAGCTTGAACGCGACCTCGTCTTCGGTCATCTCCATCGAGTTGTGGTAGACGCCGTCGGGTTCGACCAGCAGGTAGACCGTCCCCTGATCGTGGTAGTCGGGGCGGCCGGCCCGCCCGAGCATCTGTTCGAACTCCTGGACGGAGAGCCACTCGATGCCCATCGCCAGCGAGTCGAAGACGACCTGGGAGGCGGGGAAGTCGACGCCGGCGGCCAGCGCCGCGGTCGTGACCACGGCCGCGAGATCCTGGTCGCCGAACTGGCCTTCGACGCGCTTGCGGCGGCCGTAGTCGAGCCCGGCGTGATACGGGGCCGCGTCGTACTCCAGTTTGCGGGCGATCTCGTGGCAGCGCCGCCGCGAGTTGGTGAAGACGATGGTCTGTCCCCGGTAGCCCTTCGAGGACTTCGAGTCGAACTCGCGTTTGACCAGCTTGTCGATGATGTCGGGCTTTTCCCGCCCGTCGGCGAAGGTGACGTGTCGCTCGATCGGCACCGGTCGCTCCTCGAACTCGACGAGCGTCGCGCGGAGCCGCTCGGCCAGCGACTCCGGGTTGCCGACGGTCGCCGAGAGGTAGACGTACTGCGCGCCGTCGTAGCCGTCGCGCCGCTTGTCTCGCTCTCCGCAGTAGTATTTCAGCCGACTGATGAGACCGTCGAGGCGGTGGCCGCGCTCGCCCTCCTTGAGGGTGTGGATCTCGTCGATCACGACGGTGCCGACGTCGCCGAGGTCCTTGCCCGTCCGGAGCGCGTGGTCGATGCCCTCGTAGGTCCCGACGACGACGTCCGCGTCCGGGTCGAAGCGGTTCCCGTCGTCGGTGATACGCGAGGCGCCGACCCGGATCGTCACGTCCAGCAGGTCGCCGTAGCGCTCTTCGAAGTCCTCGTGTTTCTGGTTCGCGAGCGCGACCAGCGGGACCAGAAACAGAAGCTTCCCGTCGCCCCGAAGCGCCCGGTCGAGACCGGCCAGTTCGCCGACGAGAGTCTTCCCGGTGGCGGTCGCGCTCACGACGAGCTGGTCGCGCCCCTCGAAGAGACCGTTCGCCACCGACAGCGACTGGACCGGGAGCAGCGTCTCGAAGCGGTCTTCGACCCGGCGCTGGAGTTCGGGATGGAGATCGAGCGTCGCCGTCTCCACCAGGTCGATCTCGTCTGTGGTCGCGCTGACGGTGTCGAACTTCGTGAGGTCGGGGTCGAGCCCGCCCTGCAGGAGGTTCGTGATCCGGTCGAGGTCCTGGGTCTCCAAGAGGAGCTCTTCGAGGCGGTCCTGGGCGGCGCCGGTGAGGCGCCCCGACGCGGTGAAGTCGAGTTCGCGCTCCAGTTCGCGCTTCGCGCAGTCGGGGCAGATGTACTCGCGGTCGGCCTCGATCGCGGTCTCTTCGGTGATCGGCGAGTAGCGGCCGTCCGACGCGCAGTACCGGCACGTCCGGACGACGAGCGCCTCCAGCTGATAGCCCGCGAGCATCTCTTTGAGTTCCCCCCGGCGGTCCGGCGACGTCTGCTCGGAGATGCGGATCCGCGACGCCCGCCGGGCGAGTTCGACGAACTGGCTCGGGTCGCGAGGCTCTTCGGTCGAGCCCCGCTTGATGCGGAACTTCGCCGGGCGGGGGCCCGCGTCGGTCTCCTTCAGTTCGAGTACCGCACGGAAGACACGCTCGCCGTCGCGCTCGACGACCGCGAGGAAGTCGTCGCCGGACTCGTGGAGAAAGAGCGTGTCGACGCGACCGACCTGTTGTGACACGTATCGAGGTAGGGACGTGAGGTATTTGAGCGGTTCGTCTGCGCGCCGTCGCGCGGCTCGACGGGACTTAAGTCCCGTCCCCGACAAAGGCCCGTATGCGCGGAATCCGTATCGGTAGCGCGTTCGGCATCCCGATCAAGCTCGACGTCACGTTCCTCGTCGTCCTCCCCCTCTTCGCGTGGCTCATCGGGAACGACGTGGCACAGCTCGTCGAGGCGATCAACCGCCTGTTCGGTGCCGCGATCGACGTCGGACCGCTCACCGCCGGTTCGATGCAGTGGGTGCTGGGCGCGGCGGCGGCGGTCGGGCTCTTCGTCTGCGTGCTGCTCCACGAGTTCGGCCACTCGCTGGTCGCGATGCGGTACGGCTACCAGATCGACTCGATCACGCTGTGGCTCTTCGGCGGCGTCGCCAGCTTCACCGAGATGCCCGAAGACTGGAAGCAGGAGCTGACGATCGCGGTCGCCGGGCCAGTCGTCAGCATCGGTCTCGGCGTGCTGTCGTACCTCGCGTTCCTGGCCCTGCCGTCGGCGCTCGACCCCGTCAAGTTCGTCGCGGGGTACCTCGCGCTCACGAACATCGTGCTCGCCGTGTTCAATATGCTCCCCGGGTTCCCGATGGACGGGGGGCGGGTCCTCCGCGCGCTCTTGGCCCGCTCGCGCCCCCACGCTCGCGCGACGCAGATCGCCGCCGAGGTCGGCAAGGTGTTCGCCTTCTTGCTTGGGCTCTTCGGGCTGTTCGCCAACCTCTTTCTCGTCGCGCTCGCCTTTTTCATCTACATCGGCGCCTCCTCGGAGGCCCAACAGACCGTGATGAAGGCCGCGTTCCAGGACGTCACCGTCCGCGAGGTGATGACGCCGCGGGAGGACCTGGACGTGGTGACAGAAGCCACGAGCGTTTCCGACCTGCTCGATCGGATGTTCACCGAACGACACACGGGCTATCCGGTGCTCCGGGACGGTCGGCTGGTCGGGATGGTGACGCTCGGCGACGCCCGCTCGGTGAAGGAGGTCGAACGCGACGCCTACCGGGTCGAAGACGTGATGTCGGACGACCTCGCGACGATCTCGCCCGACGCCGACGCGATGACGGCGATCGAGCGGATGCAACAGCACGACGTCGGGCGCCTGCCGGTCGTCGACGACGGCGGCGACCTCGTCGGGCTCATCTCCCGGTCGGACCTCGTCACGGCGTTCAACATCATCCAGTCGCAGGGCGCGTCGGTCTCGCTTTCGGCCCGGGACACGTCGCGCCTCCCGAACGCCCGATAGTCACCCGCGGTCGGCTTCGACGCGGAGTTCCACGTCGGCGTGCTCGCGGAGCCACCGGACGGCCTCCCGGACGGTCCCTTCGTCGTCGCCGGTGAGTTTGAGCCGCGTCTCGCCCGCGTCCCGGTTCGGATAGCTCCCCACCCGAACGTCGAACTCCTCGCGGATCTCGCCCAGGAGCGACGCGAGCGCGCCCTCCGGTTCGGGCGAGTAGAGCGTCCGCGTCGTCACGTCGCCGGCGAACTCCGTCGCGACGTTCTCGAAGACGGCCGTCATCTCCTCGGGGATGCCCGGGAGCACGTAGACGTTCTCCACGACGCACCCGGGCGCGAGTCCCTCCGGGTTCGGAATCGGCGTCGCCCCCGCCGGCATCGAGGCGTACCACTCCGCGCGCAGCTCGAAGTCCAGGTCGGGATTCGCCTCGTAGACGCCGTCGATCTTCGCTTGGACCTCGGCTTCGACCGCCGGATCGACGACGGTCTCTCGGTCGAGCCCGGCGGCGACCGCGGGCATCGTCACGTCGTCCGGCGTCCCGCCGAGCCCGCCGGTGACGAGCACCGCCCCGAACTGCGCCGACCAGTCGTCGACGACGCCCGCGACGACCTGCTCGTCGTCCGGGACGACGAGGATCCTGGCGACCTCGACGCCCCGCGCGGTGAGTTCGTCCGCCAGCCACGTCGCGTTCGTGTTCTCGATGTCGCCCGCGAGGAGTTCGTCCCCGACCGTGACGATCGCGGCGTCCATACGCTCTCCTGGGATGGCCCGCCCTTATATACTGTCGGACGAAACCGTTGAGACGCTCGTCCCCCTCCGGGGGATCCGCAGGAGTATCGGGACGTTCGTCCGACAGTATACAACCGTCATTATGACAATAGACATTATTTAAGCCCCGCCTCGCCCCGCCCCCGATGCCCCCGATCCTCCGGCGGCCCCCGTCGCGGGCGGCACCGCGAAGCGGAAAATCCATATTCCGGGGGCCGTAGTCAGACCTATGGGACTGTTCGACAGCACTCGTGTGCTCGCCGGTGTCGCGCTGTTAGTCGTCGGGTCGCTCCTGTTCTTGCCGGCGGTCTTTCCACAATCCGCCCAGGTGTTCACCTACCTGGTCGTCCCCGCCGTCGCGCTCGTGACGTACGGCACGTGGCTCGTCGGCACCTCGGAAGGCGAACCCGCGGTGTGATACGGGATGACACAAAACCTATATTTCTGTGCGGTCTGACTTCCGCGTATCGGTAGCCGCGCGGCCGCGACGCCGGCACCGCTGAGACGCGGACGGCAGTTCGTCGCCCTCGCGGTCGCGCTCGTCCGGTTGCCGCCCTCCCCCACTATGTCACGACCCATTTCGCCCCTCGGCGCGGTGACGCTCGCGGCGCTCGTCGTGCTGTCGGTCGTCGCCGGGAGCGTCGCGTTCACCGGCTCGACCGCCGCCGTCGACGGCGTGAGCGCCGAAACCTCGCTCACGCCGACGCTGGTCGACGAGAACACCCAGACGCAGTACACGTTCAACTACACGTTCACCGGCATCAACACGAGCGAGAACACGACGTACACGGTCGATATTCCGAGCGGGTTCAGTATCGACGCCCACGACGTCGCCGTGAAAAACGGCACGGGCGCCGTCGTGAACGAGTCGGAGGTCGTGAGCGGCACCACGATCACGCTCGTCGCCAACACCTCGACGACGACGGCGTACCTCAACGGGACGGTGACGCTCACGAGTCCGGGCGTCGACACGGACCAGTCCTACGACGTCGTCTTCGAGGCGAGCGAACCCGTCGACGGGTCCGCCTCCACGACCGCGACCATCGACGTGGCCGATACCACTCTCGACGTCTCGACGGTCTCGCAGTTGGATCCGCTCACGGTGGACGAACAGACCGAGCGGCGGTACACGCTCAACTACTCGTACACCGACGTCGACACGAGCGGCGAGACCACGGTCTCGCTTTCGGTGCCGGGCGAGTTCACGATCGAGAGCGAACAGCTCGTGATGAAGAACGCCTCTGGCGGCGTCCTGAACAGCTCGGCCACCGAGAGCGCGAACCAGCTGTTCCTCTCGGCCACGCCGTCGACGTCGACCGTCTATCTCGCCGGCAGCGTGAACCTGACGAGTCCCGCGGTGCCCGACGGACAGGAGACGAAAGACTACACGCTCGAGATCAACGGCACGGACAACGACGGCGATACGGTCCAGGCGACAGAGACGGTCACCGTCGAGTTCACCGGCGGCAAGCAGGGCTCGCCCGAGTTCCTGAGCGCGATCCAGTACGTCAGAGCCGACGGCACGCCCGCGGTCGAGGTGGCCTTCTCCGAGGAGATCGACAACTTCGCGGGCAACTACGCGCTCTACGTCGACGGCGAGGGAGAACTCACGGGCGCGATCCAGTCCGTGAGCGAAGCCCAGGGCCGGGCGGTCATCGAACTCGATCGGACCTACAGCCGCGAGATGACCCTCCGGCTCGAAAGCGGGATCGTCGACTCGGCCGGGAACGCACTCTCGAACGCCGGCAACCAGACGGTCACCTTCGCGCCCACCTCGGTCGGCGCGGGCGGGGACGTGAGCGCCTACAAGGGATCGAGCGTCGCCGTCCTGGCGTCGTCGACGAACACCGGGGTGACGCTGCAGGGGACCGACGCCGACACCGACGAGTACTTCTTCGACGGCGCGACCGGAACCAACAGCCGGATCTTCGTCTTCAAGACGGACGCGCGCGCGCTCGGCGACTACGAGGCAGACATCGAGGGCGAGGGCACGGCCTCGATCACGGTCCGGACCCTCGGCCTGTCGGTCTCGGTCGCCGACCGCAACGTCACGAACCTCCAGACGATCGAAGGGACCGTCTCGGCGCAGTCGGGCGGCCGGGAGATCCGACTCCAACTGCTCGACGACGACGGCGACACCGTCGCGGGGACGACCAAGACCGAGTCGCTCTCCGGGCAGGGCGAGTACGCGTTCAGCTACAACTTCGAGGCGCTGGCGCTCGATCCCGGCGACTACACCGTCCGGGTGACCGACACGTTCTCCGGGATCAGCGCCGAGACGAAGACGATCACCGTCACCGAGGCCGGCGAGACGGAGGCGAACGTCCCCGGCGGCGTCATCCAGGAACACCGCGGCGACGTCGCCGCGATCCCGATCACGCTGGAGAACACCCGCGAGGCGACGCTCACCGTCGGGACGGCGTCGGAGGGGTTCCTGGCGAACGTCACCGTCCGGGACGCCGGCGGGAACGACCGCGACGGCCGGGTGACCGTCTACTTCGACACGTACGCGGCGTCGACGATCGCCCGCGGCACGTTCGACGACGAGAACGACCTGTTCGCCGTGAGCGAGGACGACGAGATCGTGCGCGGCGACGTCAGCATCAACGTCTCGAACCTGCTGGACGCGACGACCTACACCCTCTCTGTGTCGACGGAGGGCCGCCCGACCGATCAGGAACTCCTGGTGCTCCAAGAACGCGAGACGGCGTCGATCCGGACCTGGACCGCGCCGCAGCGGCGGTACGGCGACCTCGACGAGGCGGCCGACCTCATCGAGGCGAAGTCCGAGTGGGTCACGCGCGACGCGGAGGTCGCCGTCGGCGACGTGATCGTCTACGAGATCCGGGCGTCGGGGCTGGAAGGGGTGCTCGACGCCAGGGGCGAAGACACCGTCACCTCGGCGTTCTTCGCCTTCGCCAACGGGAGCAAGGCCGCCCCCGCCGCGCAGTTCACCGTCGCCCAGGCGGACCCCGGGCCGAATCGCCAGCCGCTCTTGTTGCAGTACAACAGTTCCAACGCGCGCGTGATCCCCGACGCGGAGAACGACACCTACTACGTGGTCTCGCGCACCGGCCGGTTCGGCCCGAGCGGCGTCCGCGACGCCGACGGCGACGGGGCGATCGACCCCGGCGAGAACACTGACGGGACCGTCGGCGCCGAAGACGACCTCCGCGCGTCGTTCACGGTCTTCGGCGACGACGAGAACGACCTGGATCTGACTGCCACCGGCGACGACGAGACCGTCGAGACGACGTACTCGCTGACCGCGCCGGAGTTGACGATGACCGAGCCGTTCAACGTCACCGCGGCCAGCGGCCAGGAGATCTACGGCGAGGCGACCGTCGCGCCGGGCACCGAACTCACCCTTCGCGTCCGGAGCGACGACAACGTGCGGCCCGCGTTCCTGAAGACGGCGACGGCCACCGTCGGCGCCGACGGCCAGTTCCTCGTGACGCTGTCGTTCAACGACACGAGCCCCGGCGACGCCTACACGATCACGGTCAGCGACCTGGGTCCGGCGCCGGAACTCCAGGTGGACGGCACGGTCCAACCGGTGATCCCGACCGCGACCACGCAGACGCCACAGGAGACGACCACCACCACCGCGACGCCGACGCCCGACACGACGACCGCGACGCCGACGCCCGACACGACGACGCCGGCGACACAGACCACGACGATGACGCCGTTCCCGACCGTCCAGACGCCGACGACGACGCCCGGGTTCGGCGTCGTCGCGGCGCTGCTCGCACTCGGCGGCGCGGCGCTGCTCGCGCTGCGGCGAGGGTAGCCGTCACTCCGTCCCGTCCCGTCCCGTTCGCCGGACGAATCGTCCGAAGCCGGCTACGCCTCGTCGCTCCGCGCCGGTCGGCCGAGTTCGGCCTCGACGGCGGACACCTTGTCTGCGGCCCGCGCGTCGCTGGTGCGTTTGTCGTCGATCTTCAGCACCGTGCTCACGCGGTCGGCGTCGACCGCGCGGTGGGCGGCCTCCGCGGCGTCGAACAGCGTGCCGACGTCGTCGGCCTCGATCACGGTCCCCATCGGGTTCGTCTCGTAGTCGACATCGAAGGTCTCGAGCGCGTCGACGGCCTTCGCCACCTCCTCTGCCATACTTCCCTCGGTGACGGGCGCGACGCTGAGCAGGGCGACGACGGTCATACGAAGTAGTTTCGGGCGGACTCGCAAAACGCTTTCTCGGCCCGGGCTGCGCGTGTCGAAAAAAGGCGAAGGCGGCGGACGGACACAGTCGAGATCAGTACCGCGGCCGCTGGGCACGGATGATCTCTGCGAGCTGCTGTTCCTCGTCGGCGAGGAGTTCTGTCAGGTCGTCGGCGGTGATGATCCCGACCAGCGACTCCCCGTCTGAGACCGGGAGTCGGCGGACGCCGTTTTCGCTCATAATGTTCGCCGTCTCGTAGAAGCCGGCGTCCTTGTCGACCATCCGGAGGTCGTCGCTCATCACGTCGTCTGCGGTCTGCTCGTCCGGGTCGCCCCCGGAGCCGAGCACGCGCACGGTCAGGTCTCGATCGGTCACGATGCCGACCGGGGTCTCGCCGTCCACGACTACGATGCTCCCGACGTTTTCGTCGTCCATCGCGCTCGCGAGTTCTCTGACCGGCGTGTCCGGCGTGGCCGTTACAACGTCGCTACGGGCGAGGTCGTCGACAGGCATTGGCTCTCACCGGTTCGAAATTGGTCGGCCGGCGTATAAACTCCTTCCCGGGCTCGAAAGAGTCGGGAACTGCACTACCCGTCCTCGTGGCCGTCCGCGTCGGGCGCGGGAGAACCGCCCGGCTCTGTCGACCTGTCGGTCGCGCCGAGCAGCCGCGGGAGCGCCGTGTTCGCGAACGTGAGACCGACCACGAGCAGGATCGGCGCGAAGAAGAGCCCGTAGAAGCCGAGCACCACGGGACCGAGCGTGTAGGCCAGCATCAAGAGTCCGACGTGGGTCTCCTCGCCCGAGAGCAGCGGTCGGAGCACCAGGTCGGGGATCGTGTCGACGACGACGACCGCGACGGCCAGGAACCCCGCGATGTAGAGTATGTTCGCCGGATCGCCGCCCAGGAGGATCGGCAGCGCCGCGATGACCGTCAGCGGGCCGTAGACGATCTTCATTCCGACGACGGGGACCAGGCTCGCGATGCCCGTCAGCGCACCGGCGAGCGCGGGGTAGGGGACGTCCGCCGGGGGCGGAGCGACGACGTTGTACGCGCTGTAGGAGCCGATGGCGATGAGCGCGATCGCGAGCACGTTCAGGAGGTTGCCGAAGAGGACCGCCTCGAGTTCGCGGTCGACGGCTTCGAGGTACTCGCGGACGATCGCCTCGTCGTCGAACCGGAGCAGCCACCGGCTGATCCGGTCGCCGTCGACGAGCAGGTAGTAGGTGACGATCACGACGACGAAGAGGTTCAAGAAGAACTGCGAGACGAGCGTGGTCAGGAACGCCGCGTGCTCGGTCGCGAACTGGATGAACGGCGCCAGGTCGCCGGACTGATACGCCCGGTAGAGTCCCTGGACCGTCAACTCGGGGATCTGGTCGACGCCGCCGAACCACTCGAAGTTCTCGTTGGCGACCTCGACGAGCGCGTACTGGTCGATGAACCGCCGCGCCTCGACCACGAGCAGGACCGTCGCGTAGCTCACGAGGAGGATCAGCGGGACCGCGAGCGACCCGAGGACGACGACCGCGCGCACGTTCGCCGGCAGACGGAACCGCCGCAGCGCCTTGTGGTAGCGCCGCGTCGAGTAATAGAGGAACACCGAGATGGTAAGCGGGGCGATGAACTGGTAGGCGAGCGCCGCGATGAGGACACCGACGAGGAGACCGAAGAGGGCGACAGCGAAGCGGTTTCCGTCCATCTCGGTTGTACTCTCTTCGCAATGATACAAAAAACGTCGCCTGCGGTCGCGGCACCGGGGCGGGGTCGGTGGTGACGCCGCCGGCTGGTCGGTCGGCGGTGGCTACAGGCGCCCGCTCCCGGCGTAGGCCAGGCTCAGGCTCCCGACGAGTATCAGAACCCCGTGACCCAGGTCCGACACCGGGAGGACGCCCTCCCCGAACAGCCCGGCCCCCAGAAGCGCGCCAGCGAGAGTCGCCGCGAGCGGGTTCGCCGCCAGTTCACCGACGAACGCCCGGGCGGACCAGTAGCCCATCCGCAGGGTCGACGCCAGCGTGGCGAGCGGGGGTCGGTCCCCGTCCGGGTTCGGGGCTCGGTCGAACCCGTCGAGTTCCGCCACCGCCACGGCGATCACCTCGCCGGTGTGGGTCCGCCTCCCCGTCGCGTCGGCGACCCGGAGTAGGGTGACCTCGTCGCCGGTCCCGACGACGCGGTAGATCCCGTCGGGACACGGGGCGTTCTCGGGTCGGAGATGGTCTCCCACGGCCGGTCGTTGCATCGCTGAGCGGGAGGTATGCGTCTCTGTGGTCTAAATGCGTCGGTCGCGTCGGCGACCGTCGCCGGCGAGGGAGGCGCGAGGCGGTTCGGAAAGGCCTTTAGTCACCGTTCGAGTACGGCGAGTATGTTCAGAGCCTTCCGTTCGGAGGTCGAGGACGCGGTCGCCGCGGCGCTCTCGGCGCGGGATCTCCCGACCGACGACCTCGGCGTCGAGGAGCCGCCGGAAGACGTCGAAGCGACGCTGGCGTCGAGCGTCGCGTTCCGGCTGGCCGGCGAGCTAGGGGCCGCGCCGCCCTCGGTCGCCACCGAACTCGCCGCGGGGATCGATCCCGACGACTACGAGTACGTCGCGCGCGTCGACACGCAGGGGCCGTACGTCAACTTCTACGTCTCGGAGGCGTACTACGCCGACACGCTCTCGGCCGGTCGCGACGAGACCTACGGGATGCTTCCCTCCACTGGCCAGTCGATCGTGGTCGAACACACGAGCGCGAACCCGACGGGACCGATCCACGTCGGCCGCGCACGCAACCCGATCTTCGGCGACGCCGTCGCGCGCCTCCTGGAGTACGCCGGCAACGACGTCGAGACGAACTACTACGTCAACGACGCCGGCCGCCAGGTGGCCGTCTTCACCTGGGCCTACGAGACGTTCGAGGAAGACGACCTGCCGGAACCCGAACGCGACCGCGCGGACTACGAGCTGGTCCGCTACTACCGGACGGGCAACGAATTCCTCGAATCGGCGGACGACGAGGCCGTCGCGGCCGCCGAAGACGAGATCGCCGAGATTATGCAGGGACTGGAATCGGGCGACGAGGCGACCTACGAGCGGGTCGCGGCCGTCGTCGACCGGGTGCTGGAGGGGATGCAGACCTCCCTGCGACGGCTCCCCGCGGAGTTCGATCGCTTCGTGAAGGAGACGCAGTTCATCCGCAACGGCGACGCCGACGAGATCGTCGAGCGGTTACAGGACTCCGAGCACGCGGTCTACGAGGAGGACGCCTGGCAACTGGACCTCTCGGCGTACGGGATCGACAAGAACCTCGTCTTCCTCCGGTCGGACGGCACGACGCTGTATACGACGCGCGACCTCGCCTACCACGAGTGGAAGTTCGATCGCTACGACGAGGCCGTGACGGTCCTCGGCGAGGACCACAAGCTCCAGGCCGAGCAACTGGAGGCCGCCCTGGACATTCTCGGCAACGACACCGACCAGCTCAGACAGACGTTCTACTCGTGGGTCAACCTCCCCGAGGGAGGGATGTCGACCCGCGAGGGGACCGGCGTCGACCTCGACGACCTGCTGGACGAGTCAGTCCGGCGCGCGCGCGAGGAGGTCGAGTCGCGACTGGACTCGCGCATCCGCGACGACGAACTCACCGACGAGGACGTCGATCGCATCGCGCGCCAGGTCGGGATCGGCGCCGTCCGGTACGACATCGTCTCGAAACAGCCCACGAAGGGGATCACCTTCGAGTGGGACCGCGCTCTCGACTTCGAGGCGCAGTCGGCCCCCTACGTCCAGTACGTCCACGCGCGGTGCTGCGGCATCGAGAGCGAGGCGGCTGAAGCCGGGATCGAGCCCGCCGCCGACGCCTCCCTCCTCGATACCGCGGCCGAGCGCGCGCTGCTCGCCGACGTCGCGCGCTTCCCCGCGGTGATCGAACGCGCGGCGGACGACCTCGAACCCCACGTCGTCGCGACGTACGCCCGGGAGGTGGCGGAGACGTTCAACACCTTCTACCGGGAGTGTCCGGTCCTGAGCGCGGACGCCGAGGCGGTCGCTGCCGCACGGCTCGGGCTCGTCGAGGCCGCCCGACACACCGTCGCGAACGCGCTCGACGTACTCGGCATCGAAGCGCCGGAGTCGATGTAGGCCGAGCGGTTCCCCTCGACTCGATCAGCCAGTATCATACTGTCTATTGTCACTGTGTACCGCTGGTTCGCCACCCCGTTCCGGCGAACCAGCGGTACGGACTGACAATGGACAGTATCAGAGTGCGAGTGGCACGAGAACCCCGGCGGCCTTGACGAGTGAGCCGCCGACGACGGACACTGCCGCCGCACCGGCTCCCAGCGCCAGCAGCAGGAACAGGACGAGCCACCAGAAGGGAACGCGCGTATCTTTCTCTGCCATATCGACGACTCACCACACCCGCATAAAAGAAGCTCCCGCTTCGCGCGCGAAATTCTACCCGAAGAAGCGTCCGAAGAGCCCCTTCCCGCCGTCGTCGTCCGCTTCGTCCCCGTCTCGGTCCTCCGACGGCTCTTCGACCGCGTTCGTTTCGAGTCCGCGGTCGGCCCCAGCGTCGGAGTCGCCCTCTTCGGTCTCGGCTGCCGCGTCGCCCGCCCGGTCGGTCGATTCCGGCCCGGCGCCCGCCTCGCGACGCCCTGTGGGACCGGACTCCGAGGGGTCGGTCGCGGTATCGTCTCCGTCGAGCGACGTCGCGTAGACGCCCTCGTCGGCGTCGCCGGCGGACTGCCCGCTCCCGGAGACGATCTCCCCGGGATCGGCGGGTTCGACGAGCGGGTCCGCCTCGGAGCCGCCAGCGGCGTCCGCCCCTCCCTCGGGTTCGGCGGGCTCGGGTTCGGGTGCGGGTGCGGCGTCGGCATCCGACGGCGCCTCTTCGGCGCGATCCTGGTCGATACGATCCTGATCGGATTCGACGATCTTCTCCGAGGAGAGGTCTTCTTCGTGGGAGCCAGCGACGACGATGTCTTCGTCGTCCAGACCGATGTCGTCTGCTTCGCCGCGCGCAGTCGGTTCCGACTCCGATTCTGCGTCCGACTCCGATTCTGCGTCCGACTCCGATTCTGCGT
>JBDGUP010000047.1:11253-13597 GCA_042215815.1 Haloquadratum sp. | reverse complement strand
GTGGTGCGAGGGCGGTCGGCGGTACACGGTCGGACGGACCCGTTGATACCCTCACACCCCTGCCGGGGGAGACCCAGGCGTAGCAGGACTTTCGTCCGGTCGTATACTGTCGGACGAACGTCCTGATAATCCTGTGTATCCCCCGGAGGGGGTACGAGATTATCAACGGGTTCGTCCGACAGTATATATCAACGTTTCTCACAGTAGCGCTTCGTACGCCACCGGACGCCCCCGTATTTCGCGTCGGCCACGAAACCACAAGAAATACCCCGGAAAGCCACTCACCTCCGGTGATGACATCACGCTTGCGCCATCCGCTGACCGCGCTCTTCGGAGCGGGCGTACTGACGCTGCCCTGGGTCGTCGCGTGGGCCCTCGGCGTCGTCCACGGTCTCGGCCCGCTCTCGGTCGTCGCCGTCAGCGGTCTCGCCGTGTTGGGCGCGTCGTTCCTCCTCGCGTGGGGGGCCGAGACGGCCGAGAAGGACGTCCCCCGGGCGTTCGCGCTGGCCGTGCTCGCCGTGCTCGCGGTCGCGCCGGAGTACGCCGTCGACGCCCTCTACGCCTGGCAGGCCGCGACCGATCCGGCGAAGGCCAACCTCGCGGTCGCCAATATGACCGGCGCGAACCGGATCCTCATCGGTCTCGGCTGGTCGGGCATCGCGCTCTTTTCGATCTACAAGGCGACGGCCGGCTCCCGCGACGATTCGAGCATCGTCGATCGGGAGGGAGTCCTCCGCGACGCGGTGAAACTCGACCCGAGCATCTCGACGGAGATCCTCTTTCTGTTCGTCGCCACGGTCTTCGCCTTCTTCGTGCCTCTCAACGGCGGCATCGACGCGATCGACACGATCGTACTCGTCGGGCTCTATGTGACCTACATCGCGATCATCGTCCGCGGCGACGTCGACGAACACGACGAGCAGGTCGGCGTCCCGGCGTACCTCCAGGCGAGGCCCAAGCGGATCCGCGTCTCGGTCGTGCTCGCGCTCTTCGCGTACTCCGGCTTCCTGATCCTGACGGCGGTCGAGCCGTTCGCACACGGCCTGGAGCGACTGGGTCTCCGGTTCGGGATCCCGGAGTTCTTTATGATCCAGTGGATCGCGCCGCTGGCCTCCGAGAGCCCCGAACTCATCGTGACCGCCTACCTCGTGAACAAGGCCCGCGCCACCGCCGCCTTCAACGCGCTCATCTCCTCGAAGCTGAACCAGTGGACGCTGCTCATCGGGACGCTCTCTGTGGTCTACAGCATCTCGCTCGGCGCTTACGGGGTGCTCCCGTTCGACTTCAAGCAGGCCGCCGAGATCTGGCTCACGGCGGCCCAGAGCTTCTTCGCGCTCGCCGTCCTCGTGAACTTCCGCATCAGCGTCCGGGAGGCGGTGACGCTCCTCGTTCTCTTCGTCTCGCAGGTCGCCGCCGAGTTCGTGTTCATCCAGACCCTTCCCGAGGCGGTCGCAGAGACGTACTCGATCTACCTCCTCATCGCGTACTCCGTCGTCTACGTCGCACTCGGAGTGGGACTCCTCGCGAAGCGGTGGTCCGATCTCCGGCGGCTCGCGCGGCTCACCGTCGCCAACATCCGCGGGACGTCGGTCTCCGAACCCGAGCGAGCCGACTGATACTGTCGCTCGTCGGTCCGCTCCGAGACTTTTTATACGACAGCCGCCCCACTTCCGGGCGTGATCGGACTGGTCGCGAGTCGGGCGGACGACGCCTCCGTCGCTATCGCCTCGGCGCTTCGCTCGCTCGTCGCCTGGGAGTCACACGAGGACGCCGACCGAAGCGACGCCGACGGCGGCGGGACCTACCACCGTCGCGGCGACTTCGAACTCCGGGAGTTCGCGGACTGGCACCTCGAACTCTCGGGCGTCGCCGACGCGTTCTCTGCGCCGCCGCGGTTCGTCGTCTTCCTCTCGCGGCACGCCGGCGAGACCGGCCCGCTCCTCACGGCGCACTTCACCGGGAACTTCGGCCCGGCGGAGTACGGCGGCGAGCCGGGCGACCTCGCCCGGGCGTGTCCGAACGTCCAGCGCGCCGTGCTCGAATCGTTCGACCGACACGCACCCGACGGCTACGACGTCGGCATCGAGTGCACCCACCACGGACCGACGGACGTGGGCGCGCCGTCGCTGTTCGTCGAACTCGGGAGCAGCGAGTCGGCGTGGACCGACCCGGCGGGCGCGCGAGCGGTCGCCCGCGCGGTGCTGGACCTCGACGGTCTCCGGCCGGACGCGGCGGACGGAGGCGGCGGGGGTGACGAACCCGACGGGGCGGTCACCGACGAGACGGTCGCCGAGGGGACGGTCACCGACGAGACGGTCGCCGACGGCGACCGGAATCGGCTCGC
>JBDGUP010000047.1:2843-11153 GCA_042215815.1 Haloquadratum sp. | reverse complement strand
CCGAGGGGACGGTCACCGACGAGACGGTCGCCGACGGCGACCGGAATCGGCTCGCCGGTCCGGGTCGCACCCGCCAGATCGTCGGCTTCGGCGGCGGCCACTACGCGCCGCGGTTCGAGCGGATCCTCCGGGAGACGGACTGGCGCGTCGGCCACGTCGCCGCCGACTGGAGCCTCCAGGCGATGGGCGGCCCGGACGCGAACCGCGAGGTGATAGAGCGGGCGTTCGCGCAGTCGGCGGCCACGCGCGCCGTCGTCGCGGGCGACAACCCCGAACTCGAAGCCGTCGTCGACGACCTCGGCTACCGCGTCGTCGACGAGACGTGGCTCCGGGAGACGACGGGCGTCGACCTCGACCTCGTCGCGGCGGCCGAGCGCGCCCTCGTGCCCGTCGACGAGGGACTCCGGTTCGGCGCCCCGGCGAGGGACGTCGCGTCCGACGCCCTCGGTCCCGTCGCAGCGAAATCCGAGTCCGGCGTGGCCGAGCCAGCGGCGCCCGACGGCTTCGACGTCGTCTCCCTCCCCGAGGACCTCCTCGCGGAGGCCGCCGGCATCGACGAGGCGGCGACGATGGACGCCGTTCGCGCCCACGTGACGGCGTTCGAGACGGTCGAGGGCGGGACAAAGCCCCGCGGGCGCGCGCTGGTGGCGAGCGGCGCCGGTTCCCCGCTCGAAAGCGTCGTCGACGACCTCGCGGCGGTCCTGCGCGAGAAGTACGACGCCGTCGAGCGAGAGGACGACCGGATCGTCGCGACCCGCGAGGCGTTCGACCCGGCGGCCGCCGCCGACGCCGGCGTCGCGGAGGGGCCGGCGTTCGGGCGGCTGTCGGCGGGCGAGTCGGTGGAGGTCGACGGCCGCGAGGTCGCGCCCGAAGCGGTCCACACCGAAGAGACCGTCTCGTTTCCGGTGTGATCTCGCGGGGCCCGTCGGTGACTCCGTGTGACGAGACGAGTCAGTATCAGCCGGGAACTCCGATTTCGGGCGGCTCGCCGTCAGACGGCCGTCAGACGAAAGGGGGAAAGATCATTAGGCTGTGTTCGGTACGAACGGCCATACTATGGACTCCATCGTCGACGATGCGATAGACGAGGCCGAGGACACGGGGGATGGGAACACCGTCGACGCGACCGAGGAGATGTCTCGGACGGGCACGATGACCGACGAGGAACTGGAGGAAGTGCTGGTCGATCTCCAGACGGACATCACCGTCGTCGGGTGCGGCGGCGCCGGGGGCAACACCATCAACCGAATGCACGAAGAGGGGATCGAAGGCGCCACGCTCGTGGCGGCCAACACCGACGTCCAGCACCTCGTCGAGATCGAGGCCGACCAGAAGATCCTGATGGGCGAACAGAAGACCGAGGGCCGCGGCGCCGGCTCGCTCCCGCAGGTCGGCGAGGAGGCCGCCCTCGAATCCCAAGAGGAGATCTACGACGCCATCGACGGCTCCGATATGGTGTTCGTCACCGCCGGGCTCGGCGGCGGCACCGGGACCGGCTCGGCGCCCGTGGTCGCCAAGGCCGCCCGCGAGGCCGGCGCGCTCACGATCGCGATCGTCACGACGCCGTTCACGGCCGAGGGCGAAGTCCGGCGGACCAACGCCGAAGCCGGTCTGGAGCGGCTGCGCGACGTCGCCGACACCGTGATCGTCGTCCCGAACGACCGCCTGCTCGACGCCGTCGGCAAGCTCCCGGTCCGGCAGGCGTTCAAGGTCTCCGACGAGGTGCTGATGCGCTCGGTGAAGGGCATCACCGAACTCATCACCAAGCCCGGGCTGGTCAACCTCGACTTCGCGGACGTGAAGACGGTGATGGAACGCGGCGGCGTCGCGATGATCGGTCTCGGCGAGTCCGACTCCGAGGCGAAAGCCCAGGACTCGGTCAAGAGCGCGCTCCGGTCTCCGCTCCTCGACGTCGACATCTCCGGGGCGAACTCCGCGCTGGTGAACGTCACCGGCGGGTCGGACATGAGCATCGAGGAGGCCGAGGGCGTCGTCGAGGAGATCTACGACCGGATCGATCCCGACGCGCGCATCATCTGGGGGACCTCCGTCGACGAGGAGATCGAGGGCACGATGCGGACGATGATCGTCGTCACCGGCGTCGAGTCGCCGCAGATCTACGGGCGGAGCGGCGACGACGAACCCCAGCCCCAGCCCGAGTCGCCGCCGCAGAACCAGGATCGGGGCCCGGAGACCGAGATCGACTACGTCGAGTAGGTCCCTCTCGACCGGTCGCCGCCGGCTGCGGGCTGCCGGAGCAGGCGCATCAATAGATAGAAAAAGCCCGACGCACTATCTGCACCAAAATGGACGTCAAGTACGACCTGAGCAGCTACGTTCGGGTGCTGAAACTGGCCAGCACGCCCTCGTGGGAGGAGTTCTCCCAGATCGGCCTCATCGCGGGTGCCGGGATCCTCCTCGTCGGCTTCTTCGGCTTTCTCATCTATGCGGTGATGAGTTTCGTCCCGGGTGGTGTCTGAGATGTCTATCTACGCGGTCAAGACGACGGCGAGCCAAGAGCGGACCGTCGCCGATATGATCGCCAACCGCGAGGAAGAAGACATCCACGCGGTCTTGGCCCCGGACTCGCTCACGAGCTACGTGATGGTCGAGGCCGACAGCGACGGCGCGATCACGCGCGTGCTCGAAGAGATCCCCCACGCCCGCGGTCTCGTCGAGAGCGGCGGCGACGTCGGCAGTTCCTCGATGGCGGAGGTCGAACACTTCCTCTCGCCGACGCCGGACGTCGAGGGCATCGCCGAGGGCGACATCGTCGAACTGATCGCCGGGCCGTTCAAAGGCGAGAAGGCCCGCGTCCAGCGGATCGACGAGACAAAAGACCAGGTCACCGTCGAACTCTACGAGGCGACGGTCCCCATTCCGGTGACCGTCCGCGGCGACCAGATCCGCGTCCTCGACAGCGACGAGCGCTGATAATAGACACTCGTCCGACAGTATATCAAAGTGCGTCCCGTTCTTTGAGTTCTTCGACCACGGCGCGGAGGTCGGCCTCGTCTTCGACGTCGGCTTTGACGTCTTCGCGGACGCGGACGGCCGTCGAGTCGGCGTCGTACGCGCGGACGAACTCCGCCCGGGAGTGCTCTTCGAAGGCGTGGCGGATCGCGAAGTACCCGTCCGGGACGATGCTGCCGCAGACGGCGCACTCGTGGCGGTCGTGGTCGACGGTCTGGTGGATGATCGCCGCTTCGACCTCCTCGAAGCGCTCGTCGCATCCGCCGATGCCGCACTTCCACAGGGACATACCTCAAGGCACGAACAGCGCGGACAAAACCGTTCCGCAGGCGACGGCAAATAGAAATCACTAACCCGGGGCCGGCCGGATCGGCAGACGTGACCGACACGGCCGCGTCCGGGACGGCCCCAACGCGGGTCGACCCGCACGTGAAGATCCTCTCAGAGCGCGTCGTCGACCGCGCGAAGGCGCGGGGACTCGACGTGCTGGTGTATGCGCCCCACTTCACGCGACTCCCGGACATCCGCACCCGTGCCGAGCGCTTTTCGGACGACGACCTGCTCGTGGTCCCCGCCCGCGAGGTCTTCACCGGGACGTGGCGGAACCGACAGCACGTTCTCGCCGTCGGTCTCTCGGAGCCGATTCCCGATTTCATCACGCTCGACGGCGCGTTCGCCGAGTTCGATCGGCAGGACGCGGCCGTCCTCGCCCCCCATCCCGGCTTTCTCAACGTGAGTCTGGACCGCGAGGCGATCGCAGAACGGGCCGAGGCCGTCCACGCCGTCGAGACGCACAACCTGAAGGCGACGTCGCGCCAGAACCGCCGCGCTCGCGACATCGCCGCCGACGCGGGCCTGCCCGGGTTCGGCTCCTCGTATGCCCACCTCACCGGCAGCGTCGGGGAGGTCTGGACGGCGTTCGAGCGAGAGATCGAATCCGAGGCGGACCTCGTCGCGGCGTTGCGCGAGGGCGCGCCGCGCGAGGTGTACCGGCGCGACGGCCTCGAACACACGGCGCGGGGCGTCGCCGAGTTCGCCCACCTGGGATACGAGAACTCGTGGGGCAAGATCGACCGTCTGTTCCTCTCGGGGATGGAGCCGACCCACCCCGGCCACGTCGCCTACGACGGTCGGTTCGACGACGTCCGGGAGTACTGATCGAGGCTGATCGAGACGATGGGGCCAGCGCCTCGGCGGCCCGACGGCCGACGGTCCGACTCACGCGCCGAACACGGTGCCGAACAGATTCGTCGCCTCCGTCAGCGACGTGTCGAGCGCGAAGAGGTAGTTGTGGACGACGAGCAACACGAGCAGTTCGATCACCGTGACGAAGACGGTCACTCTGTTCGCCCAGTCGCTCGACGTCGAGACGCCGGTCGGGAGGTCGTACTCCTCGGACGAGAACGGATACAGGAGCGCGACCCCTCGCTTGGAGCCGACCATGTCCAGGACGTAGTGGGTCGCGACGCCGATCCAGACGTAGTGGAGGTTCCCGAAGACGTAGGGGAACGCGAGGAAGCCGAAGAGAACGGGGAGGTTGTGGAGCGTCTTCCGGTGGCGGCCGAAGTCGGTGTCGACGTCGGGAAAGAGCGAACCGAGGATGACCGGTACCGACAGTTCGGCGATCATCTCCGCCGCCCGGGTCCCGACAGTCGCGGCCGCGGCGAGGCTTATCGCGCCGCTTTCGCCCCCGATCAGGGGACCCGAACTCGGATTGAGCGAGAGGATGATCCCCAGCCCCACGGCCAGGAGCGCCCCGTTCAGCACGTGTCCGTCTTTGTTCATCGGTCGGGTCTCCGTCCGCCGCCCCTACAAACGTTGTGACTCTGCCGACAGGTGCCGGACAGCCCCCCGGAGCGAACGTCCGCACACCTATACTGTCGGACGAACGTCCTGATCACTCGGTCTCGACGGCGTCCGAGAGCAGTTCCAGCGCCCGGCGCGCGATCCGTTCTTTTACCTGGAGCCGATCGCCGTCGAACTCGAAGCGCTCGACGCGGGTGTAGGTGTCGCCCGTGTCCCACTCGCCGCGGTGGGCCAGGCCGACGAAGACCGTCCCGACCGGCTTCTCCGGGGTACCGCCCGCCGGTCCGGCGATGCCCGTCGTGGCGACGCCCCAGTCGACCCCCGCGGTATCGCGTACGCCGGCGGCCATCTCCCTCGCGACCGGTTCGGAGACCGCCCCGTGCTCGTCGAGCGACTCGCGCGCGACTCCGAGCGCCGTCATCTTGGCCTCGTAGGAGTAGGTGACGACAGCGCGGTCGAAGTAGTCGGACGAGCCGGGGACGTCGGTGAGGAGCGAGCCGATCAGGCCGCCGGTACAGGACTCGGCGACGGCGACCGTCGCCGCGGCGTCCCGGAGGGCGTCGCCGACGCGGACCTCGACCGGCGGGTCGGATGCGAATTCGCGCATACGCATACGAGGCGACGCACACGGGAAAAAGCACGCGCACGGGAACCGCCCACCGACGCGGGCCCCCGGCGCGGGCGCCGGCACGCGACGTGGCGGTCGGCGACCGACGGACGAAAGACACACGTTTCCGGGTCGCGTCGCCGCAGACGGAATGACCGAGACCGACGACGCCTACGACGAGCCGCTCTTTTTCCGCGTGATCCAGTACGCCGCCGAGGCGGATCGCGACGTCGTCACGATGGTCTCCGGCGACCCCGACTGGGAGCCCCCCGAGGCGCTCCGCGAGGGGTTGCACGCCTACGCCGACGCCGCGCCGCGGGACTTCCAGTACGGGCCGAGCGAGGGACTGCGAGACCTCCGCGAGGAGATCGCCGCCCGCCGGGACGTAGAGGCAGAGCGCGTCGTCGTCACCAACGGCGCCGGCGAGGCCAACTACCTCGCGATGGCGCGGGCGATAGAGCGCGACGCGGGCGCGGAGTTCCTTCTCACGGACCCGGTGTACCCCTACTACCCGGGGAAGGCGACGATGCTCGGCGGCGACGTGAGGCGCGTGCCGGTCCACGAGGACGGCCACGTCGACGTCGCGGGGATGCGCGAGGCGGCGAGCGACGGGACCGCCGCGATCGTGATCAACACGCCGAACAACCCGACCGGGGCCGTCTACGACCGTGAGTCGGTCGCCGCACTCGCAGACGTCGCCGCCGACGTGGACGCGCTCCTCGTCGTCGACGAGGTCTACGACCACTTCGACTTCACCGGCCGGTTCGAGAGCGCGCTGACCCTCGGGCGCGACCACGTGATCGTCACCTCGTCGTTCTCGAAGTCGATGGGGATCACCGGGTTCCGCGTGGGCTACGGGGCGTTCCCCGAGGCGTTGGTCGACGAGGCGCGGACGCGCCATATGCTCGTGAACGTCACGGGGAGCCGTCCGGCCCAGACCGCGGTCGCGAACGCGCTCGAAGCGACGCCGCCCGCCTACTACGAGTCCGTCCGCGAGACCCTGCGCGAGCGCATCGACGCCTTCACCGACGCGCTGGACGAGGTCGGCGCGGACTACACGAACCCCGAGGGCGCCTTCTACGTGCTGGCGCGGTTCGAGGGCTTCCCCGGCACGATGGGAAACGTCGAGCGCCTGATCGACGAGGCCGGCGTCGCGGGGATGCCCGGCGAGGCCTTCGGCGACGCCTACGACGAGTGGATCCGCTTCGCGCTCTGTACCGACCGGGCCGACGAGGCCGCATCACGGCTCGCGGCGTACTTCGGCGAGAAATGAATCGCCGACCGGGAAGTACACAAGTCCCCGACTCGTCGTCCCGGATATGTCGAGTATCGACGTCGACGCCGAGGAGGGCGACGACGAGCGGAGCGACGACGCGCCGGCCGACGAGCACGATCACGCGGTCGACGTCGAGGCGGTCGACAGCGTCGAGACGATAGAAGACGTCGACGACGCGACCGACCTCCCCGACGAGGTCGACGCGCCGGACTACGTGCTCTACGGCGGGAAGGGCGGCGTCGGCAAGACGACGATGGCCGCGGCGACGGCGCTCGCCTCCGCCGCGGCGGGGACGGCGACGCTCGTCGTCTCGACCGATCCCGCGCACTCGCTGTCGGACACGCTCGGCGTCGACGTGCCCGCCGAGCCGACGCGGATCCGCGAGGAGATGCCGCTTTATGCGGCCGAGATCGATCCCGACGCGGTCGTGGCCGGCCCGTTCGGCGGCGACCTGGACGGGGCCGGTCAGGGCACGGGGGCGAGTGGACCGGACGCGGGCGGCGGCTTCGATCGCGACGCCGACGTCGCAGACGACCCCTTCGCGGAAGGTCCGGACGGCGGAGTCGGCGCGGACGGGCCGGCGGGCGAGGCGGCCGAACAGTCGCCCTTCGGGGACCTCGGCGGGATGGAAGAGATCCTCGGCGGCGCGATGGGGCCGGGGTCGATGCCCGGCGCCGACGAGGCGGCCGCGATGCAGCAGCTGCTCGAATACCTCGACGACCCCCGGTTCGACCGCGTCGTCGTCGACACCGCGCCGACGGGCCACACGCTCAAGCTGCTCGAACTCCCGGAGCTGATGGACTCGATGCTCGGGCGCATCGCCAAGATGCGCCAGCAGTTCTCGGGGATGATGGAGGGCGTGAAGGGGATGCTCGGGATGGGCTCCGAGGAGAATCCCGCGGCGCCGGACCTCGACGAACTCCGCGAGCGCATCGAGCGCCTCCGGACCGTGCTTCGCGACCCCGCGAAGACCGACTTCCGCGTGGTGATGATCCCCGAGGAGATGAGCGTCGTCGAGACCGAGCGGCTGGTCGAGCGGCTCGACGGCTACGGCATCCCCGTCCAGACGCTGGTCGTCAACCGGGTGATGCAGGGCCTCGCGGACGTGACCGCCGCCGACGTCGACGAGCGGTGGGTGGTCGCGCCCGACCTCGACAACTGCGAGTTCTGCCAGCGTCGCTGGCAGGTCCAGCAGGACGCGATCCAGCGCGCGACCGACCTGTTCAGGGGCCGCGACGTCAAGCGCGTGCCGCTCCTCGCCGAGGAGGTCCGCGGCGAGCAGGCGCTCCGGGTCGTGGCCGCGTGTCTGGAGTAGCCGGGGACCGAGGACGAATCCGATCAGAGCGTTCTGAGGTAGCGATACGCCGTATCGAGCCACCGGGAGGGGAGGTGTCGCGCCAGCACGGCGACCCGCGCGTAGGTCCCCGGCTGGTAGCGCGGGCGCGGCTTCGTCGACGAGGCGGCGTTCACGATGTCGTCTGCGACCCGCTCGGGGGGGATCGCGCCCAGGCCGCCCCCGCCGACGAGCCGGGTGTCCTCGAAGAGGTCGTAGAACGACTCGTAGGCGCCCGAGCGGTCGAGCCCCGGGATCGATCCGTCGCCGGCGTCGTCGCTCGCGGCGGCGCCCTCGCCAGACTCCCCGGCGTCG
>JBDGUP010000047.1:0-2743 GCA_042215815.1 Haloquadratum sp. | reverse complement strand
TCCGTCGCCGGCGTCGTCGCTCGCGGCGGCGCCCTCGCCAGACTCCCCGGCGTCGCCGCCGTGGATCTCGCGTTCGACCCGATCGTCGAAGTTCGACTCGACCGGCCCCGGCTCGACGACGACGACGTCGATGCCGTACTCGTCGACCTCGTTCCGGAGCGCGTCGCTCATCGCCTCGAGGGCGAACTTCGAGCCCGCGTAGACGCCGCCGCCGGGGAAAGAGACGCGGCCGGCCACGCTGGAGACGTTCACGATCGTCCCCTCGCCCTGCTCGCGCATCTGCGGGAGCACTGCCCGGACGAGCCGGTGGGGACCGTAGAGGTTCACGTCGAACTGGCGGTGGACCTGGTCTGTGGGCACGTCCTCGACGGGGCCGAACTGCCCGTAGCCGGCGTTGTTGACAAGACAGGAGACGTGTCCCGCCTCGTCGACGATGCGGTCGACGACGCGGTCGACGTCGTCCCGATCGGTGACGTCGAGCGTGGCGATCTCACAGCCCGCCTCGCCGAGCGTTTCGACGTCCGCGGGATTGCGGGCCGTGGCGTAGACGCGCCAGTCCTCTTCCAGGAAGGCGCGGGCCGTGGCGCGACCGATCCCGGACGAGCAACCGGTGATGAGGACCGTCTCTGGATGCACGTCTCCAGCGACGGCCCGCGCGGTGTTAACTGTGTGCGGTTCGCTGCCGCTGGGGCGCCAGGGCGCATCGAAACCCGCATACCCGCCGAGGCCGTCTCACACCCCGATGACGTTCGAGTCCGGCGCGATCGACCTCGCCGAGGTTTCGGGACCGTTCGACCTCCAGTCGACGCTGGAGAGCGGACAGTCGTACCTGTGGGACCGCGCGGACGGCCGGATGTACGAGTCGATCGACGTCCACGGGGGCGACGCGTGGTACGAGACCGTCGTCCCGCCGATCGACGGCCTCACCGAGGAGGCGGTCGTCGTCCGCGTCCGCCAGCGCGACGGGAGGCTAGAGTGGGAGGCCACGACCGACCCCGTCCCGCTTTTGACCCGCCTGCTCCGGCTCGACGACGATCTCGACGCGATCTACGCGGCGACGCCCGAGCACGACCTCCTCGATCGCGCCTACGACGCCTACCGGGGGATGCGGCTGGTCCGCGACCCGCCGTTTCCCTGTCTCGTCTCCTTCATCTGCTCGGCGCAGATGCGCGTCTCGCGGATCCACGAGATGCAGGTGGCGCTCGCCCGCGAGTTCGGCACGACCCACGAGGTCGCGGGCGAGACGTTCGCCGCGTTCCCGACTCCCGAGCAGTTGGCCGCCCGCAGCGAGGAGGAACTCCGGAACCTCAAACTCGGCTACCGGGCGCCCTACGTGCAGCAGACGGCCGAGATGATCGCCACCGGCGAGGCGGACCCGCGCGAGGCCGCCGGCCGACCCTACGAAGACGCCCGCGAGTACCTGCTGCAGTTCGTCGGCGTCGGCGAGAAGGTCGCCGACTGCGTCCTCCTGTTCTCGCTCGGCTATCTCGAGGCGGTCCCGCTCGACACCTGGATTCGGAGCGCGATCGCCGAACACTTCCCCGACTGCGACCGGGGGAGCTACGCCGAGACGTCGCGGGCGCTTCGGGCGCGCCTCGGCGGGGAGTACGCCGGGTACGCCCAGACGTACCTCTTCTACTATCTGCGGGCCAGGGACGGAGGCGAGGACGGAGGCTGACCGTCGCCGCCCGTCCCGACTCTGCAGCCCATATCGACCGGCGAACCTTTGATGCCGTCGGCGTTCGTATCGGTAGATATGGATTGCAGAGTCGTCGTCGAGGCCGCCATCCCGGTGTACGACGTGGAGACGCCCGACGAGGCGATCCGCATCGCCATCGCGAAGACCGGCGAGATGCTCAATCCCGACCTGAGCTACGTCGAGATCTCGATGGGGTCGCGCACCGCGCCCGAAGGCGACGACCTCCCGCCGGCGTTCATCGCGGCCGACGAGGCGCTCGTGGCACTGGAACTCGAGATGACCGTCTTCAACGTCGAACAGGAAGAACACGCCTCCCGCATCGCCCGAAAGGAGATCGGAAAGCGGCTCGAGAACGTCCCGCTGAAGGTCCTCTCAGTCGAGCAGATCGAAGAAGACGGAGAGAAAGACGAAGAGACGGAAACGGAGACGGAAACGGAGACGGAAACGGAGACGGAAACGCCCGACGACGCGGGACCCGAGCGGGACGCCGGAGACGACGACAGCGACGGGGACGACCTCATCCCCGAGTTCGACGAACTCGTCGACGACAACTGAGACTGTCTATTGTCATAATCCCTATGAGACGACAGCGCCGCCGCTTTCGGGCGTCGATCCGGGAGGATACAGCGAAGTCGTCGGTTTTCAGTCGGCGGCCGCTGCGACGCGGTCCTGTTCGACGTCGTCCAGCGAGGAGGTGATTCCTTTGACGAGTTTAAACACGGCGGCCTTGTGGTCCGTTTTCGATTTGTGGATCGATGTCGGTCGGACGCCGAGTTCGTTGTACGCTTCGAGCGGTACCTCTTCGTCTTCCCACGCCTCGACCTGAGTGTGTACTTCCGCAAGCAGGCCGTGAAGGTGGATGAGCTCCTGCTTCTTCATAAGCAACCCAGAGTTACGACTGGAAGAATATATTACTATCCTGAGTCTCGTTAACACACACCTGTCGAATACGGGGGCGATACCCCGTCTATTCGCCCGATTGCGTGCCTTCAATGATGAAGGATTCACCGCACTGCTCTCGCTCTCCGGGTCGACGCCCTGGAC
>JBDGUP010000071.1:0-13630 GCA_042215815.1 Haloquadratum sp. | reverse complement strand
CTCGCCCTCGTCGTCCTCGCCCTCGTCGTCCCACGCCGCGACCCCGCCGTCGACCGCTGCGGTCTCGCCCCGGTCGGCCGGCAGACTGCGGGGGAGCAGCACCGCCCCGGCGAGCACCCCCGCGAGCGTGATCCCCAGCGCGATCGCGGCGCGCGCGCCGACGTAGAGCAGTCCGACTTCGAGCCCGAGGATCGGGATCAACACCGGCGCATAGAAGGTGAAGATGTGCTGGACGAAGCCGAAGAAGGTATTCATCGTCACCGCGACCAGCGTCTCGACGTCGCTCAGCCGCCCGGACTCGCGGAAGTCCGCGAGCATCCCATAGCCCGCGGTCGTCGACGCCGCCGTCGTGACGATCGCCGTCCCGACCTCGTCGGGGAGGTTGGCGGGCCGGGTGAGGTACTTCGAGAACAGGGCGATCCGCTCGACGAGTCCGAACCCCACGGCGACGTTCGCGACGAAGACGCCGAGTCCGACGAACACCGCGATGCGCGCGATGCGGGGCGCTACCGCGACGAGCACGGGCCAGACGGTGGTGGACATCGCATCGACGAGCGCCGTCGGCTGCACGGGTACCGCTCGGAGCGCGGGCGACTAATCGGCGTCGATCACAGGAAAGCCTGGACGGTCGCGAAAAGCACCACGACGCCGAGCACGTCGCAGGTGTTGGTGACGACCGGGATCACGACGTCGTCGGGGTCCAGTCCGAGCCGGTAGGCGACGTACGTCACCGCGACCGTCACCGCGACCGCGAGCACCGCCAGCGCGATCCCGGCGGCGAGCGAGATCGCGACCACGGTTCCGGGCGCCAGCCGCACGCCCCCCGCGATCGCGGTGAGTCCCCACGCGCCGACGCCGATGATCGGGAAGACCGAGACGGCGAGTGCGAGCGTCGCGACGGCGTTGCCGGCGAGGCGCTCGTCCCGGGGGTCGAACGAGAGCGTCCCGAGGTGGAACGCCGTCGAGAGCCGCGCCGCGAGGATGCTCCCCAGGTTCCCCGCGGTGCCGATCGTGACGGGGACGAGCGCGAGCAGCGTCGGATACCGGAGGAGCTGCGCCTCGAACCGGCCGAGCACCAGTCCGCTCCCGACCTCGACGAGCGTCAGGGCGAGCAAGACCGGAAGCATCGCGCGCGTGATCGCCCGAACGGTCCACTCGGTCGGCACTCAGACCACCCCTCCCACGAACAGGACGAGCCGGACAGAAGCGAGCAGGAAGAAGACGCCGAAGACGTCGCCGGTAGTCGTCACGAGCGGTCCCACGAGCGTGTCGGGATCGCGGCCGCGGCGGTAGCCGGCGAAGACGACCGTGACCACGACGGCGGTGAGCGCGATCCCAGAGAGCAGTCCCGCGACGAGCGCGATCGCGACCAGCGTGCCGAGCGGCGCGACCGGGCTGCCGAGGGCGCGCAGGATGCCGAACACGGCGACGGCCGCGAACGCCGACGCCAGCAGGCCGTTTGCGAGCGCGGCCGCGACGGCCGCACGGAGCCGCTCGTCGCCGCCGCGAACGCGCGGCTCGACGAGACCCTGGTGGAGCGCCGTCGAGAGCCGCGCGCCGAGCGACCCGTAGACGTTTCCCCGCGTCGCGAGCAACGCCGGCACGAGCACCAGCAGCCCGGCCACGTCGCGGAGTTCGGCGCGCATCCCGCTGAGCACGACTCCCGCCAGCAGGCCGCCCGCGAGACTCGCGAGGAGGGCCGGCAGCGCCTCGCGGTACGCCTCGCGCGCGGTCTCCCAGAGAGTCATACGGGAGTCGACGGCGGCGAGGGTAAAAAATCGGGCGTGTCGGTCGATCACGCTCGCCCGCTATCACCATTAGCTGAATTGCGACGGCGGGACAGCTTTTGCCCCTCCGGTCCATACCAGCGGTATGCGCCGACGCACGGTCCTCTGCGCCGTTTCAGGGGTACTCGGCACGCTCCTTGCCGGCTGTTCGACGACGCCCTCCGGCACCGCCTCGCCCGCCGACACCACGACGTCGGAGACGTCGAGGCGTGAGACGGAGTCACCGACGACGCGATCGACGACCGAACCGACGCCGACCCGGACGGCGACGGCGACGCCCGCCACCTGGGTCGCACCCGGTGAGTCTCTGCCGCTCACGGCCGGTCCGTTCGACGAGCTTCGAGTGGCGTCGATCCCTTCGTGGGTCCCGTTCACCGGTCGGTGCGGGATGCTCGACCCCGCGGCCGCGACGGGCGTCCCGCGCCTCCGCGCGCGCCTCACCAACCCGACCGACACCACCCACCGACTACAGTACGCGGCCGAGCTTCCGTTCCCGGTCCTCACAGCCGAGAGCGACGCCGGCGCCGCCCTCGTGGCGTCGTCGCTGTTCGACGCCGACCGGGCCGCCGACTGTCCCCGGACGACCCCGGTTTCGCGACCCGGCACGCTCGGCCGGACGTTCGCTCCGGGCGAGTCGGTGGCGGGCACGTACGCGATCGCCAATCACGCCGGAAACGAGGCGTGCTTTCCGTCCGGCACCTACGCGTTCCGCACGCGCTATGCGGTCGGCGCGGACGCGACCCTCCTCGACGAGTCGACGGAAAACGAGTTCAGCTGGGGGTTCACCCTGACGGTCTCTTGACGGTCTCTCGATCTATCCACTCGACTGTTCTGGTCTCTCTCACCCGAACGGGCCGAGCCCGCCACCGCCACCGCCGCCGCCGAGACCGCCCATTCCGCCGCCGCCCTGGTTCTGGAGCTTCTTCATCATCCGCTGCATATCGCCGTCGCCCATCCCCTGGAACTGCTGGATGGTCTGTTCCATCATCTTGTGCTGTTCGAGCAGTTCGCGGACGGTCTCTTCGTCCTTGCCGGAGCCGCGGGCGATGCGGCGGACGCGAGAGGCGCCGATAGACCGGGGGTTTTCCAACTCGTCTTCGGTCATCGAGTCCATAATCACGTCGAAGGCGCGCATCCGATCCTGGGTGACGTCCATCGCGTCCTCGGGGAGCTGGTCTTTGAATCCCCCGCCGAGACCCGGGATCATATCGAGGACCTGATCCAGCGGACCCATCCGGTTCATCGCCTCCATCTGCTTTTGCATGTCCTTGAGGGTGAACGAGCCCTCCATGATGTCTTCTGGCTCCCAGTCTTCGTCTTCTTCTTGGGTCTCGGCCATCGCGCGCTCGACGCGCTCGGAGAGTTGCTTCAGGTCGCCCATCCCCAGCAAGCGGGAGATGAAGCCGTTCGGCTCGAAGCGCTCGATGTCCTGGACGGTCTCGCCCGTCCCGAGGAAGGCGATCGAGGAGCCGGTCTCGTTGACCGCGGTCAGCGCGCCGCCGCCCTTCGCCGTCCCGTCGAGCTTTGTGACGACGACGCCGTCGATGCCGATCGCGTCGTCGAACTCGCGGGACTGCTCTTTGGCGCCCTGGCCGATCGCGGCATCGAGGACGAGGAGCGAGCGATCCGGCTCGACGGCGTCTTCGATCTCTTCGATCTCGTCGATGAGGTCGTCTTCGAGCGCGTGGCGGCCGGCGGTGTCGACGATGTGGACGTCCGCGTCCTCGGTGGCGTCGAGACCGTCGCGGGCGATCTGCACCGGGTCGGACTCGTCGGGATCGCCGTAGAAGTCCACCTCCGCGCGCTCGCACATCTGTTTGGCCTGGTCGTAGGCGCCGGGGCGGAAGGTGTCGGTCTGGACGACCGCCGGACGGAGCCCCTTCTTCGAGAACCACCACGCCATCTTGGCCGCGGAGGTGGTCTTCCCGGAGCCCTGGAGTCCGGCGAGCAGGATCGTCTGTGGCTCCAGCGGGATCTCCGTGGAGTCGCCGACCAGATCGACGAGTTCCTCGTAGACGATCTTGAGGACGTGATCGCGGGCGGGCGTGCCGGCCGGCGGCTCCTCTTCTAGGGCACGCTCTTCGATCGACGAGGAGAGGTCCATCACGAGGCTGACGTCGACGTCCGCAGAGAGCAGAGACCGCTGGATCTCCTTGACGATCTCCTCGACGTCCTCTTCGTCGAGGCGGGACTTCCCCTGCAGTTTGTCGAGGCTGCTGCGGAGGGAACTCCCCAGATTATCGAGTACCATTACGCCTACCTACGCCGTCAGGCCAGTAAAGGCTTTGTGACCTCTTCTATGGCCTGATCAGTATGAACACCGTGGCGTCCGGCCACCGGACGACCGGCCACCGGACGACCGGCCGACTACTCCGCCTCGCCGAGGAGGCGATCGACCAGCCCCTCGGGGTCGAACCGTTCGAGATCGTCGTAGCCCTGGCCGACGCCGAGAAAGAGGATCGGCTTGCCGGTCACGTACGCGATCGAGATGGCCGCGCCGCCGTTGGAGTCCGCGTCGGCCTTCGTGAGGACCGCGCCGTCGATCTCGGCGGCGTCGTTGAACTTCTTCGCGCGCTCGACGGCGTCTTGGCCCGCCACCGCCTCGTCGACGAACAGGGTCATATCGGGCTCGACGACCCGGTCGATCTTCTCCAGTTGGCTCATCAGGTCGTTCGAGGTGTGTAGCCGACCGGCGGTGTCGCCGAGGACGACGTCGACGCCGTTGGCCTCGGCGTACTCGACGGCGTCGTACAGCACTGCCGCGGGATCGCCGCCCTGCTCGTGGCTGATGAGCTTCGTGTCGAGGTTCTCGGCGTGCTCTCGGATCTGCTCGTTCGCGCCGGCGCGGTAGGTGTCGCCGTTCGCCATCACGACAGAGAGCCCCTGCGATTCGAAGTAGCGGGCGAGCTTCGCGATCGTCGTGGTCTTGCCGACGCCGTTGACGCCGGTGAAGACGATCGTCACGGGCTTTTCGGCGGCCCGGACGCGCTCGTCGAAGTCGAACTGTCCGACGCTTATCACGTCGTAGAGCGCGTCGTGGAGGGCGTTTTCGACGAGTTCGCCGGTCGTCTCGACCTGGGCGCGCGTCTCGCCGATCATCTTCTCGCGGACGGTGTCGAGGATCTCCTCGGCGACGTTCATCTCGACGTCGCTCTCCAGCAGCGCCATCTCCAGGTCCCACAGGGGCCCCTCGAGGTCGTCCTCCTCGATGATGACCTTGCCCGTCGCCAGCGCCGCCGCGCGCTTGAAGCGGCCGGCCCCCGACTGCGCATCGGCCTCGTCGTCGAGCGCGGTGGCGGCCTCCTCGGACGCGAGGGTCTCGGCCTCGCCGCCGCTCGCAGCAGTGTCTTCTGTGGCCTCCTCGACGGCGGCCGCGTCACGCTCGGTCTCGGTGTCGGTCTCGGCCTCGGTCTCGGCCTCGGTGTCGGTCTCGGCCTCGGTCTCGGTCTCGGTCCCGGCCTCGGCCGCGACGGCCGTAGACGCCGATTCCGACGCCGATTGCGGTTCTGCCTTCTCTTCGGCCGTCTCCTCGACGTCCTCGCGAAAACTGTTGAGCTTCTCCTTCAGTCCGTCGAACATTGCTGTTGCCCTACTCGTCTTCGTCTTCGCCCTGCATCTGCTGTTGCTGCATCTGCTGCATCTGCTGTTGCTGCATCTGCTGTTGCATCTGCTGGGCCTGCTGTTCGAGTTCGGAACTCTCCGATTCGAGTTCGGCGATCTCCTCGCGGACCTCAGCGATGCGGTCGTCGAGGGCGTCCTTCTTGGCCTCCAGCGCGTCGATCGCGTCGTCGGCCGGCTGCTCGGCCGCGAAGTCGCCGCCGAGGTCGACGATGATCTCGTCGATGTCCTGGACTTCGGCGCGGACGTAGGCGCCGCCGCCGAGCGGGACCTGCACGGTCGAGCCGGTCTCCAGCGTCTCGATCGCTTCTTCCGCCTCGTCGATCTCGCTCTGTTCGGTCTGGAGTGTCTCGACCTCGGCTTCCAGCGCCTCGATCTCCTCGTCGATCGCCTGCAGTTCCTGCGAGAGCTGCTGGAGTTGCTGCTGACCGCCGCCCATCATACGGCGGACACCTCCCCGACCTCGTCGATCTCGATCTGGGTCCGCTTCAGGTTGTGCTGGCTGCCGATGTTCGCATAGACCCGCTCGCGGGCGACGTCCGCGTTCGGAGCCTCGACGTCCGTCTCGAACTCGTTGTATCCGTCGCGGCTCTGGAACCGGCCGCTCACTACAAACTGACTCATACCGAGTGATTCCCGAGCGAGCGGGAAGTATCTTCCTACTCCGACTCCCCGATTCGGCGGGCGTCGGGCCGCGAAACCGGAACTCAGAACGGGAGACGCTCGTCGACCGCGCGAACGATCACCGGCGGGCGCTCCCGTCATTATCACGCCCCCTGTATCGTCACTCCAGATAGCCCAGCGTCTCTTCGATCCGCGTCAGCTCGGGGCCGGTCGTGTCCTCGCCGACGACGTACCCGTTCTCGTTGGCGACGAGACCGGAGCCAACGAGCGGCGCGCCGTAGTTGACGGTGCCGATGTCTGCGCGCACGTCGAGGTGGGATTCGAGGGCTTCGAGTTCCGGCTCTCGCGACTTCGGATGACAGAGGACGCCCTCGTTGGTCGCGACGGCGGCGGTGCCGACCGTCCGCACGTCCGCGAGTTCGCCCCGCGCCGCCGGCACGCCGAGCGTCGATTCGACGGCGTCGACGGCCTCGTCCGAGAGGTCGGGGTGGACGTACGCGCCGTAGTCGTTCGCGAGGACGACGTTGCCGGCGGCGTTGATGCGGCCCGGAAGCTCCGCGACGGGAACGTCGACGGCGGATTCGATGGCCTCCTTTTCGCGCTCGGTCGCCCGGCTCGTGACGAGGATGCCGTTCTCGTTGCCGGCCGTGAGCGCACCGATGGTGCCGGAGCCGCCGACGGTGGTCGCGACGGCGGGAACGTCGAGTTCGTCGGCCATCGCGTCGACGACGTCGGCGTCAGCGTCCGTGCGGACGACGAGCACGCGGTCGGTCGCGCGGGCGAAGACGCCCACGTAGGACGATCCGGCGAAGGAGGCGCGGAGCACGTTACGTCGCGGGCTCCGCCTCGACGATGGACTCGCCGTCCTCGTCGAACCGGGCGGCGCGGACGCGGAGCTTGCTCGGGGGCTTTTGGCGCCCCTGCGCCCAGACCGTCTCGTTGAGCGAGGGATCCAGCCGGACGGCCTCTTCGTCCACCTTGAAGTGCTGTGCGAGGTGCTCTCTGATGAGGGACATCGCCTTGCCGGCTCGCTCGTGAGCCGGAACCGCCTTGACGTCCCGGAGCGGTACCGTGATGACGCGTTCTTCGAAGTCGCTGGCGCTCATCGGTACTTACTCGTCGGTGTCGCTCCGCCGCCAGTTGCGGCGCTTGGGGTTTCGCGTGACTTCCATGTCCGTCTTCATCATCACCCAGGCCGGAACGCGCGAGTTCTGGCGCTCCAGCTTGGCCAGGCGCTTCTTCTTGGCCTTGGATTTCTTGCTCATAGTAGTCGTCAGTACCTCGGGATCGCATAAAATCTTGTTCCTTCTGCGCCGCCGCCGTGCGAGCGCGGCTCCTGATATACTGTCGGTCAGTACCGCTGGTTCGCCGGAACGGGGTGGCGCACGATAGTAGCGTTTGCACGTCTTCGCTCACTCGATCGCGCGACGGCGTGGGCGTGCGATCGGATGAGCAACCAGTTGCAAACGCTACTATAGCGGTACACGCCGACGATGGACAGTATCACAGCTCGAACGCCGCGACCGTCTCGTACTCCGGCCCGTCCGCCCGGAGCGTGCTCTCTTTCAAGCGAACCTCCTCGACGCGGAACGATCCCAGGTCGGGGTCGGTCTCGCGCACGACCCGCTGGACGAGTTCTTTCCCCCGCGCGTCGTCCATCCGTGCGATCGTGACGTGCGGGGTGAACTCGTGGTCGTCGCCCTCGAAGCCGAGGTCTGTGAGTTCGGACTCGACCGCGGCGGCGAGCCGCGTCGTCTCCGCGGCGCCGCCGCCTTCTCGCACGCCCGCCCAGACGACACTGATGTACTCCAGCGAGGGGAAGACGCCGAACCCGCCCACCCTGAGGTCGAACGGATCGACGCCCGCCTCGTCGACGGCGCGTTCCAGCGCGGCCTCGATCTCGTCGATCCGCTCCGGGTCGGTCTCGCCGAGGAACGAGAGCGTGAGGTGGGCCTGTTCGGGCTCGACGAAGCGGAGTCCGTCGGCGTCCCTGAATCGCTCCTGGGCGTCCTCGACGGCGGCTGCGAGCCGGTCCGGGAGGTCGATGCTGACGAAGAGGCGCATACGCGAGCTACGTGCGCCGCGAGCAAAAGCGGTGCCGGTCGTCGGCGGCGCCCCCTCGCACAGGTCTCCCGCCGCCGGTTTTCGTTCGGCCGGTTCGCCCTCTCTCCGACGCGCAGTGCTTAACCGTCCGCACACCAAATTCGGCGGTATGACAGACGGCGAGCGAGACGACCACGAGTTCTCCTCGGGTCAGGGGTTCGACCAGGACTACGAGGAGTTCAGCCTCGACCCCCCGGAGCTGAAAGTCGATCCGACGACGGTCGACCCCGTCGACAGCCGGGTCGTCACCGACGAACTCGACCGGCGGAACGTCGCCGCCGACCAGGTCGACGTCGAGAAACTCGTCGACGTCGGCCTCTCGTACATGCAGATCAACCGCTTCGAGGAGGCGACAGAGACGTTCGAGCGCGCGGCCCGGTTCGCCGAGGAGGACTCGCTCGACGCCCAGGAGGCGTGGGTGAACAAGGGCGCCGCCCACGCCGAGTTGGAAGAGTGGGACGAGGCCATCGGCGCCTACCGCGAGGCGCTCCGGATCGACGACGACTCCGAGCACGCGGCGTCGGCCGAGACGAACCTCGCGTACGCGCTGTGGAACGCCGGCGAGACCGAGGAGGCGCTCCACCACGCCGAGCGCGCGGTGGAGATCGATCCGCGCTTCCCCCAGGCGTGGTACAACCGCGGGTTCTTCCTCCGCGAGCGCGGCCTGAACGAGGAGGCCGTCAACGCCTTCGACAACGCGATCCGCCTCGGGATGCGGAACGCCGACGTCCTCGAAGAGAAGGCGATGGCACTCGAAGAACTCGGGCGCGAGGACGAGGCCGAAGAGGTCCAAGAGCAGGCCGAGGAACTGCGGGCCGAACGCGAACAGGAACTGATACAGGACCGCGAAGACGAACTCAGACAGAACCGGTGATGCTGCTCCGCGAACGACAGACCAACGAGGGACTGCTCGTCTCCGTCTGCGACCCCGAGTGTCTGGGCGAGACCTACACCGAGGGCGGGGTCTCCCTCGACGTGACAGAGGAGTTCTACGGCGGCGAAGAGGCCGCCGAGGCCGACGAGGCGACCGTCGTCGACAGCCTCACGCGGGCCAGCGTCGCCAACCTCGTCGGCGAGCGCGCGGTCGGCGTCGCCGTCGAGGCCGGCATCGTCGACGAGGATCGGGTCCTCGTCGTCGACGGCACGATGCACGCACAACTGCTCTGGATGTGACACGCCGCCGCGGGCGGTGCTGCCGCCGAGTCACCTCCGGCGTTCGTGCGCCGTCATACTGATTACTCTCACTTTGCACCGGCGAGCGCCACCTCCGTTGACGGCGGTCGGCGGGAAGAGACGAGAGTAATCAGTATCACTCCAGGTATCCCAGCTCGCGGAGCCGCTCGTGGAGGTCCTCGTCGCGCTCTGCGGCGTCTTTCAGTCGATTGACCTCGTTTCGGTGGATGTCGAGGAGCTGCAGCGCCGTCCGGAGTTTGTAGTGCACCTCCGCGTCGTCTGTGGTCTCCAGGACGCTCCGGAGCAGGCGCCGAACCGTCTCTGCGGTCTCGTCGTTCATACTGCCGAATCGAAAATCGCGCGGCAATAAGTATTGCTTTTTGGTCTAAACTGCGGAAATACACAAAATATAGTCAGCATATCTGCCGAATAGGTTATATAAATCCAATATAAATCCGATGAGAAACACATATGTGTATGGACATTATGAGGCCTGCCCCGACCGAAGCCGTGTTAGTCCTGGGACGTCTATCGGGACTCAATGGGAACCCAAGAACCGTATCCGATCGACGTGTCGTCGATCCGCGAGGACTTCCCCGTCCTCGATCGGACGGTCGGCGGCGACATCGAGACGCCGGGCGAGGGACCGGAGGACACACAGCCGCTGGTCTACCTCGACAACGCCGCGACGAGCCAGACCCCGAAATCCGTCGTCGAGCGCATCGTCGAGTACTACTACGGCTACAACTCGAACGTCCACCGGGGCATCCACCACCTGAGCCAGGAGGCTTCCGTGGCCTACGAGGAGGCACACGACCGCGTCGCCGACTTCGTCGGCGCCGAGGGGCGAGAAGAGATCGTCTTCACGAAGAACACCACCGAGTCGATGAACCTCGTCGCCTACGCGTGGGGGCTCGCCGAACTCGGTCCCGAGGACACCGTCGTCCTGACCGAGATGGAACACCACGCCTCGCTCGTCACCTGGCAACAGATCGCGAAGAAGACCGGCGCGAGCATCGAGTACATCCGCGTCGGCGACGACGGCCGGCTGGATATGGATCACGCGGCCGAACTGATCGACGACTCGGTCGCGATGGTCTCGACCGTCCACGTCTCGAACACGCTCGGGACGATCGCCCCCGTCGCGGAACTGGCCGACCTGGCACACGACCACGGCGCGTACATCTTCGTCGACGGCGCGCAGTCGGTCCCGACGCGGCCGGTCGACGTCGGAGCGCTGGGCGCCGACTTCTTCGCCTTCTCCGGCCACAAGATGCTCGGACCGACCGGGATCGGCGTCCTCTACGGGAAAGAACACCTCCTCGAAGAGATGCAGCCGTACCTCTACGGCGGCGAGATGATCCGCAGCGTCTCCTACGAGGACTCGACGTGGGAGGACCTCCCCTGGAAGTTCGAGGCCGGTACGCCCGCGATCGCCCAGGCGATCGGGCTGGACGCCGCGATCGACTACCTCGAAGACGTCGGGATGGAGAACGTCCAGGCGCACGAGGAGATCCTCGCGGAGTACGCCTACGAGGAACTCTCGGCGTTCGACGACGTCGAGATCTACGGCCCGCCGGGCGACGACCGCGGCGGTCTCGTCTCGTTCAACCTCGAAAACGTCCACGCCCACGACCTCTCTAGCATCCTCAACGACCACGGCGTCGCCATCCGGGCCGGCGACCACTGCACCCAGCCGCTGCACGACAAACTCGGCGTTCCCGCGTCCACGCGCGCCTCGTTCTACATCTACAACACGAAAGACGAGATCGACACGCTCGTCGAGGCCGTCGACGACGCGCGGCAGCTGTTCGGGTGAGACGGGGTATTGTCGCTGTGTACCGCTCCCGGTTCTGCCGCGTCGCTCCCCATCTCTTCTCTCGGCCGCGTCCGAACTTCTTAGTACGGCTCTCCCGTCGGTCCGGCACCGATGCTCACTGTCACCGGATTCCTCGTCGACACCGTCCAGCAGACGCTCACCGAGTTCGGCGCCGGTATCCAGGCGGCCGCGCCGAAGGTGCTGTCGGGGCTCGCGTTCCTCGCGGTCGCGTACGTCGCGATTCGACTGCTCGTCGGCGTGCTTCGACGGGCGCTCGACGCCGTCTACCCCGACGACCAGGGACTCGTCGTCGACCTCGGCATCGCGATCGCGAACGTCTTCCTGTGGTTCGGCGCCGCGCTGACGCTCCTGAAGATCTTCGAGATGGGCGAGATCGCCGCGAGCCTCGGGACCGCCGCGGGCTTCGTCGCGCTCGGCGTCTCCTACGCGCTGTCGAATATGATCGCCGACACGGTCGCGGGCGTCTACCTCCTCCGCGACCCCGATTTCAACTCCGGCGACGAGGTGAAATCGGACCCGGTGACCGGGACCGTCGAGGCCATCGAACTGCGGAAGACCCGGTTCCGGAACGCCGACGGCGACACGGTGGTCGTCGCGAACCGCGACGTAGAAAAGAAGTGGACGCGGCTGGGGACCACCCGAGACGGCGACGACAACGCCTATGACGCCGGGTGACGGACGTCCCCCCGTCGATGAAAGTCAACGAATCCGACCTCGAGTGGCGGGAGTACGACCACGGCGACCAGGCGTTCCGCCGAAAGCAGCTCTCGGCCGCGGTCGACGCCGACGACATCGGCTGTAGCCTGTACGAACTGCCGCCCGAAAAGCGGGCGTGGCCGTATCACTACCACACGGGGAACGCGGAAGCGATCTACGTCCTCGCCGGGAGCGGACGCCTCCGCCTCCGCGACGACGACCTGGAACTGACCGCGGGCGACTACGTCGCGCTGCCGGCGACCGAGGAGGGCGGCCACCAGGTCGTCAACGACACCGACGACACGCTCCGGTACCTGATGGTCTCGACGATGCGCGACCCAGACGTCACGGTCTATCCCGAGATGGGGAAGTTCGGCGTCTACGCCGGCGCGGCGCCGGGCGGCACAGACGATCGGACGCTCCAGGGGTACTACGACATCGACGACGAGGTCGACTACTGGGACGACGAGTAGCGGCGGCGCGGCCGGGGCGGCGGCAGTTCGCCACAGCGGGTCGTCTACTGGGGGACGGCGGAACCCTTTTGCGCGACACAGCCGTACGCCCTCCCAACGATGGGAATGGGCTCGGATATGTATCGCCAGCAGATCCTGGATCACTACAAGAACCCCCGGAACAAGGGAGAGATGTCCGATCCGGACTTCACTCACACGGGGGAGAACCCCTCCTGCGGCGATACGATCACGATGCAGATCAGACTCGAAGACGACGACGAGACGATCGACTACGTGTCGTTCACCGGGGACGGCTGTGCGATCAGTCAGGCCTCCGCGAGTATGCTCTCCGAGCGCCTCCGCGGGATGACGCTGTCGGAACTCGACGAGATGGACACCGACGACGTCACGGAGATGCTCGGCGTCGAGATCTCGCCGATGCGGATCAAGTGCGCCGTCCTCGCGCGGCAGGTCGCCCAGGACGGCGCCGCCATCTACGAGGGCGAGATCGACATCGAAGAGACGACGACCGAAGAGTGAACCGCTCGCGGCGTCGGATCGCCCTACTGTGACTGTGAGAACGCCTTCTCGCGGTCTTTCTTCATATACGGCGCCGGTGCGACCGTCGCGTCGAGTTCGGTCATCACGTGCGGTTCGACCTGCTCTTTTCCGGTGTCGGGTTCGCCCCAGCGCATCGTGACCCTCGTACCGGGCTCGGCGTATTCGGCGTCGATCCATCCGAGCGAGGCGACCTCGCGCTCGTTGTAGCTGTAGTCCGTGTGCTTGGCCATTCCGACCGTCTCGCCGTCCTTCCGGATCTCGTCGTACCGGGAGAGCTCCGAGTGGAACACCATCTCGGGCAGATGCATATACTCGTACGTGTCGCCTTCTTCCAGCAGCGATCCCCAGACCTTCAGGACGTCTTCGTCGTCGATGATGAAGGTGACCTTCTGTTCGCCCTCGAGGAGTTCCTCGTTCTCTTCGAGCGCCTCGCGGCCGACGAAGTCGTGATCGAAGGTGGCGATGTGGTCGTATCCCATCCCGCCGAGGGTCGCGTAGTAGTCCGTGATGTCCTCGGAGACGTAGCTCCCTCCGAGCACGAAGTTCGCCTCCATCGACTCCATCGGCAGCCACTCCCGGTACTCGCGCATCTCGGGGCTGTCGTACACCGCGGGCAGGGGGAGCGGGATCCACGCCAGCTCGATCCCGGTGGTGATGTAGGCCTTGTTGCCGACCTGCCGGAGGCCGTACTGCTCTCCGACCTCGAAGATGCGATCGAGCACCTCGTCGTGGTGCTCGTAGTCGCCGAAGATTTCGATCCCCCGCTCGCTCGTCAT
>JBDGUP010000110.1:0-13703 GCA_042215815.1 Haloquadratum sp. | reverse complement strand
CCGGTACTCGCCGCCCCGTGTCGGCGAGCACTGGTAAGAGACTATACTGTCGGACGAACGTCCTGATACGCCTGGGTATCCCCCGGAGGGGGGACGAGTTATCAACGGTTTCGTCCGGCAGTATACAACCGTCGTTATCACTCGCCGATCAGGCCGCGGATCCGCTCGACGTACTCGGCGAACGCGGCGTCGGTCCGCTCGCGCGGCCGATCGAGGCCGACGTCGACGACCTCGCGGACGCGGCCGGGGTCGGCCGCCATCACGACCACGCGGTCGGAGAGCTTTACCGCCTCTTCGACGTCGTGGGTGACGAAGAGGACCGTCTTCCCGGTCTCGTCCCAGATGCGGAGGAGTTCGTCGTGGAGCATATCCCGCGTCTGTGCGTCGACGCTCCCGAACGGCTCGTCAGCCAGCAGGATCTCCGGGTCGACCGCGAGCGCGCGGGCGATCCCGACGCGCTGTTTCATCCCGCCGGAGAGTTCCTTCGGGTAGGCGTCGGCGAACTCCGAGAGCCCGACCAGTTCGAGCATCTCCTCGACGCGGCGGGTCCGCTCGGACTCGGGGACGTCCTGTTCTTCGAGCCCGAACGCGACGTTGCCGCGGACGGTCCGCCAGGGGAAGAGCCCGTACTCCTGGAAGATCATCCCCCGATCGGTCCCGGGACCGGTGACCGGCTCGCCGTCGAGGCGGATCTCGCCGGCGGTGGGCGCCTCGAGCCCCGCGATCGTCCGGAAGAGGGTCGTCTTGCCACAGCCGGACGGGCCGACGAGACAGACGAACTCGCCTTCGGCGACGGCGAAGTTCACGTCCGAGAGCGCTTCGACCCGCTGGCGCTCGGACGCGTAGACCTTGCGGACGCCGTCGACGACGACGTTCGGCGCGTCGTCGCTCACTCCCGCCATTCGAGCACCCTCCGTTCGACGCGGCGGAACGCCCCGTCGCTCACCAGGAACACGAGGCTGATCACGGCCATATACGCCACGCTCACGTCGGTCGCGAGGTTCTGGGCGGCGTTGATGATCTGGTAGCCGACGCCGGGCGCGCCGAACAGTTCGGCCGCGACGACGATCATCCAGCACTGACCGATGCTGGTCCGGAGCCCGGTCGTGATCGACGGCGTCGCCGCCGGCAGGATCACCTTGCGGATCATCGTGACGTCGTCGTCGACGCCGAGGCTGGCGGCCACCTCCTTGAGGTGGGTCGAGACGCCCTCGACGCCGGCGTAGGCGTTGTAGAAGTTGATCCAGAAGGCACCGATGCCGACGATGAATGCCGCGCCGCCGTGGCCGATGCCGATCCAGACGATGGCGAAGACGATCCACGCCAGCGGCGGGATCGGCCGCAGGAAGCGCGTGACGGGCGTGAGCGCGTCGTCGATCCGCCCGCTCCACCCCATCGCGACGCCGAGTGCGACGCCCAGGGTGCTCCCGACGACGAGTCCGGGAACGTAGTGCAGCAGGCTCTGTGCGAGGTTCGCGGTGAGCCGTGTCGCCGGGACCGCGACGCCGACGAACGGGACCGTGAACGTCGCCGGCGCGGTGAGTTCGACGGCGAAGGCGGTCGCGACTTCGACCGGCGAGGGGAGCAGGTACGTCCGCCCGACCGCCATCGCCGCCAGTTGCCAGACGACGAGGAAGGCGGTCGTTCCGACGGCGCCGTAGGCAAGGCTCGCCGCGTCGAGATCCGAGAAGACGCCGACGGACGCGGCCTCGGTCGACTCGTCTGCCCGTTCGCGCCCCGTCGTCGCGTCCGTCGCGTCCCCCGTCGATCCGGTCTCCGCCGCGTCCGTCGCCGATCCGGTCTCGAAGCTCATAGCGCGTCGTAGACCCCGAAGTCGAACAGCTGCTCGTTCGAGAGCGGCTCGCCGATCTTGCCCAGTTGCGCGGCGTACTCAGAGAAGACCGCCGCGCCGTCTGCGATCTTGTGCGGGTCCGTGATGAAGTCCGAGGCGCGCGAGTCCATCGCCTCCCGTGCGATCTTCTCGGGCAGGGTCGAAGGCCCGATCACGGCGCTCGCGTCCCGGGCGGCCCGGTCGGGGTTCTCCTCGGCGAACGTCGTCGCGCGCCGGTGCTGTCTGACGAAGGCCCGCGCCTGCTCGGGGTTGTCCTCGCGGAGCCGGTCGTGCATCAGCGTGACCGCCGCGGGCTGGCCGGGCATGAAGTCGCCCGCCCACGCGATCGACTGATACGGCGCTCCTTTCACCTCCGCGATGGTCGGGACCGGCTCCATAATCGAGGTCCCGTCGATCTCGCCCGCGAGGAGCGCCTGCCGGACGGGACCGGCGCCGCCGAGCGGCGTGATGTTCACGGCGGACGCCGGATCGACGCCGACGACCTCCGAGAGCCAGTAGCGGAGGAGGATGTCCGGCACCGACCCCGGCGGGAACGTCCCGAACGTGAACTTCCGACCCCGCGCTTTCTCGAAGCGGTCGAACGCCTCGGCGCCCGAAGAGGCCTCCTCCCAGATCGCCGCGAAGTCGTCGTGAGCGAGGATCTCCATCGCGTTCTGGATGTTGGCGGCGGTGATCTTCGAGGGAATTCCCTTGTCCATCACGATCATCGCCGGAACGATCCCGAACATCATCACCTCGAAGTCGCCGGTCGCAGAGGCCTGGACGATGCTCGGGCCGTCGGAGAACACCTCGCCTTCCACCGTCGCCGACAGCTCGTCGAGATAGCCCTCCTGGTCCATCACGAAGTACTGCATATCCGGGTAGATGGGCATATACGCGACGCGGATCTCATCGAGGGAGCCGCCGGTCCCGCCCCCGGCACAGCCGGCGACGCCCGCGAGCCCCGCCGCCGACGTGGCGGCGGTCGTCTGCAGGAACTGCCGTCGAGAAACCATCGATCGCTCGTTCGTCGAGTCCTCACTCATCACCGTCCCTTGGTTTCCACCACGTATTTACGCCGCGCACGCGGCGAACCTCGCACCGACGCTCGACGCCCGACGAGATCGAATCCGGCGGATACGAGCGTTCCAGCGGACCCGATCGCGTCTCCAGAGCGCCCCGAGTGTCGTCAGAGATACCGGAAACAAGACCCGCGTTTCGTCGGCCTCCGCAACTCTCGGCGGGATCGCGCGGCCGGGAAGGAAAAGCCTCAATTCGGTGGCCGACGCCAGCGGGAGTATGACGCACTTTTCGGATCGAGTCGAGCAGGTGTCGATCAGCGGCATCCGCGAGGTGTTCGAGGCCGCGGGCGAGGACGCGATCAACCTCGGGCTGGGCCAGCCGGACTTCTCGGCGCCGGTACACGCGCGAGATGCGGCCGCAGAGGCGATCCGGGACGGGAAAGCCGACGGCTACACCGAGAACAAGGGGCTCGCGTCGCTCCGCGAGGCCATCGCCGACAAGCACGCGCGCGATCAGGGGATCGACGTCGACCCCGACGACGTGATCGCGACCGCCGGTGGCTCCGAGGCGCTCCACGTCGCGCTCGAAGCCCACGTCGACGCCGGCGACGAGGTCATCATCCCCGATCCCGGCTTCGTCTCCTACGACGCGCTGACCAGACTCGCCGGCGGCACGCCCGTTCCCGTCCCGCTCCGCGAGGACCTGACGATCGACCCCGCGGCGATCGAAGCGGCGATCACCGACGACACCGCCGCGTTCGTGGTCAACAGCCCCGGAAACCCGACCGGCGCGGTCTCGCCCCCCGAAGACGTCGAGGCGTTCGCCCGCATCGCAGACGAACACGACGTGCTCTGTATCTCCGATGAGGTCTACGAGTACACGGTCTTCGACGGCGAGTTCCGCTCGCCGATGGAGCACGCCGACACCGACAACGTCGTCGTGGTCAACTCCGCCTCGAAGCTCTACTCGATGACGGGCTGGCGACTGGGCTGGGTCACGGCGTCGACGCGCCGGATCGAGCGGATGCTCCGCGTCCACCAGTACGCCCAGGCCTGCGCCGCGGCGCCGTCGCAGTACGCCGCCGAGGCCGCCCTGACCGGACCGCAGGACCTCGTCGCCGAGATGACCGCCTCGTTCCGCGAGCGACGCGACATCGTCGTCGAGGGGCTCGAAGACATCGGTCTCGACGTGCCGACGCCCCGTGGCGCGTTCTACTGCATGCCAGAGGTCCCCGAGGGGTTCGTCGAGGAGTGTCTCGACCGCGGCGTCATCGTCGTCCCCGGAGCGGCGTTCGGCGAAAACGGCGACGGCTACGCACGGCTCTCGTATGCGACCGACGAGGCGTCGCTGCGCGAGGCGCTCGACGTGATGGAAGACGCCTACGACGCGGTCGCGTGAGCGAGGTCGCCTCGAACCGAACGAAAGAGGGGTAGAACGCCCGACCGCAAGGGGTCTCTGCGTTCGGGTCCACGACGTCGTCTGTCTCGACCCCGCCCGCCGGTCCAACGGACTCGCTCGTGGTCGGTCTCGCCACAGACGAACCGAACCCCGTCATTATCAGCGGACGCGATATCCCCGCTCGGATCGACGTACTCCCACCCCGCGAGCGGATACGGCGTCACCGACTTGTCGTCGAGGTAGCCCTCGCGGTGGAACTCGGCGACGGCGCCGCAGTGGGGCAGTATACTGTCGGACGAAACCGTTGAGACGCTCGTCTCCCCTCCGGGGGATCCCCAGGAGTATCAGGACGTTCGTCCGACAGTATAGTACCAGACCGGATAACTCATCGTTGGGTGGGTCGATATCGGGGATACAGCGACTTAAGCCGGCCGGCTATTTATATACGAAAACGGGACGACACCCGACGTGCGTTGAGGAGCGCCGCGGGACGTGACGCGGGAGTGCGACACATCGTCTCGCGACGGCCGAGTGTCGCCTGTTCGCCCGTCCGTATCGATCGGCCCCGGTCTATCCCCCCTCGCCGTCGGCATACCGGAACGCGACGCCGGCTCGTCGCGCCGCCTCCGCGTCCCGTTCGGAGTCGCCGACGAACACCGCCTCGTCGGGCCCGACGCCCATCCGGCGGAGGGTTTCGAGAAGCGGCTCCGGATCCGGTTTCTGCGTCGCGAGAGTATCGCGGCCGACCACGGCGTCGACGTGGGCCGACAGCCCGTGCACGTCGAGCGCGGTCCGGCAGGCGTTCTCGGCGTTCAGAGAGCAGACGCCTTCGGTCCGAAACTCCCCGACAACATCGGCGTGGGACAGTCGCCGCGAGCGCTCTGCACCCGCCCGTTCGTGCGCCGCGATGACAGATTCGACCTCCTCGCGGAGCCCCGACTCGTCGGCGAGGTGCAACATCTCCCAGAGGTCGACGTCCGACGCGTCGACGCCGTGGGCGTCGAACAGTTCGGCGACGTCGCCGGTCACCTCCTCCCAGTCGACGGACAACCGGACGAGCGTGCCGTCCAGGTCCCAGACGACGGCGTCGTACGCCGAGAGCGGCCGGTTCGGCTCCGGTCGTGAACGACTTCCCATCACCGCCTCTACGGGTCCGACGAGAAAAGGTGCTTCGGACAGAACCGAGAGCACCCGTCAGTATCACGCCGCTGGGGTCCATTCGCGGAGGGTATCGAGGACCGCCTCCGGATCGGCGTCGAGTCCGCCGCCTTGGGCGAACGGCGGGCCGCCGCCCCCACCGCCGCCGTAGACGTCGGTCACGTCGTCGACCACGTTGCCGGCGTGAACGCCGCTCTCGGAACCGGCAGCGACGACCACGTAGGGACGGTCGCCGCTTCCGACGGCGGCGATCACCTCCTCGTCGCCGACGAGTTGCTTCGCCGCCTCGCCGGCGTCGTTCGGATCGGGGTCGTCGAGCACGCCGGTCCGCCAGACGGTTCCGGCCTTTTCGAGGGTCTCGAACTCCTCTATCGCTGTCTCGATAGCCGCCCGCTGGAGATCCTGGATCCGCGCTTCGAGGTCGTCGCGCTCGGCTTTGACGGCCGCCGCGGTCGACGCGAGGTCGTCGACGCCCGTCCCGAGCGTCGCCGCCGTCTCGCGGACGGCCCGATGTTGCTCGGCCCGGCGGTCGATGCCGCTCGGGCCGACCGCGAACTCGACGCGGGTGAGTCCCTCGCCGGGATTCGAGCGATCGAGGACGGTCACCGGACCGACCACGCGAGTGTTCGAGACGTGGGTGCCGCCGCAGGCGGCGACGTCCCAGCCCTCGATGTCGACGATCCGTACGGTGTCTGCGTCCGCCATCACGCCTTCTTCGGTCTTGGTGTTGAACGCGACGTCCTCCCGCTCTGTGGCTTCCTCGGTCGGTACCTCCCGCCAGATCACGTCTCGAGAGTCCCACACCGCCCGGTTCGTCAGGCGTTCGAGTTCGACGAGCGTCTCGTCGTCGATGTCCGTCGGGGTCGCGAAGTCCACCCGGACTTTCTCCTCGGAGATGTCGAACCCGCCGTAGCCGAGGTCCTCGAGCACCCGCCGGCCGGCGCCGTAGAGCAGGTGGCTCGCCGTGTGGGCCCGCATACAGTACGTGCGGAAGTCGTCGTCGATGAGTCCGGTGACGTCCGCGCCCGACTCGAACTCCGGCGACGCGGCGAGCGTGTGCCGGACTGCGTCGCCGTCGTCCTGGACGTCGACGACGCGGATGCCGCCGATCGTCCCTCGGTCTGCGGGCTGTCCACCGCTCTCTGCGTAGAAATACGTGTGATCGAGCCTCACCGTTCGGCCGTCGACGTCGAGGACCTCTGCGGTGAACTCGCGTACCTCCGGTTCGGCCGGGGCGCGCGTTCGCATACGACTCGGTGACGGCGGCGGGAGACAAAAATGGTGGCAGTTCGACGTGGCGCCGCCGCGCGGATCACTCCTCTGTCAGGTCGATCTCGAACCGCTCTTCGAGGGCGCGGATCACCGACCCGCCGACGCCGGCCCGCGTCGCCCGGCCCTGTTCGACCGCGACCAGGTCAGACTCGTCGACGCCGAGTTCGTCCGCCAGTTCCTCGGTCGTCAGCCCCGCCTCCTGTCGCGCCGTCTCGACCCGGTCGCCGTACCCGGAGACGAGATAGGGGAGCCGATCGCGTTCGTAGTCTGTCCCCTCTTCCTCCCAGTGAGTGGAGTCGCCTTTCGCGCGGTCGTACATCCGAGCCTGTCGCTGAGCGGCCCGCTTCTGGCGGGAGGGTCCCGTTTCGTCCGACTGGGAACCGGAGCCAGACTCGCCCCCGGACTGCTTGCGGGCGTCGTCGTGGGGCGCACACTCCGAACAGACGAGGAGTTCCGCGCCAGCGACGTTCGCTCGGCGGAGGTCGCCGGTCGACCGACCGCAGAGTTCGCAGCTATCGCCGTCGCCACCGCCTCCGCCGCTGTCGGTGGAGTACTTGGCCATAGCACCCCGTACTGTCCCCATCGTTTAAAACGTACTCCTCTCCCGTCCGGGTCGGATACGGTCGACCGGACGGGACACACCGGCGTCGCTGTCCGGTGTGGGTTCGGAAGGATTGTGCGTGGGTGCTGTGTCCCCGACGGGAGAGCACCCGCATCGATGGCGGACGAGCCGCCGTGCGATGCGTGGGACCGGATTTGAACCGGCGGACCCCTATGGGACAGCGCCCTCAACGCTGCGCCGTTGGCCTGGCTTGGCTACCCACGCTCGCAGTGTCGTATCGTGCAATATCTGCTTGTCCGGGGTAATTTAAATGAGTTTCCTTTCACCGGCGGCGCCCCGTCCAGCCGGCACTGTTTTCACCGCGCCGTCCGGTAGTTGGCGTATGGAGCTGCGCGCCCGGGACCACGTCCTCGAACTGACCGCCGTCCTCACCGTCGTGTCGCTCGCCGCCGTGTTCGGTGCCGTGCTCGGCGTCGTGCCCGCGTCGGCGCTCCCCCGAGCGTCCGCGACCGTTCTCCAGGCGATCCCGCACGTCAACGCCGTCCTCAGCACTATAGCGATCGTCACCATCCTCGTCGGCGTCTACTCTATCCGACAGGGGGACGTCCGTCGCCATCGGGCGATGATGCTGGCGACGCTCGGCCTGTTCGTCGCGTTTCTCGTCCTCTATCTGTATCGGATCGTCCTGCACGGCCCCACGGAGTTCCAGGGACCCACGGCGGTCTATCGCTTCGTCTATCTCCCGACCCTCGCGATCCACGTCCTCCTCGCGATCGTCTGTATCCCGCTCGTGTTCTACGTCTTGCTCCTCGCGGTGACGCGCCCGGTCGAGGCGGTCTACGAGTCGCTGCACCGCCGCGTCGGACGGGTCGCGGCCTCGCTGTGGCTCGTCTCGTTCTCGCTGGGCGACGTCGTCTACGCGCTGCTGTACGTCGTCTACGGCTGATCCCGCTGGACGAGCCGAGGCGAGCGGCCGCCCCGAAGACGAACATATTCGGCACCAGCACCAAGGCCCCCGAGAGAGTAGCGACGATATGGCCCAGTCCGAGCAGCCACGAGCACAGCAGCAGACGGAGACGACCGTCGAGGTACGCGCGACGGGCCACGTTCGCGACGCGCTCGGGACCGCGAAGCTCTCGTTCACGTTCGAGGGCGACACCCTCCGCGACTTCGCCGAGGCCTTCTTCGACGAGTACGAGGTTCGCGACCTCGTGATCGCCGAATCGGAGACGGAGGCGGCGACGCGTGGGTGGGCGCCCGTCGACGCCGGCGACGTCCCCGGCGACCTCCGAAAGAACCCCGAGGGCGAACAGACGCGGGCCTACGCTCGAATCCTGATCAACGGGAAGTTCAACGAGACGCTCGACGGCTTCGACACGGAACTAGAAGACGGCGACCGCGTGGCACTCGTCAACCCCTTCCTCTTCTGTGTGTAGTCCGCGTCGGCGGTCGTTCGAGAGACTCCACTATTAGTCGTCGGCGCGTGCCGGCTCGCCGTCGCCGATCTCCGGACGCTGGACGTCGCGGTCTGTCTCTTCGCCGTCGATGTCGTATGGATACTCGCCGGTGACACAGCCGAGACAGAGATCCAGCCGTGACTTCCCGAGCACGTCGGCGATGGCGTCGACAGAGAGGTACCCGAGGCTGTCGGCGCTGATCTCCTCGCGGATCGCCTCGACCGAGCGGTCGGCGGCGATGAGTTCTTCTCGGGAGGCCATATCGATCCCCATATAGCACGGCGAGACGATCGGCGGCGCCCCGATACGGACGTGGACCTCCTCGGCGCCGGCGTCCCGGAGGAGAGAGATGAGCTGTCGCGACGTCGTCCCGCGAACGATGCTGTCGTCGATGATCGTGACGGACCGCCCTTCGACGGTGCTCTTTATCGGATTGAGTTTGAGACGGACGGCGCGTTCGCGCTCGTCCTGTGTGGGCATGATGAACGTCCGGCCGACGTAGCGGTTCTTCATCAGTCCCTCGGCGAACTCGACCGGATCCGACTCGGAGGGGCGCGGGTCGCCGTCGGCGGTCGTCTCGCCGGCGGCGTCTGCGTAGCCGGAGGCGAACGCGCGGCCGGAGTCCGGGACGGGCATCACCACGTCGGTCTCGACGCCCGACTCCTTCCAGAGCTTCCGTCCGAGGTTCCGCCGCGCCTCGTAGACCAGCGTGTCGTCGATGATCGAGTCCGGACGGGCGAAGTAGACGTGTTCGAAAAAGCAGTGGGCCGTGCCGTCGGTCTCGACGAGCTGATAGGAGTCGAACCCCGAGCCGTCGGGTTCGAGGACGACGAGTTCGCCCGGGCGAACGTCCCGGACGAGGTCCCCATCGAGCGTGTCGATCGCGGCCGACTCGGAGGCGAGCACGTAGCCGTCGTCCAGTTCGCCGATGCAGAGCGGTCGGTTCCCCTCCGGGTCGCGCACGCCGAAGACGGTCTCGTCGTGCATAATCGTCAGCGCGTAGGAGCCGTGGATGCGGTCCATCGTCCGCTTGACCGCCCGGACGAGATCGGCTTCGAGGAGGTTGCGAGCGAGGTCGTGTGCGATGACTTCCGTGTCCCCGTTGGAGGTGAAGGCGTGGCCGAGATCCGCCAGCTCGGCCCGGATCTCCTCGGCGTTGACGAGGTTGCCGTTGTGCGAGAGACCCAGGGATCCCGACTTGAACGAGACCGAAAACGGCTGTGCACAGGAGGTGTTTACTCCCCCCGAGGTCGGATACCGGACGTGTCCGATCCCGTTCTGCCCGTTCAGCGTGTCGAGATCGGACTCGGTGAACGCGTCGCCGACGAGTCCCATCTCGACGTGGCTGTGCTGCTGGAAGCCGTCGTGGGTGACGATGCCCGCCGATTCCTGACCGCGGTGTTGGAGCGCGTACAGCGAGTAATACAGGGGGCGCGATGCCGCCCGGTCCGCGAGCGCGACGCCGACGACGCCACACTTCTCCGTTGGGCCGGAGAGGCCCGCTTCGTCCGACGGCGTGTGCGTTTCGTGGGTCGGCTCGCGTCCGGGTGTGGGGGTCCGATCCCGCCCGTCAGGCATACTCTTCGGTACGGGGTCCCGGGGGTAAAAACCCGTCCATATGCCACCTTCCCCGTCAGAGGGAGGCATAGATAGACATCTCTATGGGTCTCTCGCGGCCCTACAGGAACCCGCAGTCCGCGCGGCGGTAGTAGGTCACGAACCCGTCGTCGGTCTGTACCTGCTTGGATTCGAGGTAGTCGGCGTCGCGGAGGTCCGTCGTTGCCTTCCGCACCTCGCGCTCTGTCACGTCCATCGCGGCGACCTCTACTTCTTCGGGCCCGTCGTCTTCGTCGTCCCACGTGTCGTCTTCGGGCGCGACGACGACCCCGCCGTCGACGAGGAGGTCGTGGAGTTCCCCGACCGCGTACGCCCGCGGCGCGACGGCGTCCAGAAATTCGGCGACCGCGCGCTCGATGTCGTCCCACTGCCTGCCGGACTCCCATTCGTCCTCGCTGAGTGGCATATCCGGGGGTCGAACGGAGCCGAAAAAAGTGTTTCTATACTGTCTATTGTCAGTCGTCCGCGGGCGCAGTCGACGCGGGACCGCCGCTCTCGGTCTCGCCGTCGCCGGTGACGGTGACATAAAACATAATCAGCATCGAGACGATCAGGCTGCCCCCCCAGAGGAACGCGGTCGGGAGCAAAAACGAGAGACCGAGCCCCTCGCCGAGCCAGACGACGCCCGGGATCCCCCACTGGCCGGCGATGTAGAGGACGGTGACGGCGGTCCGGAGCCGGTCGGTCACGCCGAGCGCCGGGACGGCGAATCCCATCACGATGGCGAGGATCGAAAGTACGCCGAGATGGGCGTGCCCGCCGACCATCCACGGCGGGACGGGATCGCCGCCGGACAGGATCACGAACTGGTGGAGCCCGACGGCCATCATCACCGCGAGTCCGAGAAAGCCTGATGCTTTGAGTGCCTTGGTCATATTCCAGTTCGCTTATTGGAACCCACTCACACAAATATCCTTTGTCGTCCGATAATCGCCGGACGGAAGCGCCGCGACGGGAGTTATACTGTCGGACGAAACCGTTGATAACTCGTCCCCCCTCCCGGGGATCCGACAGTATTACGTGTCGTCGTTGGTGTCCTCGTCGTCGACGTCTTCGAAGTCGGCGTCGACGTACTCGTCGTCGCTGCCGCCGGCACCGGCACCGGCGCCGGCGCCGCCCATCCCGCCGGGACCGGCGCCAGCACCGCCCATCCCGCCGGGACCGGCGCCGCCGGCCGCACCGGCACCGCCGGCGCCGCCAGCGGCCTGCTGGGCCTCGTACATCTGCTTGCCGATCTCCTGGAGTTCCTCGGTGAGGGCCTCTGTGACCTCTTCGAGTTCCTCTTTCGTCGCGTCCTCGTCTTCGAGGGTCGCTTCGACGTCTTCGATCCGGTCTTCGATCGACTCGCGGAGGTCGTCGTCGACGTTCTCTTCGTTCTCGTCGAGCAGCGTCTCCGCGCGCTGGACCGCGCTTTCGGCCTCGTTGCGCGCTTCGATGCGCTCGCGGCGACGCTCGTCCTCTTCGGCGTGCTCTTCGGCCTCCTCTTGCATCCGCTCGATCTCCTCGTCGGAGAGCCCGGCGCCGCCCTCGATGGTTATCGACTCGGCGTTGCCGGAGCCCTGATCTTCGGCCTCGACGTTCACGATGCCGTTCTCGTCGATGCTGAAGGTGACCTCGATCTGGGGCGTTCCGGCCGGCGCGGGCGGGATGCCGGTGAGCTGGAACTCGCCCAGGAGTTCGTTCTCTTCTGCGATCTCGCGTTCACCCTGGAAGACGCGGACGTTCACGGAGGTCTGGTTGTCGGCGGCCGTGGTGAAGATCTTCGACTCCTCTGTCGGGATCGTCGTGTTCTTGTCGATGAGCCGCTCGAAGAGCCCGCCCTTGACTTCGATGCCGAGGCTCAGCGGCGTGACGTCGAGCAGGACGATGTCGTCGACCTCGCCGCCGAGGACGCCGCCCTGGATAGCCGCGCCGAGCGCGACCGCCTCGTCGGGGTTGACGTTCTTCTTCGGCTCCTTTCCGGTGATCTCTTCGACCTTCTCTTGGACCTGCGGCATCCGGGTCGAGCCGCCGACGAGGATGACCTCGTCGAGATCCGACGTGTCGTAGCCGGCGTCTTCGAGCGCCTGCTCGGTCGGGCCGACGGTCCGGTCGAGGAGATCCGCCGTCAGGGACTCGAACTTCGCGCGGGTCAGCTTCTCTTCGAGGTCGAGCGGCCCCGAGTCGGTCGTCGTGATGAAGGGGAGGTTGATCGTCGTCTCCTTCCGACTGCTGAGTTCGATCTTCGCCTCCTCGGCGGCGTCTTCGAGCCGCTGGAGCGCCTGCCGGTCGTCGCGGAGATCGATCCCGTGTTCGGCCTCGAACTCGTCGGCGAGGTGCTCCACGATCGCCTCGTCCCAGTCGTCGCCGCCGAGTTCGTTGTCGCCGTTGGTCGCGACGACCTCGTAGACGCCGCCGCCGAGGTCGAGCACGGAGACGTCGAAGGTGCCGCCGCCGAGGTCGTAGACGAGGACCGTCTGGTCGGACTCGTCGTCGAGTCCGTAGGCCATCGCGGCCGCCGTCGGCTCGTTGACGATCCGCTCGACCTCGAAGCCCGCGATCTCGCCGGCGTCCTTGGTCGCCTGCCGCTGGCGGTCGTTGAAGTACGCCGGCACCGTGATGACCGCCTTCTCGATCTCGTCGCCGAGGTAGTCTTCTGCGTCCCGCTTGATCTTCTGGAGGATCATCGCCGAGACCTGCTCCGGCGTGTACTCGTCGCCGTCGAGTTCGACGGTGTAGTCCTGTTCGCCCATGTGGCGCTTGATGGACTCGACCGTCTGTTCGGGGTTCTTGACGGCCTGGTTCTTCGCCGGCTTGCCGACGAGTCGCTCGCCGTCGTCGAACGCGACGACCGAGGGTGTCGTCCGCTCTCCCTCGGCGTTGACGATTATCTCCGGATCGCCGCCCTCCATCACCGCGAACGCGCTGTTCGTGGTTCCGAGGTCGATGCCCAGAATCTTGTTGCTCGCCATCTTGACGCCAACTACTGGTCTAAATCGGTTAAAGGTTACTAGACAGGGGGAACGACAGCTGAATCTCTCCCCCACGCCGTCTTCCGGTTCGCTCGTGTGACTCGTTGGCAGGTAGTAGGATTTATATCGAAGCGCCAGACCACAGACCGCGCTCTACTGTCTCTACTGTGTATTGTCACTGTTTACCGCTGGTTCGCTACCCCGATCCGGCGGACCGCCGGGTCACCGGACCGGAAGCCCGATGCTCCCAGAAGTGATACTGTCGGACAGACGTTCGTGAATCAGATCGGCCCTCGGGGTGCCGAGACGCGTCACAGAGTTCTGTCCGACAGTATTACCAGTGCTCGCCGACACGGGGCGGCGAGCACCGGTACAAAGTTACAACCGTCAGTATCAGAGAACGACGTTCTTCACGTCTGCCGCGCCGGCCCGGC
>JBDGUP010000090.1:0-13732 GCA_042215815.1 Haloquadratum sp. | reverse complement strand
ATCAGCCGTCCTCGACGACCGGCTCCGTTCCCGTTTCGTCGGCCAGCCAGGCCACGATCGCGTCGGCCATCGCGCCGCGTCGGTGGACGACGTTGCGTTCGGGATCGACGACCGTGCTCTCGGTCCCCGGCGTCGAACCGGCGTCGACGACCGCGCCGACGGCGTCGCGGAGGCCGGGATCCAGCGCTTCGACCCGCGTGACGCTCGGCGACCCGCTGCGGTTCGCGCTCGTCGCCGTCACCGGCGTGGGTGCGACCCGTTCGAAAAGCGACAGCGCCACCTCGTGGTCCGGGATGCGGACCCCGACCCGATCGCGCCCGGCGGTGAGGGCGTCCGGGAGCGACGGCTCCCGCTCGACGACGACCGTGACCGGTCCGGGCAGAAACGCCCGCATAAATCGAATCGCGCGCTCGCTCGGGCGCGTGTGCCGCTGGGCGACCGAGATGCTGGGAACGCCCGCAGAGAGCGGTTTCGCGCGGTCGCGCCGCTTTATGTCGAACACGCGGTCCACCGCGGCGGCGTCGGTCGCGTCGGCGCCGAGTCCGTAGACCGTCTCCGTCGGATAGACGACGGTCTCTCCCGCTTCGATCGCGGCCGCCGCCTCGCGGAGCGCCGTCTCGGTCGAGTCGTCGAAGGCCGTCATTGTCGGTCAGGCGTGGTCGTCGATCGCGGCTTCGACCTCGTCGTACGGCGGGAACGCGGGCCACTCCGTCGCGACCCAGGCGTACTGGACCGTCCGGTCCGAATCGAGGAGGAAGACGGCCGGGCGGTGTTCTGTGATGCCGGCCATCCCGTCGAGGTCGTGTTCGATGCCGTAGGCGGCCGCGACGTCTGCGGCCGGATCCGAAAAGAGCCGAACCCCCTCCCCCCGCTCGTCGAGGAGCGACTCGTGTTCGTACGGCGAAGAGATCGAGACGCCGACCACCTGCACGTCCTCGGCGAAGCCGCGGTCGTCGAACTCGTTCCAGACGTAGGTCGTCGGGAACGCGCCGTCCATCGGGTGGAACGTCAGGAGCGTCGCCCCGTCGGCGACGACCTCCGACAGCGACGCGTCCTCCCAGTATTCCTCGTTCGCGAGCGGGCGCGTGAAGTCGGGGGCGGTCTCGCCGACCGCCGGGTGGTCGGGTTCGGGGAGCGAGACGACCTCGAAGTCGACCATCAGGCCCCACCTCCCTCGCCGTAGGTCGCCCGGAGGTACTCGACGATGTTCGCCGACTCGGACATCGTCACGCCGGTCTCGTCGTCTTCGATCGCCGGCACGCTCCGCTTGCCCGAGAGCCGCTTCACCACGTCGCGGTCGGAGTGCATCGGCTCGACGAACCGCGAGCGATACGAAAGGCCCAGTTCGTCGAGTACTCTGACGACGCGCTCACAGAACGGACACGCCTGTAGCCGATACAGCGTGATGTGCGGCTCCGACTCGTCCATACAGTCGCTTGGGCCGAGCCCTCCCTAAGGGCTTCGCCCGAGGCAGGCCCGCGGGTGTATACTGTCGGACGAACGTCCTGATACGCCTGGGTATCCCCCGGAGGGGGCACGAGCGTATCAACGGGTTCGTCCGACAGTATATCTTCGACGGCGGACGCTCGATCGCGGCCGGCCCCCCGGCGTCGGCGAAGCGCCGAGACGGGCGGTACCGCTCGTCTCTGTCGAAGCGAGGGCAACTCTTAATTCCGGGGCAGAACAAGGACACGTAGTTAAATGGGTTTGTCTCCGCCAACCGTGTCTCTCGCTGTCCGAAGTCGTCTCGGGATCGGCGACGGTACCGTCGTCCTCCAGGCGGTCCCCATCAACGATACGACCGTCACCGTCGCCGGCGCGATCGTCATCTTGCTCCTGATCGGCTTTTCGGCCTTCTTCTCGTCGTCGGAGATCGCGATGTTCTCGATCGCGAAGCACCGCGTCGACGCCCTCGTCGAAGACGGCGTCCCGCGGGCGGAGGTCGTCCGCGAACTGAAGTCGAACCCCCACCGACTCTTGGTGACGATCCTCGTCGGCAACAACGTCGTCAACATCGCGATGTCGTCGATCGCGACCGCCATCGTGAGCGTCTACTTCGACCCCGGCGCGGCCGTGCTGGTCTCGACGTTCGGCATCACGACGCTCGTGTTGCTCTTCGGGGAGAGCGCGCCCAAATCGTACGCCGTCGAGAACACCGAGTCGTGGGCGCTCCGCATCGCCCGTCCGCTGAAGTACTCCGAGTACGTGCTCTTGCCGCTGGTCGTCGTCTTCGACTATCTGACGCGGGTGATCAACAAGGTGACCGGCGGGCGGTCGGCGATCGAGACCTCCTATGTCACCCGCGACGAGATTCAAGACCTCATCCAGACCGGCGAGCGCGAGGGCGTCATCGAAGAGGACGAACGCGAGATGCTCGATCGCATCTTCCGCTTCAACCAGACCATCGCCAAGGAGGTGATGACGCCGCGGCTGGATATGACGGCCGTATCGAAAGACGACAGCGTCGAGGAGGCCATCGAGACGTGCGTCCACTCCGATCACGAGCGCGTCCCGGTCTACGACGGCAACCTCGACAACATCATCGGCATCGTCACGATCCGCGACCTCGTGCGCGAGAAACACTACGGCGAGGGCGAGGCGTCGCTGACCGACCTCGTCCAGCCGACGCTGCACGTCCCCGAGTCGAAGAACGTCGACGAACTCCTCACGGAGATCCAGGACAACCGCCTCCGGATGGTCATCGTGATCGACGAGTTCGGGACCACGGAGGGACTCATCACCTTAGAGGATATGGTCGAAGAGATCGTCGGCGACATCCTCGAAGACGACGAAGAAGAGGCCTTCGAGTTCGTCGACGAGCGCGAGACGCTCGTCCGCGGCGAGGTCAACATCGACGAGGTCAACGAGGAACTCGGACTCGAACTCCCGGAGGGCGAAGAGTTCGAGACGCTCGCCGGCTTCGTCTTCAACCGCGCCGGCCGGCTGGTCGAAGAGGGCGAAGAGATCACCTACGACGGGATCACGATCCGCATCGAACAGGTGGACAACACCCGGATTATGAAGGCGCGGATCATCCAACCGGAGGGGGCGATGGAGGCGTCGGACGTGGACGCGGCGCCCGTCGACGGCGAGTCGGAGACGGCCTCGGAGTCGACGACGTTGGAGTGATCTGCCGTCGGGCGAACGCCCTGCTACTCCGGGGAATCCCCCGACGGGGAGCGGGTAGCACCGGTTTCGTCCGACAGTATACTGTCTCTTGTCTACTGGCTCTTGTCTACTGGCTCTTGTCTACTGTCTCTCGTCACAGGAGGAGGTCGACGCCCGTGAACACGGCGTAGCCAGTCGTAAACGCGACGGCGAGCGAGCCGGCCCACGCCAGCGCCGTCTTGACCATCTTCTCGCGGCTGACGTCCGCGCCTCCGCCGGCGGCGTACCCGCTTCCGATGATCGCGCTGACGATGATCTCGTTGAACGACACCGGGATTCCGAGCGCGACGGCCGTCTGTGCGATCGCGAACGCGGGGATCATCGCCGCGATGGAGCGGCGGGGACCGAGCGAGGAGTAGTCCTGCGAGAGCGCCTTGATCATCCGGGGGGCGCCGGTCCACGACCCCACGAGGAGACCGAGCCCGCCGCCGACGAGCAACGCGACGAGCGGGATCGCAACGGCGTCGAGAAGCGGGACGAGCGGGCCGATCGCGAGACCGACCTGGCTTCCGCCCGCCGAGAACGCCACCAACCCTCCGAGCACGAGCAGGAACCGCCGCTGGCCGCGCGCCATATCGGCCGACACCTCCCGCCGGACCAGCCCGGCGGCGACGAGCGCGAACAGGAGAGACATCAGCAGGACGCCGATATCGACGCCGACCGCCGGGACCGTGATCGGCGGCGTCGCGGCCGCGCCGATTTCCGCCAGCGAGCGCCCGCCGCCGTCGCCGCCGAGGATCGCAAAACGGATGTTCGCGAACAGGAACCCCACGAGACCGCCCAGCGCCGGGACGGCGACCGACTCGGGGACGGCCTCGTTGCGGAGGAACCGGGCGGTCGCGTAGGCCGCGCCGCCGCCGACGAACGGAACCAGGACCCACAGGCTGGCGATCTGCTGGTACTTGGCGTACGCCGGCGTCCCCCCGTTGGCGAGGCCGACGCCGACGACGGCGCCGGTCACGGTGAACGCCGTCGCGATCGGGTAGCCGGTGAAGACACCCGAGGCGACAAGCGCGGCCGCGATGAGCAGCGCGACCGTCGAGGCCGTCGCGGTGAGCACGCCGCCGCCGACCAGTTCCGTCCCGACCGCCTGCGTGACGTTCGCGCCCTGGAGGATGGCTCCCGCGAGGCCGAGCACGCCCACGATGAAGCCGGCGCGCATCACCGAGATCGCGTTGGCGCCCACCGCCGGTGCGAACGGCGTCGATCCCGACGATCCCGCCCCGATCGTCCACGCCATAAACAGGCTGGCGAGCGCCGCGACCACGAGCGTGAAGAGCGTCCCGAGGGCTACCATCGTCGACTACTCCCTCCGGTATCCCTCGTCGTACCCGTCGCGAAGCCCGGACATCGTCCGTCGGACGAAGAGATACGCGAAGAAGACGAATCCGAGCAGGAGCACCACGAGCACGATCAACGCTGGGTTGGACGCGACGAAGTCGACGACGACGTCGACCTGAGCGGCGTCGCCGGAGAGCGAGCCGGCGGCGACAGACCGGTCGACGAGTCCCGACTGAGGGGCGGACATAGCCGCCCCTTCCGCGGGCGTCTGTAAAGGCGTTTCGCCGGGGTTTCGGCGGTATAATCGAGATACGATAGCCGAATGTGGCGCTGACCCAATACCGGTCGTCGGTCGGATCCGCCGGGGGGATAGCCAACGCCCGCGACGGCCGACCGGTCGGCCGAGAGACAGGAAGACTCATCACACCGGCGTCGAAACACGCCGGCGAGATGGCCGACATCCTGCCCTCCCGGCCAGACGTCCCCGACCGAGACGACAAGGAGCCCCGGGTCGTCGGACTCGACAGCGACGAGGTCGACGATCTGCTCGCGGCGATCTCCTCGAAGACGGCGCGGGAGATCCTCGCGTCGCTCCACGACGATCCCGGCCCGCCCTCCGAGGTCGCAGACCGCGTCGACACCTCGATCCAGAACGCCCAGTACCACCTCGACCGGCTGGAGACGGCGGGGCTTATCGAGTCCGCCGGGACCGCCTACTCCGAGAAGGGACGCGAGATGACCGTCTATGCCCCCTCCGATCGGGCGCTCGTCGTCGTCGCCGGCGACGAAGAGGACACGACGGGCCTGCAGTCCGCGCTGACGCAACTGCTCGGCGGGCTGGGAGTGGTCGCGCTCGGCAGCGTCGTCGTCGATCGGCTCGCCCGACGGGGCGCCGATCTGGGGCTGTCGACCGGTGCCGGCGGCGCCGGCGGCGACGCCGGGACGCCAGTCCCGGCGAATGGCGGCGTGAGCGACGCGGCGAACGTCAGCGAGAAGACGGCGACCGAGACGGGGACCGAAGCGACGACCGGCACGACGACAGACGGCGGATTCAGCATCGCCGAGGCGACCGACACGCCGACGCCCACGCCGACCGCCGAACCCGCCGCCACGGAAGCCCCGACGGCCACGCCCGCTCCATCACCGACGCCGACTGCCACTCCGACCGCGACGCCGACTGCCACTCCGACCGCGACGCCGACGCCCACGCCGACCGCGACGCCGACCACGAGCGAGGCGGCCCGCACGGCGGCCGAAACGACGGCGACCGCGGTGGGAGGGGGGGGAGGCGGCGGACCGCTCGAAGCGATCGGGTCGGCGTTCGCGGGGCTGCCGCCCGGCGCGTTCTTCTTCCTCGGCGGCGTCGTCGCCCTCTCGTTCGTCGCGCTGGTCTGGCGGCAGTAGGCGCGGCCGACAGTCTCATACTGTTGTTGTCAGCCGATCGGCTCGACCACGAACGACTCGAACACCTCGCCGTCGACGGTGACGAGCCGGCCGCGGACGCCGCCGTCCGCGCGGTCTTCGAACTCCGCGTGGGCGGCGCGGTTCCCCCGCGGCTGGGCGTGGCTGCCGGGGTTGACGAGGGCGACGCCGTCGGTAGCCTCGTGGGCCGGACGGTGGCTGTGGCCGAACAGGACGACGTCGGCGCCGCGCTGGCGCCCGAACAGCGAGAGCGCCATCGATCCGCCGGGGCGGGTGTGTGTCATCGCGAAGGTGAGACCGCCGAACGTGAAGGCTCGGGCTTCGGGAAGGCGCTGCCGGATCGCGGCGTCGTCGTTGTTGCCGGCCACGCCCAGCAGTCTGTCGGCCTCGTCCTCGAAGTCGTCGAGCACGGACGCGCGCATAAAGTCGCCCGCGTGGGCGACGACGTCGGCCTCGCGGACCGCCTGGAGGGTCCGCCCCGAGAGCCGGTGGGTGTCGGTGCTGTGGGTGTCGGAGACCACGGTGAGCATCATCGGACGAACGGGACCCACAGACAAGAGCCGTCCGGCCCGCCGCGGCGACGAACCGGCGTGTGATATACTGTCGGACGAACGTCCTGATACTCCTGTGTATCCCCCGGAGGGGGTACGAGACTATCAACGGTTTCGTCCGACAGTATAATGACGGTTGTAACTATGTACCGGTGCTCGCCGCTCCGGTGTCGGCGAGCACCGGGAAGAGACGACAACCGTCATTATGACCGCCCGCCGACCGCTGGGGGGTGTGCGCCGGTGGGAACCACTTTAGGGCTGTCGGAAGTCCACGTCTGTATGGCCGGAAGCAGAGGCGTCGTCCTCGCCGCGCTCGTCGCGAACGGCGCCATCGCGATCCTGAAGTTCGTCGGGTTCCTCCTCACCGGCAGCCCCTCGATGCTGTCGGAGACCTACCACTCGATTTCCGACACCGGGAACCAGGTGTTCTTGCTCGTCGGGATCCGATACAGCAAGAAGGACACGAGTCGCCAGCACCCCTTCGGCTACGGGAAGGCGCAGTTCTTCTATTCGTTCCTCGTGGCGGTCCTGCTCTTCGGCATCGCGGGCTGGGAGTCGGCCAAACACGGCTTCGACGCGATCGTCAACGGCGCCCACGGGGCCGCGGGGACCGTCTCGCTCGTCGGCGCGACGGTCCCCGCGTGGTACGTCAACGTCGCCGTCCTGCTCGGCGCGATCGGCTTCGAGGGCTACGCCTTCACCAAAGCCAACCGGGAACTCCGCCGCCAGATCGACGAGTACGACTGGAACGGCGTGCGCGAGGCGTTCCGAAAGACCAGCGACGTGACGACGCTGACCGCGTTCACCGAAGACACCATCGCACTCGCGGGGGCCGGCATCGCCCTCGTCGGCATCCTCCTCTCGAAGGCGACCGGAAACGAGATCTACGACGCGGTCGCCGCGCTGCTCATCGGGGTCCTCCTGATGGGGTTCGCGCTCGCGCTCGCGTGGGAGAACAAGCGACTGCTCCTGGGCGAGAGCCTGCCCGCCGACGCCGAATCGGACCTGCGCGAGGTGGTTCGGGACAGTTCCAGCGTCGTCCACGTCGACGGCTTCCGCACGGTGTACGTCGGGCCCGAGACGGTGCTCGTCACCGCGGACGTGAGCTTCGAGCCCGCGACCGAAGCGACGGATCTCGACGAGGTCATCGCCGACATCGAAGCCCGACTCCGCGAGGCCGACGACCGGGTCCAGCACGTCTACATCGAACCCGAAGTGTGATGATGAGGACCGTCCGCTCCTCACGTCCGTTCGTCGCGAGAAGGTCCGGGTGCGAGAATTGAACCCGCGTCTCAGCCTCCACAAGGCTGAAGGATAGTCCACTACCCTAACCCGGACACGCATCCCGAGATACCTCCGTCGCAGTCAAATACGTTACGACTCTCCACCGGGGTGCGGCAATCTCACACGGCTCCCGATCGGTCTGGCGTCGAGGGGGTGGCGACCGGTCCTCGGTATCGGTCACAGCATCGGGGCGCTTTTGCCGATTGGCGGCCTACGTCCTCGCACCCGTGGCTATCACGGACAAAATCTACCTCAAGAACCACCGCCAGATCGTCTCGCAGCTCGACGCGAACATCCCCAAGGGCGCGTTCGCGGGGGCGACGATGGACGTCCTCTACTCGGGAGAGGGCCTCGCGAAGCTCGACGACGCGACGCGAGACCGCCTGCTGGACTTCGCCGAGGACTTCCTCGATCCCGACGACCCCGACGACCTCTATACGGGCTACCCCGAACGACAGTTCGTCTCCTACCTCCTGGAACTCCGCGCGCAGGGGCTCGGTCCCGACGCCATCGTCGACGTGATGGGAGACGACTATATGCTGTATGCGTACCCGGGCGACGTGCTCTCCTTCCTCGACGACGCCGTCCGGACGCTGGAGGCGGCGGAGACGCTGGCCGGGGTCGAAGGAAACGAGGAGATGGAACGGAAGATGCGCCGCGCGCGAAAGGCGCTGTCCGGGTGAGCGCGACGCGTTTCGGGAGGCGCCGCTACGCGCGCAGCCACGCTGGCGCGGCGACCGCCTGCGGGCGTCTCGTCGACACGTGCTCGCTCACCCGAGTCGGAACGACTGCTCGTCGGCCTCGCTGTCGTCGAGGTCTTCGAGCTGGATGACTTCTTCGTCCTCCTCGTCGAGCTGCTCGCGGAGGTAGTTCACGTACTGCTTGTACTCGTCGAGCTGCTCGCGGAGGTGGTCGGCCTCGAGTTCCAGGCGCTCGTGTTCGCGGATGAAACTCTTGGGGACTGTCACCTTCGGCGGGAACCCCTCGTCGTCCTCGTCGCCGTTGCGCAACTGCTGGAGCTCGTGCTCGGGCACGACCTGCACCTGGCCGTCGTGGGCAACGAGCGTGTCGACGTAATCGCGAAAGACCGCCGAGAGGGAGATGTCGCGCTCTTCGGCGATCTCACGGAGCGTCTCGAACGCGTCCTCGTTGACGCGGAACGAGATCGTCTTGTTCTTGTTGCCCATTGGCTCGGTCCCCACTCGTCGGGCTATCTACTTAACGTTTCGTCAGACATCGTCCGAAAACCGGGGGGGTACCTACGGCTCGGGCTGGACGTCGGCCCCTTCGCCGCGTTCCGGCCGGTCGGTGGACTCGCTCGCGTCGTCGACCGCGGCGCCGCCGTCGAGGCCGAGTTCGTCGCCCTCGGACTCGTCGAGGCTCTCCAGCGCCGAGACGGTCGACTCCTTGTAGCGTTCGACGGGCAGGTCGTACTCCTCGCGGGCCATCCGCGCGTACTCGTTGCCCTCGTCGTCGAAGGCCTCGATGCGTTCGAGGGTCCGTTCTGCGGTCTCGACGACCCAGCGGTCGCGCGTCGCGGCGTCGACGACCTGGATCGACTCGGGACGGACCGAGACGTTGATCGAGCCGTCGTCGGTCTCGTAGGTCCGCGGCTTGCCGACGACCGCGACGTACGCGGGCGGTTCGAGGTCTCGCAGGGTGCTCGCGGCCTCGGGCTGGTACTGTCCCGCATAGACGAAGAACGTCCCCGTGGGGTCGACGATGCGGCCGCGCCAGTACTCGTTGTCCTCGCCGACGTCGTCCTTCTCGGTGAGGGTGCCGACGAAGAACACGCGGTTGGCCTTCTCCCCGGTGGGGAGCAACAGATAGACCGGCGCGCGGTCGTCGTCGGACTCTTTGAAGGTGAAGGCGGCGTCGTTGAACTCGTCTGCGAACACACGCTGTGCGACCTCTCGTGACGGGATCTCGTTGGAACTCATCTCAGATCGACCTCGCTTTGATCAGGACCGCTTCGGGATCGGTCGGTTCGGTGAGCCGTTCGACCTCGTCTGCGAGGACGTACCGGCCGAGTTCGGGACCCGACACCCGGTAGTACGTCCCGAGCAGGTCCTCGCGCATCTCGTCGATGACGACGGTCGTATCGAGCGCGTCCATCGCCATCTGCTGGGCCTCGTCGAGGGCGACGCCGGTGAGGTCTTCTGTCACCTCGCGGCCGAAGATGACCTCGTAGACCTCGTCGCCGTCGTCGAGGACGCCCTTGATGCGGAGGTCGAACTCGCCGTCGACGTCACCGTGCTCCGAGCAGCGGCCGTTCTGGAGGACTCGCGTACAGCCCTCCTCGGGACAGCGCTTGATGAGGCCGCTCCCCGACTGGATGTCGACGAGCGCGCCCGCGACGGTGACGGCGTCGTCGCCGACCTCGATGTCTTCGTCCACTTCCTCGATGGTCGTGGTCTTGTTGAGCTTCACCGAGAAGTTGCCCTGATACTCGTCGGTCACGACGTTCCCCAGGCGGTAGACCGCGCCCTCTTCGAGCGCGGGCAGGTCGGAGGTCTCGAACGCGACGAACTTCGTCCGCCCGGACTCGTCGCCGAGCAGGCCGACCTGGGCGATCGACTCGTTGCGGGGCTCCCAGAGTTCGACGACCTTCGCGGTCACGTCGATCCACTGTTCGTCCTCGTCGATGTCGGCGAGGCGGACCTCGTCGTTGCCGCCCCGGCCGATCTCGTCGCGGTCGAGCCCGGCCTCTTCGAGGTAGCTGTTGGTGACAGAGCGGCGCGCCTCTTCGACGGGCACGCGGTACTCTTCGACGAGGTTCTCCAGTCGCTCTTCGACCTCGTCTTCGTCGATGTCTAGGTGATCCGAGAACTGTTCGGCTATCTCCGCTGCGTGTGTTCGCAGGTCTGACATAGTCTCACTCGCCTCCACCCTGTTTTCCGTTGGGAGGCACACGGGGGTTGGTTCGCGATGAGTAATAAAGTATCGCAAGCGGGGTGAAAGTGGAACCGGCGGGGTTCGCAACGGTATCGGGACACCAGTCCTTATACCGATCGCGGCCCCACTCTCCGCCGATGGACGACCCTCTCGAACGCCTCGTGCGACGGAAGTTCCGCGAAGCCGGCCGGCAGTACGCCCGCGCCCGCGACGCCTATCGGGCGGGGCGCACAGAAACGACCGGCGAGGGAGACGCGCCCCCGTCCACCGATCTGTCGGCGCTCCCCCGGGACGAGGAGGGGCGCGTCAGACTGGTCTGTCGGCGTTACGCCGAGCGCCGCGCCGTCGACGTCGACGACGCGGGGCGCCCGGAGTGCTTCGAGGCCGACCACCCGGACTGCGAGGGCTGTCTCGCAGACGTCGACGAGGGGATCGTCGAGACGTGGTGATGCCCGGGCAGCGATCCGGTCCGGCGACGGCCGCGCCCGGCACGGAGACCCGCCCCGTCGTCGCCGTCGTCCTCGCCGGCGGCACGGGAACGCGCCTGTACCCCGCAAGCCGCGCCGACCGCCCGAAGCAGTTCCTCTCGCTGGCGGGCGAGACGTCGCTGCTCGAACGGACCGTCGATCGCGCACGCGAGGTGGCCGACGACGTCGTGGTCGTGACCCGCGAGGCCTACGCCGAGGGCGTCCGCGAGCGCGCGCCGGCGGCCACGGTGCTCGTCGAACCCGCCGGCCGCGACACCGGCCCCGCGCTGCTGTATGCGACCCACTGGATCGCGACGCGGTACGACGACGCGGTCGTGCTCGCGCTCCCGAGCGACCACCTCGTGGGCGACGGCTTCGCGTCGGCGATGCGACGCGGGATCGACGTGGCGGCCGCCGAAGACCGCCTCGTGACGTTCGGCGTCGAGCCGACGCGTCCCGAGACGGGCTACGGCTACATCGAACCCGCGCCCGGGGAGTCGACGGGGTCGGCCGACGGCGTCGGTGACGGCTCGGACGAGAGCGGAACGCCCGACGAACCGGCCGAGACGGACGCACCGGACTGGCTGCCCGTCGCGTCGTTCCACGAGAAACCCGACGCCGAGACCGCCGAGACGTACCTCGACGCCGGCCACTACTGGAACGCCGGACTGTTCGCCTGGCGGCCGGCCGTCTTCCTCGATGCGGCCGCGCGGTCGCCGCTTGCGGACCTCCTGGACGCGTTGCGATCGGCCGGGGAGACCGCCGGTGGCGACGGCGACGACCCCGACGCGGTCGCGACCGCGTTCCGAGACGCCGAGTCCGCGAGCGTCGACCACGCGATCTTCGAGAACGCCGAGCACGTCGCCGTCGTCCCGGTCTCGTTCCCGTGGGACGACCTCGGTTCGTGGGACGCCCTCGAACGGGTGCTCGACGCCGCCGACGAGGGGACCGTCGCCGCCGGCGACGTCACCGTTCGAACGCTCGACGCCGCGGACAACGTCGTCGCGGCCGACGGCAGCCACGTCTCGCTCGTGGGCGTCTCCGACCTCGCGGTCGTGGCGTGGGACGACCGCGTCCTCGTCGTCCCCAAATCGCGGGCCCAGGACGTCAAACGGCTCGTCCGGCGGCTCGACGAACGCGGCGAGTTCTGATACTGTCTCCCGTCACTCGGTTGCGGCCTACTCCACGGAGCGCCGCACCTGCACGCGGCCGCTCGTCGTCACGCCGACGAGCAGGGACTCGTGTACTTCCCGCCCGCGGACGGCGTCGCCGGCGGCCTCCGAGACGGCCTTCATCAGCTCCGGTGCCGTGCGGTTTACTTTCACGCCGGCGTCGTCGCAGGCGTCGTAGACCTGCTTCGGAACGTCGTAGAGGTCGGCGCCCTCCTCGACGGAGACCTGGACCGGGGCGGTGAGCGCCTCGGCGAACGCCACGGTCTCGCGCGCTTTCTCGACGTTTCGGCGCGCACTCGATTCGACGCTCGACACGTTCGCGCGCGACGTACCGAGCATCGACGCGATCCGCGACTGGCGGATCCCGCGCTCGCGCAGCGCCAGTACCTCGGCCTGCCGTCGCGTCAGAACGCTCTCGTCGGGATCGAACCCCGTCTCGGCCAGGATCGCGTCGGGATCCAGTTCGTCCGGGTCCGCCTCGTCCGACGCGGCCGCCGTCTCGGCGGGGTCTGTCGCCCCGCCGGTTTCGTCTCCGGCGACGTCGCGATGCGCCGGCGGCGTCGTGCCGTCGTCGGGACCGTCGTCGCCCGCGCCGCTCTCTCTTTCGGCTTCGTCCATACCACCCTTTCGTGTCCCACGCAAAAAAATGCAGAAGAAAGGGCAGGAAGAAGAGAAGAGAAAAGAAGAGAAGAGAAGAGAAAAGAAGGAAAGAGAGCAGAAAGACGACTGTCCGCGCGGCCCCGCCCCGGCGCCGGCCGGGTCAGCCGCCCCAGAAGTTGTCGCGGCTCCCGAGCGCGGTGGGGCGACCGCTGTCGCTGCCGCCCCCGTCACTGGATCCGTCCTCGTCCGCCTCGGCGTCGCTCTCGTCGTCCGACGTCGCCGCTGTCTCGTCGGCGTCCGGCTCCGAGGTCGCTTCCTCGTCGTCCTCGTCGAGCGGGAGCCGTTCGACGACCTTCTTCGCGGTGGCGTGGTTCGACTTCACGCGGTCGATCCGGACCACGGCGCGCGCCTCCGGGAGGAGCCCGTCGACGAGGACGATGAATCCGTCGTCCGTCCGGCCGACGCCCGCCCCGCTCTCGTGGATGTCGTCGACCTCGACGACGACCTCCTCGCCGGGCTTGACTGGCTGTGCCTTCAGGTCGCGGATCGGCTGGTCGTAGCTGTTACACCACTCCGCGCCGCCCCGGTCGCCGTAGTACTGACATCCCATCCCGTCGATGCGCTCGGAGTACCGGGGGCAGTCGTCGGCCAGCGGACAGTCTGACATAGCCTATGGTACTCCTCGCCGTGTTTAAACGCTTGCGGGTCGCGGGGTGGACTCGACCGGTCACCGCCGCGCCGGCGTCGCCAGCGACTGTCGATCCCACTGCCGCAACGCTTTCGTCTGCCCCTCTCTGATAGTGATTATCGCAACTGTGCATCGAGTCTCGCCGCACCGTCAGCAGTTTTGAGGCGGAGCCTCCGGCCTCAAGGAGCGTAGGGCTTCCGACGC
>JBDGUP010000106.1:0-14071 GCA_042215815.1 Haloquadratum sp. | reverse complement strand
CGCCACAGAGTTAGCAACCCTGCGCCTTGGGCCAGGCTTGGCTACCGCAACACACGTTCTCGTACTGTCGCCCTCGCGGACTCGGGGGCGGATCCCCCCTACAGCGGTATCGCACTCGGAACAAATCGGGGTCGCTACTTAAGCATCACGATAGGGTGGTCGGGTGCGAATGGCCCGCATACCGGGCGACAGGGCGCGAATCGGCTGTGCGCGGGTCGGGACAGGGCGGCCACAGTATATATCCCTGGCCCTCGTCGTAACTGCTGTGAGCGCCAACACGTCTGCGACAGACGCCGTTCCCGACCGCCCCGTCCCCCTCGACAGCGAGGCCGACCTCGACGCGTTCATCGCGGCGCACGACCGCGTTCTCGTCGAGTTCTACACCGCGGGCTGTGGGCTGTGTGCGAGCATCGAACCCGTGATCGGCAACGTCGCCCGCGCACACGACGACCTCGCGGTCGCGACCATCAATCCGCGTGAGGACCCCCCGCTCGTCGACCGCTTCCGGATCACGAGCGTGCCCACGCTCGTCCGGTTCGACGAGGGCGAGGCGGTCGATCGCCTGGCCAGCGGGTTCCAGGGCGGCGACGCCATCGACGAGTTCCTCGCCGCGCCGACCGCGTAATCACGGCTCTCGGCCGTCGGCGACCGCCGGGACCCCCCGCTCGACGACCGCGAGGAAGTTGTCGAAGATCTCCGCGGCGGCCCCGGTGTCGGCGTGTCGCTCGGGCGTCGCCTCCCCGAGCACCGCCTCGATTCGCCCGTCGGACACCTCTCCGTCCCGCTTTTCTTCGAGGACGTCGCGGACCGTTTCGAGGTCGTACTCGGGGTGGAACTGCACGCCGAAGGTCGGTCCCAGCGAGAAGGCCTGACAGGACCGGTCGTTGCCCGCGAGTTCGACCGCGCCGGGCGGCAGCCGGACCACCTCGTCCGAGTGCGTCTCGAAGGCGACGAACTCCCCGGGCATCCCCGCGAGGAGCGGCGAGTCGTCGTAGCGCTCTATCGGCCGGTACCCGAGTTCGTACTCGTCCATCTCGGCGACGCACCCGCCGAGCGCGGACGCGAGCAACTGGTGGCCCCAGCAGACGCCGAGCATCGGGACGCCGAGTTCGTGGAGGTCCCGGGCGAGTTCGGCGAGCGTCTCCATCCACGGCTCGCGGTCGGTGACCGACGTCTGCGAGCCGGAGATGACGACGGCGTCGTAGGGCCAGGTGCCGTCGGCGCCCGGCCACTCGGGGAACTCGCTCTCGCTGACTTTGAACGCCGACACCGGCGCGGCGAGTTCCCGTCGGAAGTTCCGCCGCGCGGGCGTCTCGCCCACGGAGGCGTCGAAGAGGGCGACGTGTGGTGTGCTCATACGCGGAGCTTGACGTTCGCGGCGCTTTAATATTGCTCAGGATAGCCATTGACACGCACAACCGATTGCAGCGAGAGCGGACATATCCTGTCGGACGAACCCGTTGAGACGCTCGTCCCCCTCCGGAGGTACACAGGCGTATCAGGACGTTCCTCCGACAGGATAACAGGTGGAAGAGAGCGGCGCCGGTATCAGGAGTGCGTCGCCGGCGCGTCCAGATACTCGTCGTTGACGACCCACTCGCCGTCTTCTTCGACCATATACTCGCCGTAGTAGGGGACGCGGTTCGCGACCGTCTCGCGGAACGTCTCTCGGATCTCTTCTCTGCTCATCTCGCCCATCGACCGCAGGTCGTCGTTGCGGTTGAGACAGCCCTTGAGGTAGCCCTCGTGGGTGACGCGGACGCGGTGGCAGTTCGCACAGAAGTTCGGGTTCTCGACGGGGTCGACGATCTCGACCATCCCGGCGTCCCCGTTCGACGCCGCGTCGGCCGCGTCGACCCCGGAGGCCTCGCCGACGTAGTAGCGACGGCGGTTGTGCATCTCGCGCGTCTCGACGCGGTCGGCCCTGTCTTCGAGCCAGTCGTGGACACGCTGGATGTCGATGTTCCACTCGGGGTGGCCCGTGAGTTCCGGCATGTACTCGATGAGCTGGAGCTGGAGCCCGGGGTTCTCCGCGACGTGGTCGACCATCCCCTCGACGTACCCGGCGGTGTGCTCGAAGACGACCATATTGAGTTTCACCGGGTCGAGACCCGCCTCGAGGGCGGCCTCGACGCCATCGATGACCCTGTCGTAGGCGCCGGACTTGGTGATCTCCGCGAAGGCCTCGGGCTCCAGCGCGTCCTGTGAGACGTTGACGCGTTCGAGGCCCGCCTCCCGCAGGTCCTCGGCGCGTCCGGGGAGGAACGTCCCGTTGGTGGTGAGAGAGACCTCCATCTCCTCGGGGGTGCGTTCGATGATCTCTTCGAGGTCGCCGCGCAGCATCGGCTCGCCACCGGTGAACTTCACCTTCGAGACGTCGAACTCGGAGACGACCTCCAGGAACCGAACCACGTCGTCGGTGCTCATCTCGTCGTCCTGTGGGTCCATCGGGCCGCGGGTGTCGCCGAGCCCCTCGTTGTGACAGTAGACGCAATCGAAGTTGCACCGGTCTGTCAGGGAGACGCGAACGCCGGACACCTCGCGCCCGAAGTCGTCTTCGAGCATCGTCGGAATGTTCGTGTCGAAGTTGATAAATTCGCCGTCGACTCCGGGGAACGAGTAACCGTTCGGAGTTACATTTCATCCCGTATTCGGGTGAGAGATACCGCGGACGTTCAAAACGCTTATCGGCCGCTCGCTCCGATTCGAGGTATGGACGTCGACACCGTTCGAGAGCGCCTCCGGGGAGTCTCGGATCCCGACCTGGGCGACGACGTCGTCTCGCTCGGGCTCGTCAACACCATCGACATCGACGAGTCGGCCGAAACCGTTCGGATCTCGCTCGCGCTCGGCGCGCCGTACTCGCCGTCGGAGTCCGAAATCGCGAGCGGCGTCCGAGACGCGCTCTCCGACACCGGCTACGACGTCGAGCTCTCGGCGTCGGTCCCGGCCGCGGGCTCGTCCGAAGACACCGTCCTCCCCGGCGTCGAGAACATCATCGCGGTCGCGTCGGGCAAGGGCGGCGTCGGCAAGTCGACCGTCGCGGTCAACCTCGCGGCGGGACTCTCGAAGCTCGGCGCCCGCGTCGGCCTGTTCGACGCCGACGTCTACGGGCCGAACGTGCCGCGGATGGTCGACGCCAGCGAGCCGCCCAGCGCCCAGGACGACGAGACCATCGTGCCGCCGCAGGCGTACGGGATGAAGCTGATGTCGATGGCGTTCCTCGTCGGCGAGGACGACCCGGTGATCTGGCGCGGCCCGATGGTCCACCAGCTCATCACCCAACTCGTCGAGGACGTCGAGTGGGGCGACCTCGACTACCTCGTCTTGGACCTCCCGCCGGGCACGGGCGACACCCAACTCACCGTCCTGCAGACGCTGCCGCTCACGGGCGCCGTGATCGTCACGACGCCGCAGGAGGTCGCAGTCGACGACGCGCGCAAGGGCCTCCGGATGTTCGGCAAGCACGACACGAACGTCCTCGGCATCGTCGAGAACATGTCGACGTTCAAGTGCCCCGACTGCGGCTCGACGCACGACATCTTCGGCTCGGGCGGCGGCGAGGCGTTCGCCGCCGACAACGACCTCCCCTTCCTGGGCTCGCTCCCGCTCGATCCGTCGGTCCGGACCGGCGGCGACGGCGGCGAGCCGGTCGTCCTCGACGAGGGCGAGACGGCCGACGCGTTCCGCGTGGTGACAGAGAACGTGGCCGATATGGTGGGCGTGTTGCGCCGGCGGCAGGCCGCGAGCCGGTAGCAGACGGATCAGACGCTTTTTGCCCGCGGAGGGGGTATCCTCGGGTGTGGACGCCGAACAGGACTCGCTGGCGAACCCGTTCAGTATGGACGCCGACTGCCGGAACTGCGCCGGGCTCTGTGAGGCCCGCACCAACGTCGTGCACGGCTACGGCGACGTGGGCGGCGACTTCCTCTTCGTCGCCGAGCGCCCCCACGCCGGCGCGGACGAGAGCGGCGTCCCCTTCACCGGCGACGCCCCGGGCGAGCGACTCCAGCGCGTTCTGCGCGAACTCGGGCTCTCTCGTTCGCCGCCCGACGCCGACGAACCCGACCTCCAGAACGCCTACGTCACCTACCTCACGCGCTGTCGACACCCCGATCGGCGCCCGACCGACGAGGAGATCCGGGCGTGCGAACCCTACCTCGACGCCGAGATCCGGATGATCAACCCCGAGATCATCGTCCCGATCGGCCAGCGGACCCTCGACGCGCTCGCACACGACTACACGACGAACGGCCCCGGCGACGTCGACGTCTGTGAGGCGCACGCGACGACGATCCGGGGGCGGGGTTTCGAACTCGTCCCGATGCTCGAACTGGCCGATCAGACCGGCGCGCAGACCGACGCCTTCGTGGAGCATATGCTGGAGAACGTCCTCGCGCGCGACTACCGGCAGACGAAGGGGCGTCGCAGTCGGTGAGACGGGTGTTCTCGCCTCGCGCTCACCCGATCACGTCGAGGATCGTCTCACAACGAGGACAGACCCAGACCCTACACGAGCGGTCGTCCGCCCGGAGCGTGCGCTCTTCGGGCACGGTCCGTTCCCCGCAGTTCGGGCAGCCAGCGTCGTCGCGTTCGGGCGTCGTGGGCCCTTCCGACGCCGAGGAATCCCCCGAGGAGTCTTCGGACCGCTCGGCCGCGCGCTGTCGGAACCCGGACGGTGCCTCCCGGCCTGTCGGAGGCGACGAGGGTGGTTCACCCAGGTCCACCGCATAGAGCGTCCAGTCGAAGGACCCGACGAACAACGTTGTCTCGCCGACGGTCGGTTTCGTGAGGGCGTCGCCGGCGAGATCGAGGCTGTCCGTTCGGCCGCCGTCGTCCGGATCGAGTTCGTACAGCGTCCCCGACTCGGTGCCGACATAGACCCCGTGGGACCCGACTCCCGGACGGGTGAGTTCGCCCCCGAGTGTCGTTTCCCACTCGATGTCGCCGCTCGCCCTGTCGATGGCGGTGACCGTCTGCCCGCCGGCTACGTAGACGCTACTCGCCCCCAGGACGGGGCCGTCTCCGCCGGCTTCGACGTTCCTGCTCCACCGTCCCCGGCCCGTCGCGGGATCGAGCGCCCGCACCGTCTCGTCGTCGCCGACATAGACCGTCTCGTCGCCTGCGACGGGATGGTTGCTGTTGCTACCGACGTACCCGCCAGCGTCGAGCGTCCAGATGCCGTCGCCCGTCTCGGCGTCGAGTCCGTAGACCCGCTCTTCTTCGGAGACCACGCACACGACGCCGTCGAGAACGACGGGGGCACCGAAATAGCCCGCATCGGCGTCCGTGTTGTCGTAGACCCACTGCTCGGTGCCGTCCATCACGTCCAGCGCGAGCACCGTTTTCCCCGCGCCGGCGTAGACGGTGTCTCCAGCGACGGCGACGCCGCTCACGTCCCCGCAGTCGTATCGCCACCCCTCCATCCCGGTCGCCGCATCGAGGGCGTGTACGTAACCGTCCCAGTCGAGTTCGGTGCCGGAAAAGAGCAACCCGCCGTCGTAGACGGGTTGAGCGCGTACCCAGTGGCCCGTGTCGGTCTCGAAGGTCCACTCGATCCGTCCGGAGTCGGCGTCGACGGCGTGGATCCTGCCCGCGTCGGTCCCGACATAGACGGTCCCGCCGACGAACGTCGGTGGCGCGGCGACGTACTCGTCCATCTCCACGTCCCAGTCTCGATTGAGACTCATTGTCACATCACTCGATCGAACAATTGTCAACGGTAGATAAAAACATTCGTCCGCGAGCGACGGCCGGCGTCGTCTCACACTGTCGGACGAACCCGTTGGGACTCTCGTCTCCCCTCCGGGGATACGCAGGGGTATCAGGACGCTCGTCCGACGGTATAGTCTCTTCCCGGTGCTCGCCGCCCCGGTGTCGGCGAGCACCGGTACATAGTTACAACCGTCATTATCAAGAGCCGCGACCGCCGAAGAGCGCGTATGACCGTCGTCGCCGTCCTGGCCGACCCGCCGCGTCCCGGACTCGCATTGCCCACCCTCGCCGAGACGAGTCCGCTCTCGGAGACGGAGGCCGCCGACCTCGCGGCCGCGATGCTGCGAGACACGCTCCGGGCCGCGGCGCGCTCCGGCGGCGACCTCCTCGTGAACTACCGCGCCGACGAGGACCTCCCCGAGACGGCCGTCGACCCCGACGAGCCGGCCGAGGCCGAACTCCGCGCGCTCGCGGCGGACGCGCTCGACGACCCCGGCGAGGCGCGCTTCGAGGTCCAGGTCGGCTCGTCGGTCTCGGCGCGTGCCGGCAACACCGTCACCCACCTCCTCCGGGAAGAGGGCGCCCAGTCTGTCGCCGTCGTCCGCGGCGACGCCCCCCTCGTCTCCCGGGCGACGATCGACGCCGCAGCGATGAAGCTCCGGTCGAACGAGGTCGTGCTCGGGCCGTCGACGGACGGTCGGGCCTACCTCGCGGGGTTCACGGCCCCGATCGACTTCGACGGCGCCCTCGCGCCGCCCGAACTGGAGACGCTCGTCGACCGCGCGAACGACGCCGGCCGCGACGTCGACTTCCTGGAGATGCAGCCGACCGTCCGGACCGGCGCGGACCTCCCGACGCTCGTCTCGACGATCCGATCGCGCTGGCAGGCCGAGCGCGTCGTCCCCGAACACACCGCGGAGTTCGTCGTCGAGACGGGCCTGACCGTCGTCGACCCCGACGAATCGGGTGCGGACGGGCCGCGGGTCGTCCGGGAGGGGTGACCCGCGTCCGACCGGAGGCGTCGCCGCCGACCGACAGGCCTTAGACGCGCCGTCCTGAACCACGGCCTGCGGTGGGATGGCAGAGCGGCCCATTGCGCCTGCCTTGAGAGCAGGTGGCCGAGAGGCCTCCTGGGTTCAAATCCCAGTCCCACCGCGTGTCTCTGCGAACGGATGCGTAACGGCTTTGCCGTGGCTCTCCAACACGCGGATATGGACTGGCCACACGACCCCGACGGCGAGCAGGGCTCCGAGGGCAGACGCAAGTACGGGCACGCCATCCTCGCCAAGAAGGTGGACGAAGACGAGGACTTCCCGCTCTCGCGCGAGGAGTTCGTCGACGAGTTCGGCGACCACCCGGTGCGCCTGGATTACGAGCGCGTCGTCCCGGTCGCGGACATCTTCGAGTACGTCGACGAGACCGAGTTCGAAGACCTCGTGGCGTTCCACAAGGCCGTCGGGCGCGCGATGCGCGAGGGGGGGTACTGGTTCTACGAGGGCGCCGAAGCGTTCGTCGAGAGCGACGCCTGATCTATAATCAGCTGCCGAAGAGCCGCTGCCACAGCGACCGGTCGCGGGCGCGCTCGGCCAGGAGGACCGAGCAATCGACGTCCTCGATGATGTCGAGGACGAGCGTCCCGCGGACCAGCCGCGAGAGGAGACCGCGCTCTGTCGCGCCGACGAGGAGCATCGTCGCGCCCGCGGCGTGGTGCTCGATCGCGGCCTCGACGTCCCCGGTCTCGACGAGCAACTCGGCGTCGGCGAGACCGTGGTCTTCGGCCCACGATTCGAGGAAGGCCTCGCCCTCGGTCTCGTCGTCCGCGACGTGCAAGAGCGACACGTCGGCGTCGTACGCCCCCCGGAGCGCGTTCGCGATGCTCGCCGAGAGGTCCGAGTCCGGGCCGCCCGCGGTCGGGAGGAGGATGCGCGACGGGTCGAAGCCGCGGTCTTTCAGCACGAGGAAGTCCGACGGCAGCGACGAGGCGAGTTCGTCGATGCCGCTTTCGGCACGCCCGGGCGCGCCGTGGGAGTCTGGGCCCCAGCCCATCACCGTCAGGTCGGCGTCGTACGTCTTCGCGGCGTCGAATATCTCTTCGAATCCCCGGTGGGAGACCACCGAGTGCGTCTCGACCGGGACGTCGTACGATTCGGCGTCCGCGCGGGCGCGTTCGAGGAGTTCGTGCGACTCGGAGAAGTCCCAGTTCTCCCTGGCGAATTCGAGCGACGTCTGGTCGGGCACCTGTTCGATGTGCACCGCGACGAGCGTGCCGCCGCGCTGTTCGGCGACGCTCGCCCCGAGCTTGATCAGGTCCGTCTCGTGGGCGGGGTTCGCGAGGGGGACCATCACCCGGTAGTCGCCGCCGTCCGGCTGTATCGAGGTCGCTGCCGAGACGGCTGCGTCCGGCATCGACTCCGAGCGGTGGAGGATGTACTGGCCCAAGATCCCCTGTTTCGTCGCCCGCGGGCGGGCGTAGGCGAGATACCAGACGATCGCCGCCGCCGCGATCCCGAACGAGAGCAGCCTGGCGGCGGGTTCGACATACGCCAGCAGGGCGAACGAGAGAGCGGTGCCCAGGATCGGCAAGAGCGGGAAGAAAGGCACCGTGAAGTCCGGCTGGTACTCGCCGGGGTTAACGTAGCGCATCGTTATCAGCGCGACGTTCAACAGCCCGTAGATGATGAGATGGAGCCCCGAGGCGGCGCCCGAGAGCAGACCGATGTCACCGGCAAGGATGAACACGAGGATGAGCCCGCCGGTGATGCCGATCGAGCGGTACGGGGTCCCGAATCGGGGGTGGATCTCGTTCAGCGCGGGGGTGACGATGCGGTCTCGCCCCATCGCGAAGTTGATGCGCGAAGAGGCGAGGATCGACGCGTTCGCGCTGGAGGCGGTCGCGAGGAGTCCGCCGAACAGGAGCGCTGCGGCCATCAGCGTGCCCTGGACACGTCTGCCGACCTCGACGACCGCGATCGGCTGGGTTTCGCCGGGCGCGACGTTCGCGACGAGGTCCGCGATGAACCCCTGGGGAACGGCCGCGCTCATCACGACGAGCACCAGCGCGTAGATCACCGTCACGAGGACGACGCTGCCGATGACCGCCCGCGGGAGGTTCCTGCCGGGGTCTTGGATCTCCTCGGCGACGCTCGTGATCTGGACGAACCCGAGGTAGGAGACGAAGATGAACCCCGTCGTCCCGAGCGTCTCGCGGACGGTGCCGGGCGCGGGGAGGTTCGCGGGGTCGGCCCGGAGCGTCCCGAGGAGCGTGAACACGGCGAGGATGCCGACGAGAAGAATCACGATGGCGTTCTGGAGCCGCCCCGTCTCCTTCGCGCCGACGTAGTTGACGAACACGAAGAACGCGCCGCCGCCGAGCGCGGCGATCGTCACCGCGTCGAGACCGACGGGACCGATTGCGATCCGGCCGCTGACGCCGAAGATCCGCGAGATGTAGCGGCCAAACCCGACCATATAGAACGCGCTGGCGAACGCCAGTCCGAGCCAGTTCGCCCAGCCGGCGACCGAGCCCACGAGCGGGCCGAGCGCGTGGTTGACGTAGTAGTACGCGCCGCCCGAGCGGGGCATCGCCGTGCCGAGTTCGCTGGCCGACAGCGCCGTGAATATCGCGATGACGCCGCCGAGCACGAACGCGACCGCGGCGAACGAACCCGAGCGGAGGATGGCATCGCCCGGGAGGACGAAGATGCCGGCACCGATCATCGTTCCGACGCCGATCGTGAGCGCAGCGAGCGGGCCGAGGTCCTTCGCGAGTTCTTCCTCCTGGCTCACGCGCGGTCACCTCCGGCTTGCTCGTCCGCTTCGCCCTCGATCGCTTCCGGGAACACGACCACCGGGACGTCGCTCTCGGTGGTGAGCGTCTCGCGGACGTCGCCGCTGAAGAGGTCCCACCACGAGCGGCCGCCCCGCGGCGAGAACACGATTGCGGTCGCGCCGATCTCGTCGGCGGCCGCGACGATCGTGTCGGCCACGTCGGTGCCGTAACGGAGTTCGGTCTCCACGCCGACGCCGGCGTCGGCGGCCGCCTCGCGTGCGCGGTCGAAGATCTCCTCGGCTAGGTCCTCTCGGGCTTCGAGCGGCGCCTTGTCGGGAGCGCCGCCGGCCTTCTCGATCACGTGGAGGACCGTCGCCCGCCCCTCGGCCGCCCGCACGTACGGGAGGGTCGCGGCGAGCGTTCGGGCGGCATCGGCCTCGTTGGCGACGGGGAACAGCGGGCGGGCGAACAGTGGATCGACCTCACTCATCCGCGTGCGGTGTCGGCGCTCGGTCTCGCAAGCGCACGGCAGGGTCGGTACGGCCGGTCCGATATTCACTCATACGTATGCGTATGGTGCCACCTCGTATAGTGGTTCCCACTGCGACGACGGTGTGGGGCTCGGTGACGCGACAGTATCAGATCGCCACGACCCAGACGCGGTAGTCGTCGTCGCGGGCGTAGACTTCTAGGAACGCGCGGTCTGCGAAGGTCGCGAGGCGGTTCGGGTCCGAGCGAGCGGTGATCCGGACGTTCGTCCCCTCTGTGTCCTCCGGGGACTCCAGTTGGTCGATGCGGAACTCGGGATACTCGTCGACGAGTCCGGTCAACCGATCGAGTTCGTCGTCGTCCACGTCGAGGTTGAACGTGTGTTCGGCGAACTGTACCCACGGCGCGGGGGCGTCCTCGCCGTCGACCTCGGGGTCGTGTTCGGCTTCCAGGGTGAGGAACGCGCTCGCTCGCTGTCTGTGGGCCTCGATGCCGTCGGCGATCAGTTTCCGGCGTTCGCGGGCGTCGGCGGCGTCGAATCGCGTCATCGTTCGTCCGGTCACGCGCGCGGGTCAAAAGCCTACAGGGACGCGGGCCTCGCGACGCGGCTGTGCGCCTCGGACGCGTTTCTTCAACGTTATACGGACGGACCTCAATCTGGTCGGGTATGGGAAAGCACATCCTGCTTTTGGGCCCGCCGGGTGCCGGAAAGGGGACCCAGGCCAAGCGACTCGCCGACGAGTTCGACCTCGAACACGTCACGACCGGCGACGCGCTCCGCGACAACAAGGAGATGGACATAAGCGAGATGGACACCGAGTACGACACGCCTGGCGCGTATATGGACGCCGGCGAACTCGTCCCCGACGAGGTCGTCAACGCCATCGTCGAGGAGGCGCTCTCGACCGCCGACGGCTACGTCCTCGACGGCTACCCCCGGAACCTCGACCAGGCCGAGGAACTCTCGGAGATGACAGACCTCGACGACGTCGTCTACCTCGACGTCGACACCGAGGAACTGGTCGACAGGCTCACCGGCCGTCGCGTCTGTCCGGAGTGCGGCGCGAGCTACCACGTCGAGTTCGAGCCTCCCGAAGAGGAGGGCGTCTGCGACGAGTGCGGTGCGGAACTCGAACAGCGCGAGGACGACACCGAAGAGACCGTCCGCGAGCGCCTCCGGGTCTACGAAGAGAACACCGCACCGGTCGTCGAGCACTACCGCGATGAGGGCGTCCTCGTCGCGGTCGACGGCGAAGCGTCGCCGGACGAGGTCTTCGCGTCCATCGTCGACGTCGTCGACGGGTAACGGAGCGGCTGCAACTGATTGCCCTCATACTGATTGCACTCATACTGTCTATTGTCGGTCAGTACCGCTGGTTCGCCACCCCGTCGGCGGCGGAGACTAAAAGCTTCATAACCGATGGGGGGCTACGAGCGGGTAGATGCCACGAATCGAATCGAAGGTTCGATCCCTCGTCACGGGGGACGAGGGGATGCGCGAGGCCGTCGAGACGGTGCTCGACGCCGCGTCTGACGGCGAGGTCAAGTGGCTCGACGTCAAGGGCGACCTCTCTTCAGGGCAGTGGGGCCGCCTCATCGAGAAGGAGATCCTCGTCGAGGGCGAAGAGGGATTCCAGTTGGCCGACGCCGAGGCGACCCGCGCGGGCCTCGAAGACGCCGCCGAGACGGCGACGGGCGGGATCACCGGCACCGCTTCCGGTTCCGACTCCGAGGACGACTCCTCGTGGTCGACCTACGACAAGGGCGCGGCCGTGGTCGCGCTCGGGCTGTTCGTCGGCTACTCCTGGAAGCCGCTGCGGGACCTCATCGGGACCGTGATGGACGTCCCGCTCGGACCGCTGCAGGACCTGTTGCCCTTCTACGCCGTCGTGATGCTCCTCGCGCTCGCCACGGGGCTGTACTCGACGCTCCTGCAGGCGAACCTGATGGATATGGAGAAGATGTCCCAGTACCAAGAGCGGATGAAAGAGATCCAAGAACGCCGCAAGGAGGCGAAAGAGGCCGGCGACGAGGAGGCGCTCGACGCGATCCAAGAAGAGCAGATGGACGCGATGGGCGACCAACTCGGGATGTTCAAAGAGCAGTTCCGCCCGATGGTCTGGATCATGTTCCTCACGATCCCGGTGTTCCTCTGGATGTACTGGTCGATCGGCGTCGGGGGCAACGCGAGCGCCCATCACGCGATGGAACCGCTCGTGTTGCCGCTCCGCGGCCGGGTCGAGTGGACGGAATCGGTGATCGGGCCGATCCAGGCGTGGATCGTCTGGTACTTCCTCTGCTCGATGGGCTTCACCCAGATCATCCGCAAGAGCCTGAACATCGACATCTCGCCGTCGACGAGCTAATATCCCGTCGGACGGGCCGTCGATAGACAGTACGCCGCCGCGCAACGGTAACCTCTTTTACCCGCCTTCCCCCAGAAACGGTATGTTGCTGACCGTCTCTGGCCCTCCGGGGGCCGGCAAGAGCACGACTGTCTCGGCCCTCGCGGAGGCGTTCGATCTCGACCACGTGAGCGGCGGCGACATCTTCCGCGACCTCGCCGCCGAACACGGGATGTCTGCCGTGGAGTTCAACCGCCTCGCCGAGGAGGACGACCAGATCGACCGCGACCTCGACCGCCGGCTCCGGACGGTCGCGCTCGAACGCGACGACGTGCTCTTGGAGTCGCGGCTCGCGGGGTGGCTCGCCGGCGACGCGGCCGACCTCCGGCTGTGGCTCGACGCCCCGATCGAGGTCCGCGCGGCCCGGATCGCAGAGCGGGAGGGGAAATCTGCGACCACGGCGCTCGAAGAGACCCGCGCCCGCGAGGAGAGCGAAGCCCTCCGCTACCAGGAGTACTACAACGTCGACATCAGGGACCTCTCGATTTACGACGTCGTCTTGAACACGGCGCGGTGGAGTCCCGAGGACGTACCGGACATCCTGACGGCTGCGGTCGAGGCATACGATCCGGGCGCCGACGAGGGGAAATACCCCGTCGAGGGAGTCGACTACGACTTCGGATGAGACGATGACTGACCTTCGCGCCCCGCCGGGCGAGCGCACCGTCGACGACCTCCTGTCGTTCGGCGTCGTGAACCTCGACAAGCCGCCGGGTCCCTCGGCCCATCAGGTCTCCGCGTGGGCGCGCGACGCGACGGGAGTCGACCGCGCGGCCCACGCCGGCACGCTCGATCCGAAGGTGACGGGCTGTCTGCCGATCCTCCTCGGCGACGCGACCAGGCTGGCGCAGGTGTTCCTCGAGGGCGCCAAGGAGTACGTCGCCGTGCTCGAACTGCACGGCCCTCCCCCGGCCGACCTCGACGCCACCGTCGCGACGTTCGAAGGAGAGATCTACCAGAAGCCGCCCCGGAAAAGCGCCGTCGCGCGGCGTCTCCGCACCCGCGAGATCTACGACCTCGACCTGCTCGAAGTCCGCGATCGAAAGGCGCTCTGCCGCATCAGATGCGAGAGCGGTACCTACGTCCGCAAGCTCTGTCACGACCTGGGTCTCGCTGCCGGGACCGGCGCGCATATGGGCGACCTGCGGCGGGTCGGTACCGGTCCCTTCGACGACACCGAACTGGTCTCGACGGCGGCGTTGACGGACGCGCTCGCCTTCGCCGACGAGGGCGACGAGGGGCCGCTCCGCGACGCCGTCGCACCGGCGGAGCGCGCGCTGGTAGATCTCCCTCGACTCACCGTCGCCGTTTCGGCCGCCCGCGAGATTGCCGAGGGCGCGCCCGTCTACGCGCCGGGCGTCGTCGACGTCGGCACCGCGGTGGAAAGCGCCCGCCGGCACGGACGGGAATCGGACGGCGACGCCCCCCTCGTGGCGTGCTTCACGCCGGGCGGCGCGGCGGTCTGTCTCGGACGGCTGGTCGGCGATCCGCGAGCGGACGCCGGCGAGGTCGTCTCGCTCGAACGCGTGCTCGTGTAGGACCGGGTCGGGCGCGTCCCTCTCGCGCGGTTCGACCGGGGGACTCCGGCGGGCGAAACGAAGGACTTAACGGGGTCACACGCCTCCACTCGAATGCGTACTGGGACCGTGGGGTAGTGGTATCCTCTGCCGATGGGGTCGGTAGGACCTGAGTT
>JBDGUP010000082.1:0-14988 GCA_042215815.1 Haloquadratum sp. | reverse complement strand
ACAGCAAGAAGCGCGCCTTCCTGCCATACTCGATCTCCTTTTTCAAAACCGCAAGACGGAGGGGCAACGTATCGGCAACCGAATCAAATGTTTCCGGCAAAAGGGGGTAGTGAGACCGAATCAAATGTCTCTCGAATCGGAGTCTTTGAGAGTAATATTCAAGTCTTAGCCCCCTCTTACGACCGATAACGGTCATAAGGGAGGCGAAGCCGACCTTAAGCCGGTGGAGGGATTTGAACCCTCGGCCTATTCCTTACGAAGGAATCGCTCTGCCAGCTGAGCTACACCGGCGCTATCGGACGCAGTCGTTCGTACTCTGATGAATAAGAAAAGGCTTCCGAATCACCGCGCCGTGAGGCGGACGTCGAGACAGACGTTGTGCTCGTGGGGGGCGTACGACCGGACGATGCGCTCGGTCTCGACCGCGACGTCGTAGGGCGGATCCGCGGCCGCGGCGGCCTCGCGGATGGCCGCCGCGCCCGGACCGAAGGGGTCGGCCTCGTGCTGGATGTCGTAGTAGTGGAGGACACACTCCGTCCCGGCCATCGCGACGGCCGCATCGAGGAAGTCGTCGGCGCTGTGCGGGAGGTTCATCACGAGCCGGTCGGCCCAGTCGGCGTAGTCGTCGACGCGGTCGCGGACGTCGCCTTCGATCGCCGTGACGCGGTCGTCGACGCCGTTCCGCCGGGCGTTCTCCCGGAGGTACTCGACGGCGACGGGGTTGAGGTCGCAGGCGACCACCTCGGCGCCGCGGGCGGCCATCGGGATCGCGAACGGCCCGACGCCGGCGAACATATCGATCACGCGCTCGCCGGCGTCGACCTGTTCGGCCACGCGGTGGCGCTCGGTCGCGAGCCGCGGCGAGAAGTAGACCTCGGCGATGTCCAGCGCGAACTCGTGGCCGTACTCGCGGTGGACCGTCTCGGTCGACCCGCCGACGAGGACGTCCCACTCGCGCACGCGGCGGTCGCCTTTGACCTTCGAGGCGCGGTTCAGCACCGTGGCGGCGGGGAGGTCCGACGCCTCGATGGCGTCGGCGATCCGGCGGGCGCGCTCGTCGTCGGTCTCGTCGAGGATCACGATGTCGCCGAGGCGCTCGTAGGAGGGCTCGAACCCGAGCAGATCCGCGGGCATCGTCTGCGTCTCGCGTTCGGGCGCGTCGCAGTCGACGACGTCGTAGCGGGCGGGCACGGCGTCCGGGTCGGTGACGGGGATGTACAGCGAGTCCGACTCGACGGTGATCTCGCGATCGCGGTCGACGAGATCCCGTTCGGCGAGCGCTCGCCGGGTCGTCTCGCCCTCGCTCGTGGGGACGCGGACGCAGGGGACGGTCATTGTCCGAGCGTGGCGTGCGACCGGAGTAAGGGTGACGTTTCGGCGCGCTGCGACCCCGCTCGCGCTACCGGGCCGCGTCTGCGCTCTCGGTATCGCGGCCCGCGGGGGCGGCCCCGGAAAGGACGGGGACGTCGACGAGCGCCCGCGTGCCCGTCGGATCGTTCTCTCGGAACTCGACGGTCCCGTCGGCGATGTCGACGCCCCACTTGACGATCCAGAGCCCCAGTCCGCTCCCGTGTTCCAGCGCCGTCTCGGTCCCCGATTCGAGCACCGCGATCTCGCTTTCGTCGATGCCGGGTCCCTCGTCGAGGACCGACACGCGCGCGGACTCGGCGCCGACCTCCACGTCGACACGGACGTTGGCGTCTCCGTCCGCCCCGTGCGAAGCGGCGTTCTCGAGCAGGTTCGCGAACACGTATCTGCACACGGACGCCACCTCGGCGTCGGTCGAGGGGGGGTCGACATCGACCGTTGCGGCGTGCTCGTCGCGGACGGTCTCGACAGCCTGCTCCACCATCGCGGTCAGCGAGAGCGGCTCGGGCGACCCGTGGGCCTCGTCGAACAGCTCGATGGCCTGTCTGCCCTTCTCGCCGAGTTCGTCGATCCGCATCGCCCGCTCCTGGACGATTTCGGCGGCCTGGCCCGAGAACCGATCCGCGTAGCCGTGGATGATGTTCGTCTCCGTCCGGATGTTGTGTCTGAGGACGCGGTTCAGCACTTTCAACCGCTGTTGCTGTCGGCGGTACTCGCTGATGTCGTGGAACGTGACGACGCGGCCGATCGACCGATCACGGACGTCCGCGATGGGCGTCACCCGCACGTCGTAGGCCCGATCGGCGATCCCGTCGCCGATCGTGAGCGGCCCGTCGACGGTTCCCTCCGGGGGGAACGTCTCGTATCGGGGAATGACCTCGCCGGCGGGGGCGCCCAGGACCGCCCGCTCGTCGGCGTCGACGATGTCGAAGAACGTGTCGTTCGCGTAGACGACGTAGTCGTTCCGGTCGACGACGACGGCGCCCGTGTCCATCTGGTCGAAGAGGAACTGCCGGGCGCGCTTTGTCGGCGTCGGGCTCGTCTCGAACAGGCGGTGTCGCCGGAGCGCGTACAGATAGGCCACCCCGGAGACCGAAAAGGCGATCGGCGTCGGATCGATGGGGAGTCGCGGGAGCGCCCCGGCCAGAAACAGGAGGTTCGTGAGCCACGGGGCGAAGATTCCGACGAGGAGGATCACGCCCTGGCGCTTGATCGCTCTCGCCCCGCTCGTGAGCGTTCCGAGAAGCGGTACCGTCCCGACGACCCCGAGAAGATACGTGTAGGCCGCGATCACCCAGTACCACACCCCGCCGAGTTGCAGGTGGACGACGCCGCCCGGTCCGACGGACGCCCGGCCGATGTAGAGGAGGTCGTGCGACCCGCTCGTGAGCGCCAGCACGACCGTCGAAACGGGGACGACGGCCAGCACGACGACGATCCAGGGGCGGATGTACCTGTCGTTGCCCGTGTATTCGAGCGCGAAGAGCAACCACGCGAACGGAATCAGCCCGACGCCGACCGACGAGAGCGCGGTCCAGAAGATCTTGGCGTCCAGCGTCGCCGCCTGGAGCTTGAAGATGATACACACAGACCACCAGCTCTGGCCGACCACCAGTCCGACGAGCGGGGTGGCGCCGGGTTCGGGACGTTGTCGCCAGGCGAGGATGGCTGCCGAGGTGCCGACCGCGACGGAGAGAAAAAGCGCCAGAACGAGCGGGTGCGGCAGTGCCATTCACTCACAGACAACACGGCCAGGCCACCTAAAAACGTGGGTCCCAGCGGGGGCGGCGGCGCCCGCAGAACCGCTTACGGCCCGGCCGTCGAGAGGACGAAGAACACCGCGAAGACGACGAGGTGTTTCGCGTTCGCGGCCACCGTGAGTGGGTGGTAGTCGTCGAGTCGTCCGACGAACCCGGCGGCGACGAGCGTGTAGCCCATCCCGACGAGAAGTGCCGCCGCCAGGCGGACCGAGAGCAGCCCCGAGCGGGCGACGAGGGCGACGAAGCCGGCCAGACCGAGCGAGAGGAGATAGAGCACCCACCGCGTCCGACGGACCCCCAGAACGATGGGAAGCGTCGAGACGTCGATCGCGTCGTCGCCCGCCATATCGCTGACGTTGGGGATCTCCGTGTTGACGAAGCGATCGACGAAGAAGTAGACGAACACGGCCGCCGCCGTCGGCGAGACGGCCGCGTCGGCGAACGCGAGCGGGAGGAACGTGAGCGTGACCGCCCAGCCGAGCGCGACCAGCGCCGAGTTGACGAGCAGCACGTGCTTCAGTCGGTCGAGCCGCGAACTGAGCGCGGGCAGCCAGTCGGACCCATAGAGGATCCAGAACGCGCCGGGGAGGACCGTGAGACCGAGGGCGAGCGGACCGCCGGTGAGCGAGACGGCGATCGCGACGCCGTAGGCGCCCGCCGTGAGCACCGAGAGCGCCGTCTCGTGTCGCCGGACGAACGCACTCTGGTCCGGATCTGTCAGTTCGTCCGCGTTCGCGTCCGCGATCCGGTCGCCGGCGTACACCGCGAACGTGAGCAGACCCACGACCGGCACCGCGGGATAACGGGGGACCGACAGCGCGGTCGTGACGATCAGGCTCTCGACCATCGCGATGAGGACGAGGTGGACTGTGCTGTACATCAGTGCGTTTCCGACCCGCCGGGACCGCCGGTGGATCGACCCCGCGACGGAACTGTACCACGGCACCGCATCGTCCGCGTCTACGTACACGGCTCTCGTTTCACTGGACATAGTGTCTCGACGGGGGTGGTCGCCCCCGCCGGTGCGGCGTACTCCCCGACGAAAGGTTAAACTCCCGATATATAAACTCACATATGTTTCTCGTTCCAGCGTCCGATAATCGGACGTTCCGAGGGTTTCGGACGCGTCCGACGTCGTCTGAATATTCGAGAAAACTCTGATGCCCGGAGCTATCAGTAACGATATGTTGAGACGGATCCTACTCGGAGGGGACGACGAGGACCGGCGTCGGCGAGAGGCGGACGACCTTCTCGGCGACGCTCCCGAGGACGAACCGCTCGACGCCGGTCCGTCCGTGGGTCCCGACGACCACGAGATCGGCGCCTTCGGCGCCGACGTAGTCCAGAATCTCCCGGTGGGGGACGCCGTGTTCGACCGTGGCGTCGACGGCGACGCCGGCGTCGCGAGCGCGCGACTCGACGCGCTCGACGGCGGCCCGGGCGGCGTCCGCGTAGGCCTCGGCGGTCTCTCCCGAGCGAAGCCGCCCCTCCGGCACTACCGAGAGCGCGTGGGCGGTCGCCTCGAACTGCGCTGCGACGTCGATCCCCCAGCGCTCGGCGGGCATCGCGGCGTCGCTCCCGTCGGTGGGCACGACGACGTCGCGGTAGGGGCGCTCGCCGGCGGCGTCGACGCGGACGGTGAGGACCGGGACGGGCGAGAGGCGGACGACCTTCTCGGCGACGCTCCCGAGGAGGTACCGGTCGAGTCCGGTCCGGCCGTGGGTGCCCATCGCGATCAGGTCGGCGTCGCGCTCTTCGACCGCGTTCAAGATCTCCTCGTGCGGGAATCCCACCTCGACCGACGTGGTGGCCGCGATCCCCGCATCACGAACGCGCTCTGCGGCGTTCGCGACTGCCTCGTCGAGTTCCGCCTCGCGTTCTGTCCGCTCTGTGACGGTCGAGAGCGTGTAGGCGTCCACCACGGCCACGAGGTGGATCGCGGCGCCCGTCTCGTCTGCGAGCGTGATCGCGTGATCGAGCGCCGGCGCGGCGCCCTCGCTCCCGTCTGTCGGCACCAGTATCTGCTCGACCCCGACGGCCTCGTGCGGGTTCATATCGGACCGTTCGACAGGTGACGAGAAAAAGTCCCGGGCTCTCCGACTCGATTCCGCTCGTACTGACGGCTATCACGGGGACCCGTCGTCGCCCGGCCCCGTGATAATGATACTGTCGGACGAACGTCCTGATACTCCTGCCGATCCGGAATCGACCTGCGAGTCGAAGTACGACTCGACGGCGGCGGCGGCCGCATCCGGGTCGGTGTAGCTCTCGCCGAGTCCGACCTCGCAGCGCCGCCACTCGCCGTCGTACTCGTAGACGTCGACCCACCAGTACAGCGACAGCCCCTTCGAGAACTCCACGATCTGGACGCACCGGTCGCCCCGCTCGTTCGCGTAGGTCGTGACCCCGTCGCCCCGAGAGGCCGTCCAGCCCGCCGGGAGGCGGACATCGAAGGGATCGCTCGAATCGCTCCGTTCCAGCCGGTCGATAGCGACAGAGCCGCCCTCGTCGGTCATCGCAGTTGTCGGGGGATGACGCGCGCAGACCTTGTAGCTCTCGGTTCGTCTCGGTTGGCCATCCCGTTCCGGCGACCCAGCGGCACTGAATGACAATAGACTGATAATAGACGGTATCAGTCGGACCCGTCCTCTGCGTCCGCCGCGAGCAGCGACCGCGCGGAGTTCCCCACCACGAGCAGGCTGCTGGTGGTCATCGCGACGGCCGCGAAGAGCGGGTTCAGCGTCCCCGTGACCGCGAGCGGGATCGCCACCGCGTTGTAGCCGAACGCCCACGCGAGGTTCTGCTTGATTCGCCGGTTCGTCGCGGCCGTCAGCGCGAACACCCGCGGGACGGCCGAGAGGTCGTCGGTCGTGATGACCGCGTCGGCCGCGCCCGCCGCCAGCGCCGTGTGATCCAGCGCGATCCCGATGTCGGCGGCCGCGAGCGCGGGGGCGTCGTTGACGCCGTCGCCGATCATCGCGACCGTCTCGTCGGTCCCCACCTGCTCGATGACGGCCGTCTTCCCCTCGGGCGGCACTCCCGCGAACACCTCGTCGACGCCGTCGTGGGTCCGGAAGCGGTCTGCGGCCGCCGAGTCGTCGCCGGTCAGGACCACGACCCGGTGGGACGCGGCGAGGTCGTCGACGACGCGCTCCCACTCGGGGCGAGGCCGGTCTCCCGCCACGAGCACGCCCTCGACGCGGCCGTCCCAGCCGACGAGCACGGGCACGTTCCCGGCGGCGCTGGCCTCGCGAGCCCGTTCGGCGTACTCGTCGGGGACGGTCCAGTCCCGCCCCGCGAAGAGTTCGCGACTCCCGGCGGCGACCTCGACCGCGGCGGCCCGCTGGGCGCCCCCGTCGGCGCGGGTGGCCACCCGCCCCGTGACGCCCCGCCCGGGCGCGCGCTCGAAGTCGTCGACCGCCGCCGGAGCGCCGTCGGCGTATTCGACCACCGCGTCGGCGACGGGGTGATCTGCGTACTGCTCGATCGCGGCCGCCCGCGCCGGCGCGCGCTCGTCGCCGACGGCGTCCAGGACGCGCATCTCGCCGGTCGTGAGCGTCCCCGTCTTGTCGAAGACGACCGTGTCGGCGTCGGGCGCGGCCTCGAACGCGGACGCGCCCGTGACCACGACGCCGTCGTCGAGCGCCTCGCGGACCCCCCGCGCGACCGCCAGCGGGGTGGCGAGACCGAGCGCGCACGGACACGACACCACGAGGACGGACAGCCCCACGAGCAGCGCCGCGCTGCCGCCCGCGCCGGCGAGGAGGTGCCAGCCGGCCGCGACGACCGCGAGCACGACCACAAGCGGCACGAACACCGCGGCGATGCGGTCGGCGAGCCGCTGGGCGCCGGGGCGGGTGCTCTGGACGTCCCAGAGGGCGTGCACGACGCGGTCGAGAGTGCTTTCGGCGCCCGACTCGACGGCGATCACGAGGCGTCCCTCGGTGACGATGGCGCCGCCGACGGCCTCGTCGCCGGGCGACTTCGTCACGGGGCGCGACTCGCCGGTCACAAGCGACTCGTCGACGGTCGCCGTCCCCTCGACGACCGGCCCGTCGACGGGGACGCGCTCGCCGGTCGTGGCCACGACCTGGTCGCCGGCCGACAGATCGTCGATGGGGACGGTCTCGGTCCCCTCGTCGGTCCGCCGGGTGGCCTCGTCGACGCGTTCGGCCGTCAGGTCGGTGAGCCGCCCCGCCGCCCGGCGCTTGACGCGCGCCTCGTAGTGGTTGCCGACGGTGACGGCGAGCACCACCACGATGGCCACGTCGAAGTAGACCTCCAGCCCGCCGGTGAGGACGACGGCCGTGCTGTAGGTGTAGGCCGCGCCCGCCGCGAGCGCGACGAGCAGGTCCATATTCGGGTGCCCCGCGCGCAGGCTCACGTAGGCCCCCCGGAACAGCGGATAGCCGGTGTAGCCCAGCACGACCGTCGCCATCAGCCAGACGTTCGCGAGGAGGTAGGCGCCGGCAGACCCCGAGATGTCGAAGAGCAGCACCGACGGGGCGACGCCGAGGTAGACCGGATACAGGAAGACCACATACCACAGCATCGTCATCATCCCGAAGAAGCCGCCGACGAGCAGCCGCCCCGTCGACACCTGCTCGTCGGCGTCGTCGCCGACGTCCCGGGCGTCGGCGTCGTAGCCGAGGCCGCTTATCGCCTCTGCCACCGCCTCGCGGTCGACTTCGTCGGGGTCGTAGGTCACCTTGACCGTCTCCGTCGGATAGCTCGCCGCGGCCGCGCGGACGCCCGCCTCCGCCGTCGCTTGCGACTCGACGAACGCCTCGCAGGTCGCACAGTGCATCCCCGACACGGAGAGGAACGCCGTCTCCCCCTCGGCGTCGTCCGGACCGCGGTCCACAGACTCGGGGGCGGCCGCACTGTCGACCGCCGTGGGATCGTCGACCGTTCGCGCGACCTCCAGACACCCCCGACAGCAGTATTCGCCCGGCACCTCGGGGTCGGTCACTGGCGGGTCCGGCGTCGGCAGGTCACAGAGCGTGCAGGTCATCTATCTTGGTCGCGATCGTCCGGGTCGATATCGATTCATACTGTCTCTTGTCACTGTGTACCGCTGGTTCGACACCCCTCCGGCGACCCAGCGGGACTGACTGACAAGAGACATCATCAGCCGAGCATCGGCGGCATCGGGAGCGGAACGTGTGGCACCTTCAGCCCGAGCGCGGTCAAGCCTTTCGCCAGCGGTATCGTGCCGGCGACGACGAACGCCACGCCCAGCCCGCGGTGGAGCCGCCGGCGAACCGACGCGCCGACGGAATCGAGCACCGTCCCGTAGACGAAGAGCGTCGGGAAGGTCCCGAGTCCCAGCGCCGCCAGCGCGAGTCCGCCCGAGGCGGCGGACCCCGTCGCGAACGCGTACAGGAACGCCGGATACAGCAGCGGACAGGGGAGCAGCCCGTGCATCGCACCGAGCGCGACGATGCCGGGGCCGGTCGCCCACTCGTCGACCCGCGCCGTGAGGCGGTCGGCGACCGCGGAGAACCCCCTGCCCAGGATCGGGAGGGACGTCCCGGCGAGGAGACCGCTGTCCCCCGTCGCGTAGCCGACGCCGGCCGCGATCACGACCACGCCAGCGACGACGCCGGCGAGCCCGCGCACGAGGGCGCCCGCAGAGAGCAGTCCGCCGACGTCGACGAAGACGCCGCCGAGCGCCCCGAGGACGGTTCCGATCGCGGCGTAGCTCGCGGTGCGACCGACGTTGAAAAGCGCGTGCTGTCTGATCGCCCGCAGCGACGGGCCGCGGCCGTCGCTTTCGATCCGGTCGCCGTACATCGTCACCAGGGGGCCGCACATCCCCAGGCAGTGTGCGCCGCCGAACAGGCCGACGACGAAGAGCGCGACGACTCCGAGATCGGGCGCCGTCGCGGCGGCCCCGGTCGTTCCGGTCGTCATTGTGTGGTGCGTGGTCGTCTTATGATGATTACTCTCACTTTGTACCGCCGAGCGCCACCGCCGGTGACGGCGCTCGGCGGGAAGAGACGATAGTACTCATTATCACGGCCCTCGTGTGGGACTCCTCACTCCGCGGCCGCGTGCGCCGCCTCGTGGTCCTCGCTCGACGGCGAGAACATAACGTACAGCGAGACGAAGACCAAGACGACGTTCACGAGGGCGATGCTTGCGAGCATCGTCTTCCCGACGGCGAACGCCGCTACCGGTACCAAGGCGAAAAGCAGCAGCGCCGTCACGAGTTTCGGCCCGATGGACATACCTGTGTGGTGAGGCGCCGTCGACCAAAGTATCCCAAGTGGTTCTCACGGGTTGGGAATTGGGAAGCTACTTTTGATACCCTCACCAAAATGGCCGGGTGTGGACCGAAGAGTAGCTTCAGAATCGATTGCTGCGGTCGGTGTCTGCGGCCAACACCGATTTCCATCAGCGGCAGGTAGCTGGTGATCCGACGGCGACACAGTATCTATGACACGTAAGAAAAACGAATTTTCGCGCCGCGGGGTACTCCGCGCTGCTGCCGGATCCGCGACGGCCGTCGCGGCGGGGACGGCAGCGACGGGAGTCGCCGCGGCACAGGACTACGGGGGCTGGTTCACGAGCAGCGCGAAGGGCGGCGCTGTCGGCAACTACGACGGGACGACCGTCGACAAGACCGGCCAAGACGAGGTGACGATCGAGGTCGGGTCCCAGGGCAACGGCGGCACCTTCGCTTTCAGTCCCCCGGCCGTCCGGATCTCGTCCGGGACGACGGTGACGTTCAAGTGGGTCTCGAACACCCACAACGTCCTCGTCGAGTCTCAGCCCGACGGAGCGGACTGGCAGGGCCACGAGACGATCGAGAACCAGGGCTTCACCTACACCCACACCTTCGAGACCAAAGGCATCTACAAGTACTACTGCCAGCCGCACCTCGCGCTCGGGATGAAGGGCGCCATCGTCGTCCGTCCGTCGTCCGGCGGCGCGGGCGGAGACGGGGGCGGCGGTGGCGGCGTTCCCGTCGACAACTACGGGGGCTGGTTCACGAGCAGCGCGAAGGGCGGCGCTGTCGGCAACTACGACGGGACGACCGTCGACAAGACCGGCCAAGACGAGGTGACGATCGAGGTCGGGTCCCAGGGCAACGGCGGCACCTTCGCTTTCAGTCCCCCGGCCGTCCGGATCTCGTCCGGGACGACGGTGACGTTCAAGTGGGTCTCGAACACCCACAACGTCCTCGTCGAGTCTCAGCCCGACGGAGCGGACTGGCAGGGCCACGAGACGATCGAGAACCAGGGCTTCACCTACACCCACACCTTCGAGACCAAAGGCATCTACAAGTACTACTGCCAGCCGCACCTCGCGCTCGGGATGAAGGGCGCCATCGTCGTCGGCCCCGCTCCCGGCGGTGGCGGTGGCGGCGGCCAACAGCAGCCCTCCGGAACGGTCGGCGGCGGGATCTCTGTCTGGGAAGTCCTCTTCTCCGGCGGCATCTTCCTCGCGATGCTCGCGCCGCTCGTGGTGAGCAACTACCGGCGCGAGGCGGGCGAGGTCGAGTACGAGCCGTCGTTCGGCGAGGGAGAAGAGGCGGAGCCGATCCCGGAGGCGCCGGCCGAAGAGCCGGTCGAAAAACTGGGTCACGACGAGTACGATCCCTACGGCACGGCCGCGCTCGTCGTGCTCTACTTCCTCATCCTCGTGGGGCTGTGGGTGTTCATGTACTTCGTCGAGTTCCTCGGCAACGGACCGACGGTAATCGGGTGATATCAGTATGGAGATACACAGATTCGAGAAGATATGGCTCGGCGCATCGCTCCTGCTCATCGTCGGGCTGATCGCGACCATCGCATACGGCGCGATCGGTCCCGGCGTCGCAATGGTCGACGACTCGGGGGGAACGGTCGACCCGTCGAATCCGACCGCATCCGAAAACTTCCGGCAACCCGGCGTCTATCAGACCGGCGGCGACGGCTATGCGGTCTACGTGCTGGCCCAGCGGTTCTCGTTCCGCCCCGGGTCGGGCACCCCGATCCGCGTTCCGGCCGACACCCGCGTGACGTTCTACGTCACGAGCGCCGACGTGACGCACGGCTTCGAGGTCGTCGGCACGAACGTCAACACGATGGTCATCCCGGGGCAAGTCGCCGAGATCACCGTTCGCTTCGACGAACCAGGGACGTACCACGTCGTCTGCAACGAGTACTGCGGGGCCGCCCACCACGCGATGGAGGGCGTCATCGAGGTGGTGCCCCGCAGCGAGTACGATCTCCAACGAACGGAGGTGACTGATTCGTGACATTCGTCGACGACTATCCGAAGACGGCACGGCTCACCAGATGGCACTTCGGCGTGGCGTTCGTCGCGCTCGCGCTCGGCGGGTTCTTCGGGCTGTTGCAGGCCCTCTATCGGACCGGTACGTACCGGTCTGCGCTCCCGATCAACGCCACCCAGTACTACACGGTCCTGACCGGCCACGGCGTGTTGCTGGCGCTCGTGTTCACGACCTTCTTCATCTGCGGGTTCTTCCTGTGGGCGGTCACGCGGAGCCTCGACCGGCCGCTGTCGAGCCCGAAGGTGGCGTGGCTCGGCTTCACCTCGATGCTCGTCGGCACCGCGCTCGCGGCGGTGGCGATTCTGAACGGGTTCGCGCCCGGGCTGCCGTTCGGGTCCGCGGACGTGCTGTATACCTTCTACGCGCCGCTGAAAGCCCACCCCGCGTTCTATGTCGGAGCCGCGCTGCTCATCATCGGCTCGTGGATCGTCGGCGCCGAGTACTTCCTGACCTACCGCGACTGGCGGGGAGACAACCCCGAGGCGCGCATCCCGCTGCAGACGTTTATGGTGCTGACGACGTTCATCATGTGGTACCTCTCGACGCTGGGCGTGGCCGTCGAGGTCGTCGTCTTCTTGATCCCGTGGTCGCTGGGGTGGATCAGCCAGGTCGACCCGCTCTTGACGCGGACGCTGTTCTGGTACTTCGGCCACCCGGTGGTGTACTTCTGGCTCCTGCCCGGCTACGTCGCCTGGTATACGATCCTGCCGAAGCTCGCCGGAGGTCGCCTCTTCAGCGACTCCCTCGCGCGGGTCGTGTTCGTGCTCTTCGTCCTGCTTTCGACGCCGGTCGGGTTCCACCACCAGTACCTCGATCCGGGGATCGCTGAAGGGTTCAAGTTCATCGCGATGACGAACACGATGATGCTGTTGCTGCCCTCGCTTCTGACTGCCTTCACCGTCGTGGCCTCGATCGAACACGGGGCGCGACAGCGCGGCGGCGGGGGCTATGTCAGCTGGCTCCGCTCGCTCCCGTGGGACGACCCGGCCTTCGCCGGGATGGCGCTCGCGGGGCTGATGTTCGCCGCCGGCGGCTTCTCGGGGATGATCAACGCCGGGATGAACATCAACTACCTCATCCACAACACGCTCTGGGTGCCGGGGCACTTCCACCTCACCGTCGGGACCGCGTTCGCGCTGACCGCGATGGCGTCGAGCTACTGGCTCGTCCCGCAGCTCACGGGCAAGCGGCTGCAACACCGCCGCATCGCGATGGCCCAGCCCTACGTCTGGTTCCTCGGGATGACGCTGATGTCGAACGCGATGCACCGCGGCGGTCTCGCCGGGCTCCCCCGGCGGACCGCGAAGCCGCTGTTCGGGAACGCGGGCGCGGCGCCGTTCGAGCCGGTTCTCGGGACGATCGGAGAGATCCAGATGCAGATCGCCGTCGGGGGGACGCTGCTTTTCGTCTCGCTCTCGATGTTCCTCATCGTAATGATCGGGACGTGGCTCTCCCGGCGCGGCGCCGGACAGCTTCGAGTCAACGGCTCGATCCCGACTCCCCTCTCGGACGCGACGGCCGGCCCGCGGGTGCTCGACAACCTCCGCCTGTGGGCGGCGATCGCGGTCGTGCTGGTGATCATCGCGTACGGTCTCCCGCTGTGGGGAATGATCGAAAACGGGATCTTCGCCCCCGGTACGGTCCCGTTCCCGACCTGATCGGGAGAGACGCCGCCGGGGATTTTCGCGCTCCAGAATGAACGGACGACTACCACCGAATACCGCCGTCGACCACCAGAATGAGTGACACAGACGAGACATCCGACGACGTCAGCCGACGGTGGCTGATCCGCATCCTGATCGGCCTCGGCATCGGGCTGCCGCTCCTGATCGAGGGCGTGACGTTCCTCGGCCTCATCAAGAGCCGACTGTTCGGCGGCGACGACGAGGCGCCGACCGCGACGACGACGTCGACGCCCCGGCCGGGAGTCGGCGTCGGAGACGAACTGCTCCCGGCGACCGCGCCGTCGGATACGCTCTCCGACGCCGTCGTCCGCACGACTGGCGCGGGGTCCGGCTGGACGTTCGAGTTGACCATCTCCGTCGAGAACACGACCGACGCGCCCTACGAACTCCGGCTGGGGACGCTGACCACGGCCGAGGGGACCCGGGTCGAGAGCACCGCCTCGACCGGCCAGATTCCGCCCGGCGCGTCGGAAACGATGGCGGACTCCTACGCGATTCCGGGGGGCGAGACGCCGGAGACGCTGTCGCTCACGGCCGTCGCCTACCCCGCGTCGGGAGCAGAAGTCACAGCGCGGACGGTCCGGTTCGCAGACATCCCCGTTCTGGGGTGAATCCGGCCGCGCTCGCGTCGATCACCGGAAAGATCAGTCCGCGGCCGAACCGCCGACGTCGGCACCCGTCCCGAGCCGCTCTTCGGGCGTGAGGTAACACTGGGGGTCGGGATCGAACACGTCGCCCCCGCCCGCGAGCGCGCGCAACCGCGACCCGCCGCGGCAGATGTCCTGGTACTGACACGACGCGCAGCGGCCGGTGAGGTGCTCCTCGCGGTTCCGCAGCGCGCCCAACAGCGGGTTCGACTCGTCCTCCCAGATCGCGCCGAACGGCCGGTCGCGGACGTTGCCGAGGCTGTACCCCTGCCAGAACTGCGTCAGGTGGACGTTGCCCTGGTAGTCGACGTCGGCGACGCGCTCGCCCGTCGGATCGCCGCCGTTCACCTCCAGGTATCGGCGGACCGTGGCGGCCTTCGCTTCGCCGAAGTGCTCGCGGGCGTACTCGACGAGGAAGGCGGCGTCGCAGTAGTTCCCGACGAGCAGCGTCTCGATCTCCTCGCCCTCGTCGTGGTAGTCGAGCGTCATCTCACAGAGGCGCTCGACGGCCTCGCGGCGCTCCCGGGGCGAGAGGTCCGCGTCCGCGATCTCGCCTCCACGGCCCCCGTAATCGAGGTGGTAAAAGCAGAACCGGTCGAGCCCCACCTCCGAGAGCAGGTCGACGACCGACTCCATATCGGGGGCGTTCTTCTCGGTGATCGTATACCGAAGTCCCGTCTTCATCCCGGCGTCGAGGAAGTTCTCGATACCGCGGACGGCGGCGTCGAAGGCGCCCTCTTCCCCGCGGAAGGCGTCGTTTCGCTCGGGCATCCCGTCGACGGAGACGCCGGCGTACTTCAGTCCGGCGTCGCGTAGCGCGGCCGCGCGCTCGGGCGTCGCGAGCGTGCCGTTCGTCGAGAGGACGGGACGGATCCCCACGTCGCTCGCGTAGGCGACCAGCTCTTCGAGGTCGTCGCGAACGAGGGGCTCGCCGCCCGAAAAGAGCACGACGGGGACGCCGTAGTCGGCGAGTTCGTCGAGGAGCTGCTTGCCCTCCGCGGTCGTCAGTTCGCCCGGCGCGGCGTCGAGGTCGGCGCCGGCATAGCAGTGCTGGCAGTAGAGGTTGCAGCGCCGCGTCACGTTCCAGACGACGACCGGCTTCGTCGTCCGCTCTTCTGTGATCTGTTCCTTCCCGGAGTCGCGCCCGTCGTCGTACCGGAGTCCGTCGCCTTCGGCGTCGAGGTCACACAGGAGTTTGCTGATCGAGATCATCGGGTATCACCGTTCGTCGTCTCGTCTGTCGT
>JBDGUP010000038.1:0-15005 GCA_042215815.1 Haloquadratum sp. | reverse complement strand
CTCCCGTCTCTGTCCCCGTCCTCGGTCCCGTCTCCGTCTTCGGCCCCGTCCTCGGCCCCGTCCCCGTCCCCGTCCCTCTCACGTTCGGTCGGCTGTCGGCTCTCACCCGCGGCCGGGGACGGCGGCGGCGCGCCCGCCAGGTCGAGGAAGATGTCTTCGAGGCTCTGTTCGCGCGTCCGGATGTCGACCACCGCACCGCCGACGGCCGTCGCGCGCTCGCGGACCGCCTCGACGGCGTCCATATCCGGGACGACCGTCCGGTAGCGCTCGCCGTCTGCGCCCCGGACGCGTTCGGTGCGTTCGACGCGTGCCTCCGAACCCTCGATCGGGACGGTCGTGAACACGTGGTAGCTGGTCTCGCCGTACTCGCCGCGGATCTCGGCGAGCGTGCCGCGGGCGATGATCTCGCCGCGGTTCATAATCACGAGGCGGTCGCAGACGCTCTCGACGTGATAGAGGTTGTGCGCGCTGAATACGACCGTCTTGCCCCGGTCGGCGAGTTCCTGGGTGAACTCCAGGACGTAGTTGGTCGTGAGCGGGTCCAGCCCGGAAGCTGGCTCGTCGTAGATCAGGATATCGGGGTCGTTGACGAGCGATCGCGCGATCGCGACCTTCCGTTTCATCCCCTTCGACATATCACCCAGGCGCCGGTCGCGGTGGTCGAGTTCGAGGCGGTCGAGCGTCGATTCGGTCCGTTCTCTCGCGTCGTCTTCGGGGACGTCATAGAGGTCGGCGAAGAACTGCAGGTACGACCGGGGCGTCATATCCTCGTACAGCGGCGACTCCTCGGGGAGGAACCCGAGGTCCCGCCGCATCTCTGGATCGCCCGCGTCGTACCCCCCGACCTCGGCGACGCCGTCGGTCGGCTCTACGAGCCCCGCGAGCATCTTCAGCGTCGTCGTCTTTCCCGCGCCGTTCGGCCCGACGACGCCGAAGATCTCCCCGCTGTCGACGGTGAAGTCACTCCCGACCACGGCCGGGAAGTCGCCGTAGGTCTTCCGCAGTCCCTCGACCCGTATCGTCGCCATTGTCGGTCGCCAGGGCGGCCCGCCGAATAAACCCGACGGCGAGAGAATCGTCTGCGATAATCACCCGCCTGTCCCCCATCTGACAGCCAGTCGACACCCACGGAAATACTCAAGTTGCCGACCGTGGAGGTACAACGCGACGGAGGCAAGCGTGACCGAAGAGGGGGCGCCCGAGGGGGATCGAGACGCCGACAGCGGCGTGGCCGGGGCCGAGACGGCCGAATCCAGGGCAGCCGGCACGGACGACGGCGACCTCGACATCCCGCTCCCCTGGAACACGACCGCCCGCGACGAGAGCGGGGGAGACGCCGACGCGAGCGAGACGGCAACGGACGAAGACGCCGCGGACGGGGCAACGACCCCAGATCCGGAGTCCGAGCCGGAGCGCTTCGAGGACCTGCGGTTCGTCGGCCCGAAGAGCGCTGCCGTCCTCCGGGACTCGGAGATTTCGCTCTCCGACTTCCGCGAAAAGCGTGTCACCTACCGGGAGCTGAAGGCGGTCGGCGTCAACCCCGGCGTCGCCGCGAAGATCCGGCGCGAACACTCGCTGTCGTGGTCGCTCGACGGCGACGGGACGGACCTCGATCGGCGCTCCGCACAGATCCGGGGACTCGACGACGACGAACGGGCGTGGATCGCGGCCTCGGCGGGCGGTGCCGACGCCGCCGCCGAGACAGACGGCTCCGGCGACGCGACCGCCGCCGAGGCCGCCTGGCGCGAGCGGACCGACGCCGCCGACTCGGTCGGGGTCAGGGGAGAAGCGACGGGGACGGAGGCGGGGACGGAGGCGGGGACAGACGCCCCGTCCGACCGGCGGTCGGACGCGCCCGAGACGCCCGGCGAAGCCGCGTGGCAGGCGGCGGCCGGCGTCGGCGAGGAGACAGACCCGGGAGACGAGACGGACCCGGACGAGGACCTCCTCAGAGACGGCGAGTCGGCCTGGCGGCGGCAGAGCGCCCCGACGCCGTTGACCGCGCTCGAAGACTTCGACGAGGAGGTCGCGGCGACGCTCCACCGAGCGGGAATCGGCTCGGTCAGGCGACTCGCGACCGCCGACCCCGAGAGCGTCGCCGACGCGCTCGAACTCGACGTCGCCCGCGTCGAATCGTGGTGTCGACGCGCCCGCGACCACGAGTCGCGATAGCGGCCGGGTATACTGTCGGACGAAACCGTTGGGACCCTCGTACCCCCTCCGGGGGACTCCCAGGCGTAGCAGGACGTTCGTCCGACAGTATATAGCAAAGAGGTTTTGTGATCGCTCTCCCACCACGGAACTACCCCAGTGATCCGATGACTCCGAGCGACTCCTCGTCGACCGACTCCGAATGGATCGACGCGACCGTCGACGACGTCTTCGACGTCGTCGCCCGCGCCGCGCCCGACATCCGCGGCGGTCTCCCCGGCCGCCGGCTCGCCATCGAGGGGGAAAATCCCTCGGGAGAGGAACGGAAGGCGGCGGACGTCTACGCCGACGAACTCCTCTCTGAGCGCATCGGCGCCATCGAGAACGTCGGCGAGTACGCCAGCGAGGAGCGGGAGTCGACCCTCGAGGTGGGCAGCGGACTCTCGGTCGCCGTCGACCCCCTCGACGGCTCGTCGAACCTCGAACCCAACGCCGCGATGGGGACCATCGTCGCCGTCTACGACGCCGACCTCCCGGCGTCGGGCCGCGACCTCGTCGGCGCGGCGTACGTCCTCTACGGCGCGACGACGACGATGCTCGCCGCCCGCGACGGCACCGTCACCGAATACGTGATCGACCGGGACGGCGACTACGACGTCGCCCGCGAAGACTTCACGATCCCCGACGAGCCGTCTGTGTACGGCTTCGGCGGCCGCGTCCCCCACTGGATCGAGGCGTTCGAGACCTTCGCCAGGGACGTCGAGTCGGACCCCTCGATGAAGCTCCGGTACGGCGGCGCGATGGTCGGCGACGTGAATCAGGTGCTCACCTACGGAGGGATCTTCGCGTACCCGACGCTGTCGACCGCTCCGGAGGGCAAACTCCGCGTGCAGTTCGAGGGCAACCCGGTCGGCTACATCGTCGAAGCCGCCGGCGGCGCAACCTCCGACGGCCACCAGTCGCTCCTCGATGTCGAACCGGACGACCTCCACGCGCGGACGCCGGTCTACGTCGGCAACGAGGAACTCGTCGACGACCTGGAAGCCGCGCTCGCAGATCGGGCGTGACGGTCCCCCTCTCGCCGTGTCGCTTCCCCCTGCCCCTCGGCTATATAGTTCTAGCAGGCGTTTTTATCTATAACCGGATCTATTCCCAATTATGGGCCTTTGATGCCTGTAAACGGGTTATATGGGATCGATTTACCTTCGCAGAAATATATATCCGTTGGCCGAGGGGGTCGGCGGACGTCTCGAAGCGCCCGGGAGTCCCGGTCCGGTCGGGGCCGGGGCGCAGCGGTTGATAATGACAGTTGTAACTTTGTACCGGTGCTCGCTGCCCCGGTGTCGGCGAGCACCGGTACGAGACGACAACCGTCATTATGACGCCGACTACTCGATCACGTGCGCCGTCTCGTAGTGCGTCCGGAACGCGAACCAGAGCCCGTGTCTGCCCGGGATCCGTTCGCGCGTCTCGCCGCCCGGCGCCCGGAGTTCGTCGCGTGTGAGTTCCCAGCGGGTCCCGTCGCCGTCGACGAGCGCGACGCCGCCGCCGTCCGCGACGCGCTCGACCGGTCCCGGCGGGGCCGCATAGACCGCGACGTCGTCGGTCGCGTCCAGGAGCGCCACCACCTCGCGCCCGGCGATCCGGGCCTCGATGACGCCGGAGTCGGCCTCTTCGAGGGCGTCGACGGCGACGACCCACACCTCGTCGGGATCGTCGCCGGTGATCCCATAGACGTCTGCCTTCTCGGGGAGCGGTCCCTCTTCGGCCCGCTCGACGCCGGGCTGGACGATCTCTTCGCGGTTCCAGTAGTGCTCGAAGAAGTCGATGTTGCCGTCGTAGTGCGAGTAGTCGTAGTCGTAGCCCGTCTCGATGTCCAGCGCGAGCGTGTCGGGGTACTCCGCCTTCCACTCGCCCCACTCGGTCTGGGTGACGGCGAACTGATCGAGGAAGAGGTCCGGCTCCGACTCCAGCGTCGGTCCGCCGATCGGCGTCCCGGCGTGCTGGTCCCACAGCGTCTCGGTCTCTTCGTCGTACATCACCTTGTTTCCCGAAGCGAGCATCCCGCTGCTGCCGAAGGTCCGGACGGCGACGTCGGCCGTCCCGTCGCCCTCGCTCTCTGTATCGCCCGGCGAGACCCGCCGATCGTAGAGGATCGGCGCGTTGCAGAGGGTGCAGTAGGTGAGGCTCACCGGGACGCCGTCGAGTTCGGCGTTCATCAGTTCGTGGGGGAAGAGTACCCAGCGCGGGACCGCATAGGGCGTGCCCTCGATCTCGAAGCCGAAGACGACGTGGTCGTCTTCCAGGTAGCGTTCGGGGACCGTCTCGCCCGGATCGCTCGCCGCGTCGCTGTCGCCGTCCGCGTCGTCGGCCCCCGCTTCTGCGGCGTCGACCGCGTCGCCCGGTACGAACGAGGGCGCGTTGAGCGCGGCGAGGAACGATCGGTCGCAGTTGCCCCACCGGATGCCCTGGAGGTCGAACTCGCGCGGCTCGCAGTCCAGCAGGCCGCCGACAGGCGGCAGGTACGAGCGGTAGAGCCGGATCTTCCACTCGGCGAAGCCGTCGAGCGGCTCGATCTCCTGCTGGGAGTACCACGACTCCCACTCGACCCAGGCGTGGTCCGAGTCGAAGTCGGGTTCGGCGAGGCTCGCGAGCGCGTCGCGGACGCCCGGCCAGCGGACCTCCGGGAGTTCGAGGTACCGCGGGGGGTCGTGGCTCCGGAGCACGGCCGGGAAGCCGAAGCGCTCCCAGTCGTTGGCGATGCCGTCGATCACCAGCACCTCCAGGAGATGGGGAACGACGCGCTCGTCGCCCTCGTCGGCCAGCGCGTCGATCGCGTCGGCGTGCGCGTCGGCGTCGCGGACCAGCAGTCGGTTCGTCAGCGCCCGGAGTCGGTCGGTCGGGGTGTCGGCTGACTGTGTCACGGTACCGTATCGGCTCTCACGGCGGCCTGAAAACAGTACCCCCCGCGGCGTCGCCCACGGCGGCCGCGGTGTCGGCGTGGACCGCGCCCCGATGCGGACAACGGCGGGTATAAGTGTTCCTTGGCCGGACTACAACGCATATGTCTGACCGCGACAGCGATTTCGTTCCCGACGGCGGCGTGCGCAGCGCCGCACCGGCGAGAGACGCTCGCTCGGACTACCAGTACGTCTCGGAGTCGGTCGAACGCCCCGACCTCGTGGACGCGCTCGCCGCGCGGGTCGACGGCGAGGTCCGCTTCGACACCTACACCCGACAGCTGTACGCCACCGACGCCAGCGCGTTCGAGGTGACTCCCATCGGCGTCGTCTTCCCGACCTCGACCGAGGACGTCGCCAGCGTGGTCTCTTACTGCGCCGACGAGGGGATTCCGGTCCTCCCGCGCGGCGGCGGGACGAGTCTGGCCGGCCAGACCGTCAACGAGGCGGTCGTCCTCGACTTCACGCGACATATGGACGCCGTCTACGAGGTCGACCCCGACGCCCGCGAGGCGCGCGTCCAGGCCGGTACCGTCCTCGCGACGCTCAACGACCGGGCCGCCGAACACGGTCTGAAGTTCGGTCCCGACCCGGCGGCGGGCGACCGCAGCGCCATCGGCGGCGCCATCGGCAACAACTCCACCGGCGCGCACTCGCTGGTCTACGAGAAGACCGACCACTACATCGAGGAGGCGGAGGTCGTCCTCGCCGACGGGACCGTCACGACGTTCGGCGAGGTCGCCGTCTCCGACCTGCGCGAGCGGGCCGACCCGGACGGCGACGCCGAAGCGCGGATCGCGGCGGGCGTCGTCTCGGTCCTCGACGAGCACGGAGACGAGATCGAGGCGCGCTACCCCGAGATGAAGCGGAACGTCTCCGGATACAACTTCGACCGCCTGCTCGCGGAGGCCGAAGGCGAGTACGGCGACGCGGGCGTGGTCAACCTCGCTCGCCTGCTCGCGGGCTCGGAGGGGACGCTCGCGGTCGTCACGGAGGCGACCGTCTCCCTGGAGCCGATCCCCGAGACGAAGTCCGTCGCGCTCTTGACCTACGACAGCGTCATCGAGGCCGTCTCGGACGTCGTCCACGTACTGGAACACGACCCGGCGGCGGTCGAACTCATCGACGACGTGCTGATCGACCTGGCGTCGAACACGACCGAGTTCGCCGACGTCGCGGGGAAGCTCCCCGACCGGACGGAGGCGGCGCTCCTGGTCGAGTTCTACGCCGATGACGACGCCGACGGTCGCGAGAAGGTCCGGGCGCTCCTCGATCACCGGGTGCCGGGGCGCAGCGGAACGCGCGACGACGAGGGGGACGGCGACGCAGACAGCAGCGCGGCCGACGGCTCGGCCGACGCTCCCGAACGCCACGCGTTCGACGCGCTGGAGGCCCACGAGAAGGCCGACAGAAAGGAACTCTGGAAGCTCCGGAAGTCCGGCCTCCCGATCCTGCTGGGGCGCACCAGCGACGCGAAGCACATCAGCTTCCTCGAAGACTGCGCGGTCCCGCCGGAGCACCTCCCGCGGTTCGTCGAGGAGTTCCAGTCCGTGCTTGACGAACACGACACCTTCGCCTCGTTCTACGCCCACGCCGGCCCGGGCGTGCTGCACGTGCGCCCGCTCGTCAACACGAAGTCGCAGGCCGACCTGGACGCGATGGAGGCCATCGGCGACGCCGTGACCGACCTCGTCGTCGAACTCGGCGGCTCGGTCTCCGGCGAACACGGCGACGGGCGCGCGCGGACGCAGTGGAACCGCAAGCTCTACGGCGAGGAACTCTGGCAGGCGTTCCGGGACCTCAAGACCGCCTTCGATCCGGACTGGCTGCTCAACCCCGGCCAGGTCTGCGGCGACGTGAAACTGACCGAGAACCTCCGGTTCGACCCCGAATACGAGTTCGACGCCGGGTTCGACCCCGCGTTAGCGTGGGACAACGAAAACGGGATGCAGGGGATGGTCGAACTCTGTCACGGCTGCGGCGGGTGCCGGACCCAGCAGTCGGAGGGCGGCGTGATGTGTCCCACGTTCCGCGCCGCCGACGAGGAGATCACCGCCACCCGGGGCCGGGCGAATATGCTCCGGCAGGCGATGAGCGGCGACCTCCCAGACGACCCCACCGACGAGGCGTTCGTCACCGAGGTGATGGACCTCTGTATCGGCTGCAAGGGCTGTGCGAACGACTGTCCGAGCGAGGTCGACCTGGCGAAGCTCAAAGCCGAGGTGACCCACGCCTACCACGACGAACACGGCTCCTCACTCAGATCGAAGCTGTTCGCCAACTTCGACACGCTGGCGAAGCTCGGGAGCGCGTTCGCGCCCGTCTCGAACTGGGCGTCGAAGGTACCCGGCGCCCGTACCGTGCTGGAACGGACCCTCGGCATCGCCAGCGACCGCACGCTCCCGACGTTCGAACGGGAGACGTTCCGCGACTGGTTCGACGCGCGCGGGCCGCAGGTCGACCCCGACGCGGCCGACCGTCGCGTCGTCCTGCTCGCCGACACCTACACCAACTACAGTCACCCCCACGTCGGGAAGGCCGCCGTGCGCGTGCTGGAAGCCGCGGGCGTCCACGTCGACGTCGCGGCCGTCACAGACAGCGGCCGGCCGGCCTTCTCGAAGGGCTTCCTCGACGTCGCCCGCGAGAAGGCGCGGGACGCCGTCGGGGAACTCGAACCGCGGATCGAAGACGGCTGGGACGTCGTCGTCCCCGAGCCCTCCGACGCGGTGATGCTCCAGTCCGATTACGGCGACCTGCTCTCGGGCCCCGCCGTCGAGACGGTCCAGAAGAACAGCTACGGCGTCTGCGAGTACCTCGACGCGTTCCGTCTCGACGAGGCGATCGACTTCGACGTCCCCGATCGCTCGCTGGTCTACCACGGCCACTGCCACCAGAAGGCGACGAAGAAGGACCACCACGCCGTGGGCGTCCTGCGACGCGCCGGCTACAGCGTCGATCCGCTGGACTCCGGCTGCTGTGGAATGGCCGGGACGTTCGGCTACGAGGCCGAACACCGCGCGATGAGTCGCGCGATCGGCGACACGCTGAAAGAGCAAGTCGACGCCAGCGACGCCGAGTCGGTCGTCGCGCCCGGCGCCTCCTGTCGGACGCAGCTCGACGACCTCGGCGTGGCCGTCGATCGCTCGCTGCTGCCGGAGGGCGCCGCCGACCGCGAAGAGCCGCCGACGCCGATCGAGGCGCTCGCGGCGGGGCTCGCCGACCGGTAGCCTCGGTTCCGTCCGTCCGGTCGTCGCCGAGGGCTACGGATCGGTGGACGCAGGTTTCTCGGTGGGAGCCGTCCCCCGGTAGAACAGCCCCCCGCCGAGCAACGTGAGCCCGCCGATCAAAAAGAGGGGGACGGCGTACCCGCCGACGAGCCCCCGCAAGAGGTTCAGACCGATGGGCACGAGAAAGGCCGTCACGGCCTGACTGATCGTGAAGAGTCCCACGAGAGCGGTGGCGTTCTGTGGACCGAACCGCCCGATCACGATCGGGGAGAAAAGCGGCGCGATGGCGCCGAGTCCGACGCCGAACGCCACGAGGAGCCCGTACATCGGCAGTCGCGCCCCGATCGCGGGGAGCGCCCAGAGTGCGATCCCTCCGAGCACCACGCCGGCCGTGAACGTCGTGCGCAGCCCGATCCGGTCGGCGAACTCGCCGCTCGCGACCCGCGCGGCGACGCTGACGCCGCCGACGATCCCGAACGCCGTGGCGGCGACCCCCCGAGCGATGCCGCCCGCGGTCAGGATCCCGACGAGGTCCGCCGAGAGGACGAAGTACCAGCTCCAGAGGAACGAAAACCCCGCGAGCGCGGCCAGGAACGACCGGTCGACCACGTTCCGGCGGAGCCAGGTCGCATCGACCGGCGACGCGGCGCCGGAGCGCCGGCCGGGGGGGCGGCGGTACACCAGACTGGCCGCCAGCAGCACGGCGACAGTCGCCCCGCCGACGACGAGGAACGCCGTCCGGATCCCGGTCCGGTCGAGCAGCCACACCCACACCGGCGGCAAGACGAGGATGGCGAGCCCGTTCCCCGTCATCGTGATCCCCATCGCCCGGCCCTCGTAGCGATCGAACCACTGCGGGACGAGCGAGATGACGATGACGAACGTCGCCCCGCCCGCGATCCCGAGCAGCGCGAAGGCCCCGACCAGCCCCAGATACGAGGACGTGATCTGCAACAGCCCGACCGCGACGGCGAGGGCCACGCCGGCGGCGGCGACGACCGGGCGGAGCGGCACCCGCGCGATGAGGACGCCGATTGCCCCTCCCGCGATGTAGAACAGCGCCGTCGTGAACGAGAAGACAGACGAGACGCGGAGGCTCGACAGCCCGAACGCGTCCCCGAGCGCCGCCGAGTAGACGGTGAACGTGAAGACCAGCCCCCAGATCAGCACGAGTAGCAGCAGTCCGAGACCGGCGATGACCCAACTGGTCGGCGAGTCGAGCGCGGAGTCGTGCACGTCGTTCATCGATGTCCCTCGTCGGTCGCCGCCCTGGCGTCGCCACCCGGCGTTCGAGTGCACAGTCCGTCTAGAGTCATTTATGATTTTCTTTTCCGCATTACGGGACAGACGCGGTCCGAACCCGGAACCCGATATTCGAGACCTCACCCGGTGACAGACGGAAAATACGGCCGTTCGACCAAACTTTCATTAGCGCATCGCGAGACCCTAGGGTATGGCACTCGAAGGCCAGTCAGGATACAGCATCGACGACGACTGGAGTCGGCTCTACATCGGCGGCGAGTGGCGCGAGCCCGAGAGCGGCGAGACGATCGACGACGAGGACCCCTCGACCCGCGAGACGGTCGCTCGGGTCCCCCGCGGCACCGAGGCGGACGTCGACGCCGCCTACGAGGCCGCCGAGGCGGCGCAGGCCGAGTGGGCCGAGACGCCGCCCGCCGCCCGCCAGGAGCTGGTCCAGGCGCTCCAGCAGGCGATCGACGCCCACGAAGAGGAGATCCTGGAACTGTACTCCACGGAGGTGGGCGCCATCCATCCGGTGGCCGAGACGGGCGTCGAACTCACCCAAGACCAGGTTTCCGAGGCCGCGACGCTGCCCCGGCGGATGAAGGGCGAACACGCCGCCTCGAACATCCCCGGCAAGGAGAACGTGGTCGAACGCGAACCCAAGGGCGTCGTCACGGTCATCTCGCCGTGGAACTTCCCGCTGAACCTCTCCGCGCGCGCGGTCGTCCCCGCCGTCGCCGCGGGGAACACGGTCGTCCTCAAACCCTCGACGAACAGCCCGATCGTCGGCGGACTGCTCTTCGCGCGCCTGTTCGAGGAGGCCGGCTTCCCCGACGGCGTCCTGAACGTCGTCACCGGCGAGGGCTCTGCGATCGGCGACCGCGTCGCCAGCCACCCCGCAAGCGACGTGGTCTCTTTCACCGGCTCGACCGACGTCGGTCGTCACGTCGCGAGCCTCGCCGCCGAGAACCTCGCGGTCCCCGCGATGGAACTCGGCGGCAACAACGCCCACATCGTGACCGACGAGGCCGACCTCGACGCCGCCGTCGACGCCGCGGTGTTCGGCTCGTTCATCCACCAGGGGCAGGTGTGCATCTCGATCAACCGCCACCTCGTCCACGAGGACGTCTACGACGAGTACGTCGACCGACTGACAGAGCGGGCCGAGCAGCTCCCCGCGGGCAGCGCGCACGACCAGGTCGTCATCGGGCCGATCATCGACGAGTCCCAGCGCGACGAGATGCTCGACTACGTCGAGCGGACCGTCGAGGCGGGCGCGACCCTGGAGACGGGCGGCGGGGTCGTCGAACTCGACGGCGTCGAGGACTCGCTGGTGGTCGAGCCGACCGTCCTCTCGGACGTCGAGAACGATATGGCCGCCTCCTGCAACGAGCACTTCGGCCCGATCGCGCCGGTGATCCCCTTCTCGGACGTCGACGAGGCGGTCGAACTCGCCAACGACACCGAGTACGGTCTCTCGGGGTCGGTCCACGCGGGCGACGTCGGCGCCGGCAAGCGGATCGCCACGCGGCTCGACACCGGGATGGTCCACGTCAACGATCAGCCGATCAACGACGAGGCGCACGTCCCGTTCAGCGGGACGGGCGCGTCCGGTCTCGGCGGCTACAACACCACCGACTTCCTCGACGAGGTGACCGAGAAGAAGTGGATCTCGCTGCAGCACGAGCCGCGCGAGTTCCCCTTCTGAGATGGGCGGGAACACGGTGTCCGACGCGGACGACGCCGAGGACGCGGACGGTCGGGCGTCGCGGTCGCTGGCGGACGCGGTGTGTGTCGTCGCCGGCGGCGGCAACGGTCTCGGCGAGGCGGCCGCGCGGGAACTGGCCGATCACGGCGCGCGCGTCGTGGTCAACGACCTCGGCTGCGCGGTCGACGGCGCGGGGAGCGACCCCTCGGTGCCGGAGGCGGTCGCCGAGTCGATCCGAGACGCGGGCGGGGAAGCGATCGCCCACCACGGCGACGTGAGCGACTTCGAGTACGCCGAGGCGCTGATCGACGACGCCGTCTCCGCGTACGGCCGCGTCGACGTCGTCTGCAACTTCGCGGGCATCCTCCGCGACGGGATCAGCTACAAGCTCTCCGAGGAGGACTGGCGCGCGGTGATCGAGAACAACCTCACCGGACAGTTCGCACCGCTCCGCGCCGCGGCGAAGCACTGGCGCGAGGCGAGCGAAGACGGGTTCGACCGCCAGCGCTCGTATCTCGCCGTCAGCGCCGGGGCGGCCCGCGGCAGCCTCGGGCAGGCCAACTACGCCGCCTCCAAGGCGGGGATCCTCGGGATGGTTCGGTCGGTCTCGAACGAACTGGCCCGCTCGAACGTCCGGGTCAACGCGCTCGTCCCCAACGGGTACACCCGGATGACAGAGACGGTCCCCGAAGAGCACCGCCCCTATACCGAAGCGGAGATGCCCCCAGAGCGGGTGGCGCCGCTCGTGGCCTACCTCGCGAGCGACGAGGCCGAAGACATCACCGGCTGTACGCTCTACGCCGGCGGCGACCGCGTCGGCGTCTTCTCGGACCCGGCGATGCACGTCACGGGCGTCAGCCCGGACGGCTGGACGCTCGACTCGCTCGCCGAGCACTTCCGCGACGACGTCGCCGCCGACGTCGAACTCTCGCGGACCGAGAGCTACCTTTAGTCTTCGTCTCTTCTCTGTGCTCACCGTGAACGGGGGCGGCGCTCGGCGGTACAGGGTGATACCGTCTGTTGTCACTGTGTACCGCTGGTTCGCCACCCCGTTCCGGCGAACCAGCGGTACGGACCGACACTAGACAGGATACTGTCGGACGAACGGCCTGATACGCCTGGGTATCCCCCGGAGGGGGGACGAGCGTATCAACGGGTTCGTCCGACAGTATATGAGAGCGGTCGGTGGCAGAGTCAAACGGGTGTTTGAGCCATCTGAATCCCTTTCACCGCGGAGTGGCTACGGAGGAGTGATGACGCGACAGACCTCCACACGCCGGCGACTCCTCGAAGCCGTCGGCGCATCCGCCGTCTTGCTGTCTTCTGTCGGCTGTCTCGCCCCCGCGTCGGACGACGGCCGTGGGACGAGCCCCGGCGACGCGACCCGGACGACCACCGATCGGTCGTCCGCGACGGACACGTCCACGATCACGGCGTCGCCGCCGCCACGGGATCGCTTCGAGGGGGCTCTGTGCCCCTCGTTCACGGACGTCGAGCCGACCGTCTGCTGGCACGCGCGCGAAGACGACGCGGTCGCCATCGAGCCCTCCCAGCCCGTGTTCAGGCCCGTCGGCGGAAACGACGCGGTGGAGACGATCACCTTCACGCTCCGCAACACCCGGAACGCGCCGATCACCTTCAATCCCTACTCGTGGGCCGTCAAGCGGAAGACCGGCGACGGCTGGTCGCATATCGCCCCCGAGAGCGTGCCGTACGAGCCGCTGTACGAACTCGACCCCGGGACCGCGTACCGGTGGGTGCTGAGTCGACGGACCCATCCGACGCCGAAGGCGGACCGGACGACGTATCCGACGGTGCCCGTCGAGAACGGTCGGCACGCGTTCGTTCTGACGGGACAGCTCCTCGACGCGCCGCCGTATACGACAGCGACGACCCAGACGACGGCGTCACCGTCGGCGACCGCAGCGACCACGGACACCGCGGTCGAGTGGGTCACGCTCTTCGACGTCCAGCGCGTCTATCGGTAGCGAAAGAAATCTTTTATCACTTCTTCCGACGATGGTCAAGATATGCGATTCGTCCGCTACGACGACGATCAGCTCGGACTGCTCACAGACGACGGGACCGGCGTCATCGACCTCACCGACCGCCTGGGCCTCGAGAGCGACGAACCGCTCGTCGAGTACATCGAGGGCGACTACGACGCCTCGGCGTACGAAGACGAAGACCCCGACCACGACGTCGACGACGTCGAGATCGGCTCGCCCGTCGGCCGTCCGGGGAAGGTCATCGCCGCACCGCTGAACTACGAGAACCACATCGAAGAGGCCATCGCCGACAAGGACATCACCACAGAAGAGTGGTTCTCCATCAAGGACAAGGGCTACTTCCTGAAGGCGCCCTCCAGCGTCGTCGGTCCCGATCGCGGCATCGAACTGCCCTTCAGCGACCGCCGGACGGACCACGAGATCGAACTCGCGTTCGTGATGGGCGAGGAGGCGAAAGACGTCTCCGCCGAGGAGGCGTGGGACCACATCTTCGGCTATACGATCCTCTTGGACATCTCCCTGCGCGGCGACCAGGACCGCTCGAACCGGAAGTCCTACGACACGTTCACGGTCATCGGTCCCTGCGTCGTCACCGCCGACGAGATCGACGACCCCCAGGACCTCCAGATGGAACTCCAGCTCAACGGCGAGCGCCGCCAGTACGAGAACACCGGCGATATGGTCTACACCTGCGCCGACGTCGTCCAGTACGCCTCGCTGGGCGCGACCCTGGAAGTCGGCGACGTCATCACCACCGGCACGCCCGAGGGCGTGAGCGAACTCCACGACGGCGACACCATCGACGCCGAGATCGAAGACGTCGGCTCGATGACCGTCGACGTCACCGGCCGCGACGTCAGCTACGCCGACGCCAACGTCACGAAAGGCGGCCAGGAGTAGGCTTAAGAAACGGCGCGACAAACGAGGCGGTAACTGATGTCTCTGTTAGAGGTAGACGAGATCGACGTCGCATACGGGAACGTGCAGGTGCTGTGGGACGTGAGCCTCTCTGTCGAGGAGGGCGAGACCGTCGCCCTTCTGGGCGCCAACGGCGCCGGCAAGACCACGACCCTCAAGGCGATCTGTGGCGACCTCTCCCCGACCGACGGCGAGATCCGCTACAAGGGCGAGCAGATCGGCGACCGCCCCCACGAGGACGTCGTCGCCAAGGGCGTCGCGCACGTCCCCGAGGGCCGCGAGATCTTCACAGACAGCACCGTCCGCGAGAACCTCGAACTCGGCGCTTACATCGATCGCACCGAGATGGACGATCGCCTCGACCGCGTCTACGACATCTTCCCGCGGCTCGAAGAGCGCGCCGGCCAGCAGGCCGGCACCCTCTCCGGCGGCGAACAGCAGATGCTCGCCATCGGCCGCGGCCTCATGAGCGATCCCGACCTCCTCTTGCTCGACGAGGCCAGCCTCGGGCTCGCGCCCGTCCTCGTCGACGACGTCTTCGAGGCCATCCAGCGCATCAACGACGACGGCACGACCGTCCTCCTTGTCGAACAGGACATCTACAACGCCCTCCGCGTCGCCGACCGCGGCTATGTCATCCGCACCGGCGAGATCCTCTTTTCGGGCACCGCCCAGGAACTCGCCGAAGACCCCCGGCTCGAAGAGTCCTACCTCGGCGGCTGACGCCCACGGGTTCGCCGGAAGCGTCGCCCGGACAGACCAGACAGTACGACCGGACAGTACGACC
>JBDGUP010000059.1:0-15435 GCA_042215815.1 Haloquadratum sp. | reverse complement strand
GAGCGCCGGGAGTGGCGCACGGCGGCAAAAAGTGAGTGTAATCCGTATGAATCGGTAGCTCTCCGGTGCGTCCGACCAACCGCTCGGACGATACGAACCGAATCCTTGCGACGATCACGGGAACCAAGACAGTAGTATCATATAATGTATTGTTTTAGGGAAATATATGTTTTCGTATGATTTGGCACCGGGAGTAACGGCAGGGAACCCAGCGGGCACTCACCCCCCTGCAACAACCCGCTTGGCGGCGTTCGCCAGCTCCGAGAGGCGATCTGCGCGCGACTTGATCGCCTCCTGATCGGCGGGTTCGAGGTACTGCCGGAACTGTGCGAGGTACGAGCGCAACAGGTCACGCGACTCTTCGAGTCGGCGAACGCGTTCCGGATCGGAATCGTCGGTCTCCTCGCCGATTTCGAGGTGGCGGAGGGTGAGCGCGACCTTGAACTCGTCGCGGTCGACGGGCGTCGTGATCGTCTCGTCTGTGGGGACGCCGCTCTCGGACGGGTGCTCTTCGAATGGCATACGTGACCATACTACGTATGAGGAGATAATTTCCCGCCAAACCGGTATCAATATTGATACCTATCCGTTTGTGCGGGGACGTACGGTCCGGCATCGCTCGCCGGCGAGTTGCTTGCCGCGCGCGATGCAGTATACTGTCGGACGAAACCGTTGATACGCTCGTACCCCACCGGAGGATACCCAGGCGTATCAGGACGTTCGTCCGACGGTATAAGTATCTCCCCCCGAAAGTCACCCGGCGATGGCGGCCGCGCTCCCGGAACCCCTGGTGCTCGCCGCAGCCAAAGACGCGCTCTATCCGGGTGAGGGTGCCGAATCGGAGCAGTACACGGTCACAGAGACCCAGTTCACGCGCGACGCGTGGGGCGAGTGGCAGATCCCCGCCGAGATCCGGAATCGGCTCGCTCCGTTCAATTCGGTCCGGCTCTCGACCGGCGAACCGGACCTGATCGGGGTCGGGACTCCGACGGTCGAGGTGTTCGATCTCGATACCGCGACCACGCCCGTCGTCGCCGTCGAAGCGAAAGGCGACAACGACGCCCCAGAAAAGGCGGACGTCGCGCGCGGCATCGAGCAGGCACACGCACACCTCGCAGAGGTGAACATCGGATACGTAGCTGCCCCGATCCAGAGTATAACCGAGACAGCCAGATCGATGGCCCGCGACCTCAACGTCGGGGTCATCGGTGTCGAAGCGCGAGACCGCGCGACGCTCGTCGAACCGGCCAGAGTCACGGGCGCCGGCGAGTTCTCAACGGGGATAGACGCGATCCGGTTCCGGGCGAGCACCCACCGGCTCACCGAGGGAAGCTTCCCGGTCAACCACCCGAAAAATTTCCTCGGGTACGCGCTCGCACTGGCAGCCGACGCCGACACGGCGACCGCCTACGCCGAGCACGTGATCCGTGCCGTCTCCGGGGGACGCCGCGGGGCGATTCTCCTGGGTCTCGTCGAGGACTGCCCGGACGGCGAGAAGCTCACCCATCGCGGCGCGGAGGTCGTCCGGTTCGCCCGGCGACGACACGGGCGTCTCGACGCCGCCTTGGAGCAGTTCGACGACTGGACCGGAAAGCGGGCGCGCTTCCCGTCGTATGCGCCCCGCTGGGCCCAGCTCGCGAGGTCGATCACGATGCAGTACGAGCCGGCACAGCTCGTCGTCGACGCGCTCGAACGGCTCCACCGGGAGGGGATCCAGACCGCCACCCTTCCCGCGGTCGTCCGCGAGTCCTGCCGACTGAACCAGCCGCTCGCCGTCGAGGTGTTTTTCTCCGAAGGGCGCCGCGACGACGTCCTCGTGTCCGACGGCAGTATCGACGAGTCTCACCTGCGCGACCCGGCCGTCTACAAGTCGGGCGTATACTTCCAGTTCAAGTCCCAACTCTATCACGTCGGCGTGCTCACGAGCGCCGGGACCGACGACGCCGATGCGGCGCTCGAAGACGCCTGGGAACTCGAACAGCCCGTTCGATGATCAGTCGTCGTATCGCTTCCGCTCTTGGGTCGGATGGTCCTTGATGTAGACCTTCGTGTGGTCCGGAACGTCGTCGGTGACCCACGAGTTCGCGCCGATGCTGACGTGGTCGCCGACGGTGATCGCGCCGAGGACCTTGGTGCCGGCGCCGATCACGACGTGGTCGCCGATGTCGGGGTGGCGCTTGTACCCCTTCTTCAGGGCGTGTTCTTCGCCTTCTTCCTCCTCGAAGTGGAGGGCGCCGAGCGTCACGTCCTGGTAGAGTCGGGCCCAGTCGCCGATGGTCGCGGTCTCGCCGATCACGACGCCCGTGCCGTGATCGACGAAGAAGTACTCGCCGATCTCTGCGCCCGGGTGGATGTCGATGCCCGTCTGGGTCTTCGCGCACTCGGTGAGTTCGCGCGCGTACTCGGCCGCGCCGAGGTCGTAGAGCACGTGTGCGACCCGCTGGATCTCGATCGCCAGGAACCCCGGGTACGAGCGGATGACCTCCATGTACGTCTTGGCCGCGGGGTCGCCCTTGTAGGCGGCCTCGACGTCCCGCTTGAGCGTTCGTCGGATCTCCGGGAGGCTATCGATGACCGCCGACACGGTCTCGTCCGGGCGGTCTTCGGAGTACGGACAGATCCCGGCCTTGAGGAGCCCCCCGAGTTCGTCGAGTGCGTCCAGGACCGCCAACTCGTCGCGGACTAGTTCCGGGGCGTTCCAGCAGGTGGGAAAGAACAGCTCCTGGAGCAACCCTGCCTCCTCCCGTCGGTGGTCTCGCTCGGGGAAACAGGCCGTCACGCTCGTCGGGAAGGGTTCCTCGTCGCTCTGATACGAGGCGAACAGCCGCTCGTGGGCGTCGCCGGCGTATCGGTAGTCCATAGCGAGGCTTCGCCCGCGGGGCGTATTAGAGTAGCGTTCGGGGACGATTGCGCCGCTACGGACGCGGGCGTTCGTCTCCCTCGGTGCCGCGGCGGAGGCGAATCTCGATGCTGGTCCCCTCGGCCGCCTCGCGGACGTCGAGTTCGCCGTCGAGACGCTCGACGATCCAGTAGACGAGCCAGAGCCCGAGCCCGCTGCTGTGGACCAGCGGCGTCTCCTCGCCCGATTCGAGCACCGACCGCTCCTGGGCGGGAAGGCCGGGCCCGTCGTCTGCGACCCGGATGACGGCCTGCTGGTCGTCGGCCTCGCACGCGAGCGTGATCGTCGGCTGGTCGCCGGCGTGGGTGGCGGCGTTTTCGAGCAGTTCGCGAAGCGCCGTCCGGAGGTCGGGGCTCGCCCACGCGAGGAGCGTCTCCGGCGCCGACACGCGCAGCTCCGCACGGGGGTATTCCTCTCTAATTCCTGCTACGGCCTGCCTGACGAGCGGCACGACGTCCTGGTGGTGGGGGTCCGGCGAAGTCGAGAGCGTCTGTTCGAGGCGCCGCGCCTTCTCGCTCAGGTCGATCAGGTGCTCGCTCTTTTCTGCGATCCGCGCCACGAGGTCGGCGTCCGCTTCGGGGGCCTCCTCTCTGAGGATCTCGGCGGTCCCGGCGATCACGTTCATATCGTTCCGGAGGTTGTGGCGAAGCACGCGGTTGAGCACCTGGATCACCTGTTCGCGCTGTCGGCGTTCCGAGGCGCTTCGCGCCATCCCCTGGGCGCCGACGACGTCGGCCGGGGTGCGGTCGTCCCGCGGCACGTCCGGGTCGTAGATCGGCACGAGGCGGACGTCGACGAGCACGCGACCGCCGGCGCGGTGAGTGAGCGGGAAGTAGTACTCTTCGACCGGCTGGCCGGCCATCACGCGCTCGAACATCTCCGTCGCGAGGTCGATCGTCTCCCCGTCGGGCAGCATCTGCTCGAAAGACTGACCGACGTACTCGTCGGGACCGTAGCCGAGAAGCGACTCGACCGGCGACGAGACGAAGGTCAACTCGCCGTCCGCGTCGATCCGGAAGACGAGATCGAAACTCGCGTCGATCACCGCCCGGTAGATTTCCTGCCGTTCGTCGAGTTCGGCCTCCCGCTCGTCGAGGCGGCGCTCGTACTCCGCGGAGGCGTCCGCGTCCTGGACGGCGAGCGGCGTGTCGATCTCGACGGTCCGCCGGCAGTAGGCCTCTTCGAGCGGACAGGTCTCCCCCGGCGAGATCGCCGGGTGATCGCCCGTGGACAGGACGATCTCTTGGACGCCGTCGTCGATTCGGGTGAGGAATCCGATCGGCAGCTCCAGATACTCGGATCCCAGATCGAGCGCGCGAGTCACCTTCGCCTCGAAGTCCCGATCGGAGACCGCGAAGATGTCGTACAGCCGCGCCCGATAATCGGTCCCCGTCATCGACGTCCGGTATGCGCGCTCCCGTTATTGCTCCGTCAGTTCCCGTCTGCTGTCGGATGGACGGTACTCCCGATAAGCGACGCCGGACGCTGGACGGACCCCACCGCGGTCGTGATAGCCGCCCGCCGAACCGCGCAAGCGTTTTTGTCCGCGGCTCGAAATACTCACACGAACGCGCGATAAGCACCCGCCGCTCCCGTTCATCCAAATGAGCACACAGCACGACGAAGACGACTGGCAGCAGGCCGTCGAGGAGAACCGAGCACAGAAAGAGCAGTACTTCCGCGAGAGCCCCCGGTCGCCGGTCCCGCCTGAGTTGCGGGGCGAGGACTTCCCGGGGCTGGAGTACTACGACGTCGACCCGGACGTTCGGTACGAACTCGAACTTCACCGCTATGACGACCCCGAGACCGTCACCGTCGAGACGACAGCCGACGGCGAACAGGCCTACCGTCGCGTCGGCGAGTTCAGATTCGAGGTCGACGGGACCGAGGTGACACTCGACGCCTTCCGGCCGACAGACGGCGGCGACCGCCTGTGGGTCCCCTTCCGCGACGCCACGAGCGGCGACGAGACCTACGGCGCCGGGCGCTACCTCGATCTCGAACCCGGCGAAGACCGGCTGGAAGACGACGTCTGGGTGCTCGATTTCAACCGCGCGTACAACCCGACGTGCGCGTACAACCCGGCCTACGAGTGCCCGCTCGTGCCGTCTTCGAACTGGCTCGACGTCCCGATCGAAGCCGGCGAGCGCGACTTCCCCGCGGACGTCCACGTCCACGAGTAGGGACCCGGGACCACGAGGCGGGGTCGAGAGGGCGACGATATTTCGTCTTTCTGGGACGATTGCGCACGGAAACCGATAATATTACAATTATCTGTAAAGAACCGGGGTATGGCCACGAACGCGGCGGGCGAGACCTCGGGCACCGATTTCTCTCAGGAGATCGTCGGCGGAAAGCGACTCCCGGAAGACGAACTCTGGGACGTCCTCACCGCCAACCTCCGGCAGGTGATGGAGTCGACCGGAGCGGCGATGCGGATCCTCGATACGACCTTCAACGTCGTCGTCGAGAACGAACAGATGAAAGAACTCGGCGGTGTCGACGCCGAAGGGAGCGACACGATCAGCTGCTACGACCAGTTCTGTAATCCGGAGGTGTGTGGGACCGAACACTGCACGCTCAAGCAGATCGCCTCGGTGGTCGAAGCGGCGTCCGACGGCGTCGCAGAGGTGGCCGACGCCACCGACGACCAGGCCGCGAGTACCGAAGAGATCGCCAGTATGGTCGACGAGACGGCCGAGGAGTTCGAACACGTCGTCGACGAGTCCGAGTCGATCGCGGCGGCGACAGAACAGCAGAACGCGAAGATCCAAGAGATCAGCGCCGAAGTCGACGAGCTGAACGCGCTCGACATCCAGAGCGAACTGTAGCTCGCCGCAGGCACGCACACGCGGGCGCAGCTGGAGCGGTTTGTTGGTGGTTCGTCACACTGGAGGTGGTCTGTCACACTGTCGGACGGACGGCGGGGTCACCTCCGAACCAGCACAACCGCCACGACCGCACCGCCGACGAGGAAGACGCCGCTCGCGAGCACGCCGAGAGCGAGCGATCCGAACCCGCTCTCGGCGTCGCGACTCTCGCCGCCGCCGGTCGGCGACAGAGCCGCCTCGGTTTCGGTCGGGGTCGCCGTCGCGGCCGACTGCACCACGAGACTCCCGACATCGACCGGGCTGTCGCTCCGGTCTCCGCCGGCGTACAGAGAGACGTCGTAACTCGCCGGCTCGAGCATCCCGGAGAGCGACGTCTCAGAACGAACGGTGACGCCGTCTCCGCCGGAGGCGCTGAGCGGCTTGCCGCCGCGTCCCGCGAGCGACGTGTCGACGTAGACGACCGCCCGCCCGTCGCCGTCACCGTCGCGGACGACGGCTTCGAGTTCGTAGGCAGATTCCGCCTCGTCGCCGATCACGAGGACCGCCGTGTCGGCCCGCCGGAACGCGATCGGAACCCCGGCCACCCCGCCGCGTTCGACGAGGAAGATGTTCTCGCCGAACGAGACCGGAGCCGTCTCCTCCCCGGTCCGAGTCGGCGTCTGCGTCTGCTCGGGAATCGGCGTCGGCGTGTTGTGCGGGGGGGTCTCCGCGCATCCGCCGCCGCAGGTGACCACCGCACCTTCGAGTTCGGTCTCCGCCGATCCGTTCTCCAGCCGGACGTTCAGTGTGAAGGTGTCGCCGGCGGCCTGCCCAGAGAAGTCGAACACCGCAGCCCACGTTCCGTTCTCGGTCACGACGCCCGTCGCGGTCTTCAGGAACGCCGGGGCGGTGTCGCCGGACGATCGGACTCTGACGAGGACCTCCGTGCCGACGGGAGCGGTCGCCGTCCCGCGGATGACCTGGGACGTCCCGTTCGCGACCGTCACGCGCTCGCCGCTGTGGGTGACGGCGATCGTCGGCTCCGCAGCGACGGCGGGAGCAAGAGCGGTCTGCGCCACCACGGCGAGCAGGACCACGAGGGCCGCGGTGGCCGAGACGTCGGGGAGCCGACCGTCTCGGCGACCGTCGCTACGCATCTTTCACCTCCCGTCGCGGTGAGTTCGATCCGTCCACGGTGTCGACTCCTGACCGAATACCTCTGGAGGGCATACGCATCGACGAAGGGTCGCCTTCGAGTAAGAACCCGCGGTAGCTTCGAGATCGATTTACGCTACCGTCGGATTTTGGTACCGGGCGGCCCGAACGTGACCCGATGAGACGGCCCGCCGACGAATCGGGGGTGCGAATCAGCCGCCGTCGGGCGGTCGCGATCGGCGGCGCCGCGGCCGCGAGTCTCCTCTCTGCCCGGGGCCTCTCGGCCGTCGACGAGGGGCGGTCTCCCGGCGATTCCGCGGGCGGACGGGTAGAGGGGGAAGGCGATGGCGATCCGATCCGCCGGGTACACGAGGCGGGGATCACCGGCAGCGGCGTCAGCGTCGCCGTCCTCGACCCGACGGGGTTCGATCCGAGTCGCCGCCCGCTCTCGGGGGCGATCGAGACGATCAGGCAGTTCGGAGACGCGCCCGCCGTCGCCGAGCGGACCACGCACGGGACTGCGGCCGCGGCGGCGGTGGCGCGATTGGCGCCGGACGCTCGGCTCTCGCTCGCTTCGTTCGACCGGACGGCCGAGTTCGTCGCCGCTATCGACTGGTGTCGGGCGGCCGACGTCGACGTCGTACTCGCCCCGGTCGCGGCCCACGGGACGGCGGGCACGCGCCGCTCTGCGATCTTCCGGGCGTCCCGACGCGCGGTCGCGTCCGGCTGCGTCGTCGTCGCACCCACCGGGAACGCCGCGCTCGGCCACTGGGAGGGACCGTACGCCGCACTCACCCGGAGCAACAACGGGAGCGGCCAGAGGCTGTTCCGGGTCCGCGCGCTTCCGACAGAGGAGTCTGTCGCCGGGCGCTTTCGGGCGTGGCTGGTCGTCGATCCGGCCATCGAGACCGACCTCTCCCTCGCTCTCTTCCGTTCGGTCGCCGACGGCCGGCGCTGGAACCTCATCGCCGTGTCACAGCCGACGGACTCGCGGACCGGAACGCGGCTCGTCGCCGATCTCGTCGACGGCGACTACGCGCTCGCGGTCCGCCCGAGCGCGGAGGGCGACGCGTCCGGGTCCCCGGGCGGGGCGGCGGGCGGTCCCGACAGAACCGGCCGCGTCGCAGTGACGACGCCGACGCACGCGCTCGCGTCACCCCGTCCGTCCGGAAGCATCGCCGCACCCGCGAGCGTTCCGGGCGTCGTCGGCGTCGGGGCCTCCGCCTCCTCGATGGGTGCCGACACCGGAGGCGTCGCACCCTACAGCGGCCGCGGGCCGACGCCGAGCGGAACCGTGGGCGTGGACGTGATCGCACCGCAGCGGCCCTGGACCGCCTCCGGAAACCCGGGGACGTCGGCCGCGGCCGCCCGCGTCGCCGGTGTCGCGACGCTGATCTGCGGAGTCGATTCCGCGTTGGCCCCGAACGCTGTGACCGACCTCCTCCGCACGTCGGCGGCGGACGTCGGCCGCCCGGGGCGGGACTTCTCGGCCGGCTGGGGCCGACTCGACGCGCTCGCTGCCGTCCAGCGCGCCAGGGCACGGACGCGGGGGTGACACCCGAAGGCGCCCGCGCGCGCCGATAAAACGATCACTTGAGTTACGACTACATTGATTGGACCGGGTCGCATACCGGGATACGAGATGTCATCTCCGATCGCGCGGTTGAAAGACCGGACGCGACCGCCGGAAGCCACGCCGGCCGTCGTCGATGTCGCCGACGAGGACGCCGGCGAACTCGTCGACGCGCTGGGCTCAGACACGGCGAGACGGCTCGTCAGCGAACTCCACCGCGACCCTGCACCTCCCTCCGAACTGGCTCGCGAACTCGACACGTCCGTGCAGAACGTCCACTACCACCTCTCGAACCTCAAAGACGCGGGCGTCGTCGAGTCGGTCGGGACGCGGCTCTCCGAGAAGGGTAACGAGATGACCGTCTACGGGCCGGCGGCGGAGCCGATCGTGTTGGTCGGGGACGCCTCGCCGACCGAACGCGACTCGCTCAGGCGCTCGCTGGCCGACTGGACCACCGGCCTGACCGCGCTCGCGTTCACCAGCCTGGCGGTCCAGATCGGTGCCGAGCGGTTTCTGACCGGTTCAACCGCCTCACTCTTCGAACCCGCGAGTCTCGGCGCCGCGGACGGCAACGCCCTGCTTCGCGGCGTGCACCTCCTCGCCGAACCGGGGCTGCTCTTCTTCGTCGGCGGGCTCGCCGTGTTCCTCGCGGTCGCTCTCTCCCGGTAGAAACCGCCACCAGCCGGGTCGGCCGATCCCCGGAGAATCCCCACCTGCGGCCGAACGCCGGTATACTGTCGGACGAAACCGTTGATACTTCCCCCCTCCGGGGGACTCCCGGGAGCAGCAGGACGTTCGTCCGACAGTATACTTGCGACCGCCACATCGTAACCGGTATCGTACCGCCGTGACAACTGCGTCCCGTGACCGACGACGAGACCGCGAGCGCGGACGCCGCCGACCAGTCCGACGTCGACGCGCTCGTCGAGACGCCGGGGGCGATCGCCGCCCCGGACAGCAGACGGCGCGTCGTCGGGACGCTGTTTTTGGTCGTCTTCATCGACCTGCTGGGGTTCGGAATCCTGATCCCCGTCATCCCGCTGTACGCGCAGGCGTTCGGCGCCAACGAGTTCGTCGGCAGCCTCCTGATCGCGACGTACTCGGCGTTCCAGTTCCTCGGGGCCCCGGTCCTGGGTCGGCTCTCCGACGAGCGGGGTCGGCGGCCGGTCCTCCTGCTTTCTATCACCGGCAGCGTCATCGCGTGGACCCTGTTCGGCTTCGCCGGCGAACTCGGTCCGCTGCTCGGCGCGACGAGCGGCCTCGTGATCCTCTTCGCCGCGCGGGCGCTCGCCGGGGCGATGGGCGGCAACATCGCCACGGCGAACGCCTATATCGCGGACGTGACGCCGCCCGAAGACCGGGCGAAAGGACTCGGGATCCTGGGCGCCGCGTTCGGACTCGGGTTCGTCTTCGGCCCGGCCATCGCCGGCGTCGTGTCCAGCCCGCAGGCGCTCGGCCTGCTGCGCGGCGCGCTCCCGGCCGCGGTGCCGGTCTCGGAGTTCACAGTGCCCTCTTTCACGGCGGCCGTCCTCTCCGCGCTCAACCTCGTCCTCGCGTTCGCCGTGCTTCCGGAGCCTCGGCGCAGTGCGTCGGCGGTCGCTTCCGAGAGCCGCTCCCGCCTCGCCTCCCTCTCCGAGGCGATCACCTCCCCCGACGTCGGACCGCTGGTCCTCTCTTTTTTCCTCGCGTCGTTCGCGTTCTCGGCGTTCGAGAGCCAGTTCATCTTCCTCACGAACGACCGACTCGGCTACGGGACCGCGGCCAACGCCGTGCTCTTGACCTACATCGGCGTGCTGATCGCGATCATCCAGGGCGGACTCGTCGGGCCGCTCACCGATCGCTTCGGCGAGTACCGACTCGCGCTCGGCGGAGCCGCCATCCAGGCGGCGACGCTTGCACTCGTCCCCTTTTCGACCGGGTGGACGGGGGTCCCCGCGATCGGTCCGGTCGAACCGGGAGCGGTCGCGCTGGCGCTCGTCGCCACGCCGCTGGCGTTCGGCAACGCGCTGACGAACGTCTCGCTCAACGCCCTCGTCTCGCTCAACGCCGCCGCCACCGAGCAAGGCGGCGCATTCGGGCTCACGCAGTCCGCTGCGAGCCTGGCTCGGACGTTCGGGCCGGCCGTGGCCGGCCTCCTGTACGTCGCGGTCGCGTACTGGGTGCCCTTCGTCGTCGCGGGCGCCCTCTTTCTCCCGGTCCTCCTCGTGCTCGGCGGCGTCGCGCGCGAACGGATCCGAGACGAGGGCCCGCCGTGACCGGCGCCCGTTCGGCGATTTTCAGCGGCCGAGAACGACCCCTCGGCTTATCGGTCCGCGCCGCTAACCTGGCTTAGTGATGCAGCGACGGACCTACCTCCGCACCGCGGCGGCGTTCGGGGCCCTCGGCACGGCCGGCTGTCTGGGGCTCGGCGACGCGAATCCGAACGTCGCGCTGCCGGAACCCGACAGGGAATACACGAGCGAGGAACTGCCCTATCCAGCCTGGGGCCAGCGCGTTCCGGACGTGACACTGCCCGCGCCGATAGACGGACGGGAGGTCGACCTGCGATCGGTCGGGACCCCCTCGCTCTTGACCTTCTTCTACAGCCACTGCAACACGGTCTGTCCGGTGTTGATCCAGGCGATGCGGAGCGTCCAGACGCACGCGATCGAACACGAGTACGCCGACCAGGTCGCGTTCTTCCCGACGACGTTCGATCCCCAGCGCGACGACGCAGAGCGACTCCGCACGTACGCGGAAACGATGAATATCGATCTCGACGCCGGCTGGCACTTCCTCAGACCCGCCTCGAAAGCCCGCGCGAAATCGGTGGTCGAAGGGGAGTTCGGCGTGACCTTCCAGCGGACTCACCCCGAGGAGATGGCGATGTATATGTTCACCCACGCGGCGCTCACGTTCCTTGTGAACGCCGACGGCTACGTCGAGCGCGCCTACCGGACTAGATCCCCCGACCCAGAGCAGATGATCGCCGACCTCGAAACCGTCCGGAAGAGATGAACCGACGACAACTCCTGACCGCGGTCGGCGGACTCGGCCTGACGGGCGGCAGCGTCCTGGCGGCCAGCGGGCATCTCCCCGTCCCCTCGGGCGTCGCCCTCGGCGGGAGGAGAGCAGCAGAAACGGGCCTCCCGCTCGAAGTCGAGGCGATCGACGCCCCCGGATCCGAGGCCGGACGCGTCACCGTTCCGGTCCCCGACACCCCGACGGTCATCGACCTCTTCGCGACGTGGTGTGCGCCCTGCAAAGAACAGATGGACGCGCTCTCGGCCGTCCACGCCGAGTACGCCGATCGCGCCGCCTTCGTCTCCGTCACGAACGAGCGGATCGGGGGGGCGCTCTCGCGGGACGACGTCCGGGAGTGGTGGCGGACCCACGACGGCGCCTGGACCGTCGGTCTCGACCCCGAGAGCGACCTGATGGCCGCGCTGGGGGCCAGCGGCCTCCCGTACCTCGCGATCGCCGACGCGGCGGGGCGGATCCGCTGGCGGCACGCGGGCGTCGCGTCGGCGGCGACGCTCCGAACCGAACTGGATCGCGTCCTCGCAGAATGATCTCGGCCGCCTACCTCGGCACGGTCGCGTTCGCCGCCGGGGCCGGTCTCGCCACGTTCTTCGCCCCCTGCGCGTTCCCGCTGCTTCCGGGCTACGTCGGGTACTACCTCCAGCAGCAGGACGACGCGCCGGGCATCGCCTCCGGCCTCGTGGCGGCGGCGGGCGCGCTCGTCGCGCTCGGCGCCGTCGCCGCGGTCGTGTTCGCCGCCGGCCAGCGGCTCACGTCGGCCCTGCCGGTGTTCGAGCCGCTCGTCGGCGCTGCGCTCGTCGCGTTCGGACTCGCCCTCCTCGCGGGGTGGACGCCGCCGTCCGTTCCGCTCCCCGACCGCCCCGAGTCGCTCGTCGGCTTCGGCGTCTTCGGCGCCGTCTACGCGGTCGCTGCGGCCGGCTGTGTCGTTCCACTCTTCTTCGGCGTCGTCGCGCAGGCGTCGGCGCTCCCGCCCGGACGGGGCGCCGTCGTCCTCGGCGCCTACGCCGGCGCCGTCGCGGTCCCGCTCGTGGGCGTGACGCTGCTCGCCGAGGCCGGCGTGACCGCCTGGCGGTCGCTCGGCCGGTACGGGGGACGGATGAAACAGGTGGCCGCGCTGCTGCTCGTCGTCGCCGGCGCCGGCCAGCTCTATCTCTCGGTCGTCGTGCTCGAGGTGCTGTGACCGCCGTCTCCGACAGCAGGCCTCGATCGTTCACCGGACGGTCGCGATACCCCAAGCGACGACGAACACGAACAGAGCGCCGGCGAACGCCACCGCGAGCGTACTTTCGAGCAGCGGGAACGCGACGCCGAGTCCGACCAGGACAAGTCCGTGCGGGAGGAGTTTCCGCATCCCGCGACCGTGGCGCAGGAACTGCATCCCGTCTTCGAAAAAGAAGAACACGACCCCCATCACGACGAGCGCCGCGATGACGTACGCGTTCGCGGAGAGGGACGTCGCGGGAGCGCCGCCGGCCGCGTTCGCCGTCGGGTCGACATCGGTGAAGTAGAACACGAGGGGTACCTGAAGCGCGTACGCGACGGGGACGGCGGAGGTCTCGGACGCCGGCGGCTGGGGATCGCCCGCCCGGGCCCGCCAGACCGAAAAGACCGTCCCGGCGAGTGCGAGACACCAGAGGAAGACCCCGGCGACGAGCACGCCGATACCCACCGTGCCGCCGTCAACCAAGAGCGCGAGCACCAGGGGGACGGCGACCAGCCCGGTCGGCGGGAGCAGCCATCCGGGCGGTCGGGCGACGGGCGGGTCCCGCGGTTCGGTCAGTTCGTCCGACGCCCGCCGCGTCCGGTAGTAATCGAAGTGCGCGGGGACACGCCGCGCGACCTGGAACCAAAACAGGATCGCAGAGACGCTGTAGATCGGGACGCCCACGGCCAGCAGTCCGCGGATCAGGTCGTCGACGGTCGGCGGTGGAACGAACAACCCGGAGCCGACGACCGTGGTCGCCAGCGCGCCGCCGAACTGGAAGCCGATCCCGGCGACGGAGAGCCCGAGCCCCAAGAGCAGTACCGTCGCCATCCCCTTGATCGGGACGCGCGTGAACGCGGGCGCGACCGACTCGTAGAAGACGTCTTCGAGTTCGACCACGGCGGCGCCGGCCGCCGGGAGGCGAGAGATCCGGCCTTCGAGGCTCTGGTAGGCGACCCATCCGAAGATGCTCACCTCGACCAGGGGATAGAACCGGCTGATAGACGCCCCCAGCAGGCTGAACATCGCACAGATCACACTGAGCACGGCGCCGACGACTACCACGACCGATACCCGGGCGAGACCCCCCTTCAGGCCGCCGGCCGCGACGCTGTCTTCGATCGACTCGCCGTCTTCTTCTTCGGAGTCGGGGATCAGCGTCGACAGTATGTCGTAGACGACGCCCGATTCGGTTGCGAGTTGGCGCTGGAGGGGGACGTCCTGATACCGGACGAGATAGCTCCCGAAGAGCAGGGTCGTGACGCCCATCGTCGCGAGTATCGGCGCCGCGACCACCGCTTCGAGGATCGACAGGTACGCGAGCGAGACGGCGACGGTCATCGCGCGGAACGACCGCTCGGTCGGCAACTCGCCGAACCCGTCCGGATAGATCCGGGGGGAGAACTCGTAGACGACGTACCCGATCAGCGCCCACTGGAACAGCGTCGCCAGAAGCGCGAACCGCGCTTCGTACCCCGAGAGTTCGCGCAGGACCACCGACGCCGCCGTGCTCCCGGCGGCGAGGTCGACGGCGGAGTCGATCGACGACGCGTCGATTCGGGCGAGCGTGTTGAAGAGGACGTCGCCGCCGGCGAGTGTCGGGAGCGTGCTCTGCGGCGACAGCGCGTCTCTGAGACTCACGGCTGACGGCAACTCGGTCCCGCGGCACATAAAATCGGGTCCCGGCGGCGACGGCGACCGGGCGAGGGGAGAGCCATCCTGTCGGACAGAACTATACTGTCGGACGAAACCGTTGATACCCTCGTCTCCCCTCCCGGGGGTACGCAGGAGTATCAGGACGTTCGTCCGACAGTATCACAACGTTTCTGGTGCCGGCGATCGAACCGCGCCGATATGAAGACTGTTGGTGTCATCGGGCTCGGTGCGATGGGCGCGCCGATGGCCTGGAACGTCAGCGACGCCGGCTATCCGCTCGTCGTGTACAACCGGACGAAGTCGCGTACCGAACCGTTCGCCGAGGCGGGCGAGACCGTCGCCGAATCGCCGCGCGCGGTCGGCGCTCGCGCCGACGTCGTGATCGTGATGGTGACCGACGACGAGGCGCTCGAAGCGGTGCTCGACGGTGAGGAGGGTCTTCTCGCCGGTCTCACCGAAGACACGATCGTCCTCCAGATGAGCACCGTCACACCGGACGCCACCGAGGCCGCCGCGGCGGCCGTCGCGGACGCGGGCGGGCGCTACGTCGACGCCCCCGTCTCCGGAACGGTGGGGCCGGCCGAGGAGGGGACGCTCACCGTGCTCGCCGGCGGTCCCGACGACCTCCTCGGAGAGGTCGAGGGGATCCTCGCCGCGGTCGGCGACCCGATCGTCGACTGCGGCGCGGTCGGCGACGGCGCGCGGATGAAACTGTTCGTGAACCTCCTCCTCGGCGATATGATGGGCGCCTTCGCCGAGGCGCTGGCGTTCGGGACGAAATCGGGACTCGAATACGAGGATATGCTGACCGTCGTCGAGGCGGGCGCGGTGGACTCGCCGCTTTTCCGGATCAAAGGCGAGAACGTCGGCGCCGGCGACTTCGACCCGCGGTTCCCGGTCGACCTGCAGTTCAAGGACCTCCGGTACGCCGTCGAGAGCGCGAACGACCTCGGCGTCCCGCTGCCCCAGACTGCGGCCGCCCGCGAGACGTTCAGCGCCGCCAGCGGGATGGGCCACGGCGAGGAGGATATGGCCGCCGTCGTGAAGTTCTTCGAGGCGGTCGCGGACGTGACCGTCGGCGACCGCGAGTGATCGCCCGGGCGGAGCGACCGATCGT
>JBDGUP010000039.1:0-15687 GCA_042215815.1 Haloquadratum sp. | reverse complement strand
CTCACCGCCCGTCGTAGAGCCGGGACCCGATCCGGTCGGGGAGTCCGGCGTCGCGGACAGCCGCCATCACGGCGTCGATGTCGTATTCGACCCGCCGCTCGTCGACCGTCGGCGGCTCCGCGTCGAGGTCGACGAGGGCGTAGGCGGCGCGCGGATCGTCGTCGCGGGGCTGGCCGACGCTACCGGGGTTCATCACGACCCCCTCGTCGAAGACCTCGTGGCCCTGCACGTGGGTGTGACCCGTCACGAGGACGTCCTCGTCGTCGAGCATCGCGGGGGAGTACTCCTCGGGGTAGGTGTAGCGGTCGGGGTCGTCGGGATGGCCGTGGACCAGTTTCACCCGGCCGTCGAGGACGGCCCGTTCGTCCGGCAGGTCCGCGAGCCACGCGAGCGCGTCGTCGTCGAGTTCCTCGCGGGCGTGTTCGACCCCGGCCGCGGCCATCGAGTTGAAGCGGAACGCGGTCCCGCTCGCGACCGCGCGGTCGTGGTTGCCCATCACCGTCGGCACGTCGCGCTCCCGGACGGCCGCGACGCACTCGGCGGGCCAGGGGTTGTACCCGACGACGTCGCCCGCACAGACCGTCGCGTCGACGGAGGGGAGATCCGAGAGCACGGCGTCGAGCGCGACCTTGTTCGCGTGGATGTCGGAGATGACGGCGACCTGCATACCGTCCGGTAGGGCGCGGCACGGCAAAAAGTTCTGTTCGGCGCTCCGCGGCGGGCGAAAGGCTCCCGGACCGCTATCGGAACTCGTCTTGGACGATTTCGAGCGTCTCCTCGCGGTCGTCCCACTCGACGAAGATCGCGACCGACGTCGCGGAGGTGATCACGTCGTGGATGTTGATCCCGGCCTCGGAGATCGGCTGGACGATCTCCAAGATGACGCCGGGGCGGTTGGGCAGTTCGCCGCCGGTGACGCGGATGACCGCGATGTCGTCGTCGACTGTCACGGACGACAGCGCCTGGTCGTCGACGACCTTCTCGTGGAGGACGTGTTCGGCCTCCTCGGCGCGCTCTTCGGTGACGTAGAACGTCACCGAGTCCATCCCGGAGGCGACGGCGTCGATGTTGATCGTCTCCTCGCGGAGCGCCTGTGCGAGGTCTGCGAGGATCCCCGGGCTGTTCCGGATCGAGCGCCCGGCGACGGTGACGCAGGCGAGCGGCTCTTCTTGCATATCGATGAGGTTCTCGAACTCCCCTTCGATGAGCGTCCCGCCGGTCAGCAGGTCGCCGTGCTGGTAGTGGACGACCCGGACGTCGAGGTCCTCGTCCTTGTAGGTGAGCGCCGAGGGCGCGACCACCTCCGCGCCGCGGAAGGAGAGGTTCCGGAGTTCGTCGACGGTGATGCGGCCGACGTTGCGGGCGCCCTCGACCACGCGCGGATCGCCCGTCATCACGCCCTCGACGTCGGTGACGATCACGACCTCGTCGGCGTCCAGATACCGGCCGAGCATCACCGCCGTGGTGTCGGAGCCGCCGCGACCCAGCGTCGTGATCTCGCCGTCGTGGTTCTGTGCGAGAAAGCCCGTGACGACCGGGACCACGTCGTCCATCTCCGCGGCGAGTTCGGCGACCCGACGCTTCGTCTCCTCGACGTCGACCTCGCCGAGGTCGTTCGCGATGATCGGCCAGTCGTCGCCGCCCGGTTCGACGAAGACGGCGTCGACACCGCGAGCGGCGAGCGCGGCCTTGAGCATCCGGACACTCGTGCGCTCGCCCATCGAGACGATCTCGGCGCGGTCCCGGTCGGCGGCCTCGAACTCGATCTCGTCGAGGAGCCGGTCCGTCGTGTTCCCCATCGCGGAGGCGACGACGGCGATCTGGTGTCCCTCTTCGACCGCGGCGGCGATCGAGTCGGCGGCGCGGTTGATCCGGTCGCCGCTGCCGAGCGAGGTGCCCCCGAACTTCGCTACTACGCGCACTGTCGTCCCTCCTGTCGCCCCGCGATACAGAACTGCGAGTGGTGCTCTGACATAGCCGATGATTGCCCGGGGGAGTGTAAAATCTTGTCTCATGACCCCGACCGCCGTCGAATTGCTGGACTCCCGCCTTCCCCTGGCATCCTCTGCCTCCCGCCGACCGAGCCGTCTCTCTCGGACGCACGGTCGTCCCCCGCCGGCGTTCGTTTAAGTGACTGGACGCGAATACCCACGTATGGACGTTGACGTCCGGGATGCGGTCGAGGCGGACGCCGAGACGCTCGGGGCCATCGTCGACCTCCCCGCGGACGCCCTGCGGAACGTCGTCCACGACCGGACGGTCCGCATCGCGGTCCGGGAGGCGTCGGAGCCGGGACCGAACGCCGACGTCGACGGCGATCCGGACGACACCGCACGGGACGGCGACGAACTGGTGCTGGGGTTCGTCGCCTTCGACGTGCGGGACGGCACGGTCCACGTGACACAGCTCGCGGGCGACGCCGCGGTGGCAGAGCGCCTGCTGGCGGAACCGATCCGGTTCGCCGTGAACGAGTCGTTCGACGTCGAGTTCGTCGTCCCGCGGTCTGACAGCGACGCCGAGGAGGCCGCCGAGGCCGCCGGGTTCGAAGCCGAGGGACCGGGACCGCGCTTCGAGGGCGAGCCGACGACCCGGTATCGCTACCCCGAGCGGCCATCTTCATAATGTCTGTTGTCATAATGACGGTTGTAGTCTCGTAGCGGTGCTCGCCGCCCCGGTGTCGGCGAGCACCGGTACATAGTTACAACCGTCAGTATCAGTCCGTACCCGTGGGTCGCCGCCCCGTTCCGGCGACCCAGGGGTAAACAGTGACAAGAGACAGTATCAAGCGAACTTCCGCACCGTCATCTCCAGGGTGTCGAGGTCCAAGATCGGCGCGTAGCCGACGTCGGGGTCGATGTTGACCGACTTCTGGAACGCCGTCTGCGCCTGCCAGCACCCGGAGTTGACCGCGAGGACGTTGTGGTACTTGCCCCACCCCAGCTTGTGGACGTGGCCGGTGTGGAACACGTCGGGGACTTCCTCCATCACCAGGTAGTCCCGCTCTTCGGGCGCGAGGCGCGTCTTCCCGCCGAACTGCGGCGCGACGTGACGCTTCTTCAGGAGCTGATACATCGCCTTGTGGGGGTCGTCGTAGCTGGCTTTCTCCTCGGGGAGTTCGGCGATGACCTCGTCGAGAGAGACGCCGTGGTACATCTGGACGTCCACTCCCTCGATCGTCACGAGCGAGGGGTTCCCCGAGATCCGGGCGTCGTGGGCGGACATAATCTCTCGGAGCGTCTCGTCGAACCCGGGCTGGGGCTCTGCCAGCCGCACGGCGTCGTGGTTGCCCGGGATCATCAGGATCTCCATATCGCCGGGGACGTCCTTGAGGTGCTCGGAGAAGGTCTCGTACTGCTCGTAGATGTCGACGATGTCGAGTTCCTCGTCTTGGTCCGGGTAGACTCCGACGCCCTCGACCATATCGCCCGCGATGAGGAGGTACTCGACGTGGGCGGCCTCGTCGGTGTGGAGCCAGTCGGCGAACCGCGACCAGGCGTCGGCCTCGAACTCCTGGCTGCCGACGTGGATGTCCGAGACCAGCGCCGCCTGGACGTGTCTGTCGGCGGTGTTCGGCGTGTAGGTCCGCGGGACGTCCGGAAAGTACAGCGCGTCGACGAACAAGATCCCGGCGTCGTCCGAGAGTGTTCCTTCGACGGCGACGCACTCGTCGAAGAGGAGTTCGTCCACGAGGTCTGCGAACTCCCGGTCTTTCATCACGAGGCAGGGGAACGTCCCGGTCGTGTCCTCCAGTTCGATCAGCCAGTGACCGCTCTTCGTCGAACGGACGTCGTCGACGAGACCGATCATCGCCGCGTCGGCCCCCCCGCTCATCGACCGGATCGCGTCCGCTGGACGGTGGTTCACGCGCCCCCGAAGCTCCTTCGAGAGCTTCTCATAGCGGTCCCGAAACACCTTGACGAAGTCGTCGTACTCGCCCGTGCCGGTGCTCTGGCCGGTCACGTCGCCGGTGACCTCGAGGGACCGACGCGACGGGTCGGTGTCGCGTGCGGTAGCCCCGGTGTCGGCAGACGGCGCCGACCCCCCGTTTCTGCGCCCGTCGCCACCCTCCGCTTCAACTGGACGTTCTTCTCTTCGATCGACTGCTTCCGCACTCCGGTTTTCACCCGGATCTCCACTGGAAGGAAAGGGGTCGCCACCGCCAGACGACGCGGCGCCGTCGGCGCGCGCCCGTCCCTCGCCCAGCGCGCCGCGGACGTCGGAGACGGTGACCCGGAGGGCGTCGTCGTCGACGCGCTCGACGACGCGTTCGAGTGCGGCCGCCGGCCGCTCCGCACTCGCGAGGAGCGTCACTGCCTCCCGCTCGGCGTTGTAGCCGCGTTCGGCGAGTTCCCGCACGATGCGCACCGGCGTCTCCAGAGACACACCGCGGTCGAACGGGAGGCGAGGAGAAAAGGGTACTGATGGACTGTTGTCGCCGTCTCGTCGAAGGGTCCCCGGACGGAGCCGGCGCCAGCCCAGAAGCTTGAAACGCGACGCCGGAGAACGTCCGGGGAGATGACGGACGACGAGGACGGCCCCGCCGGTTCCGATCCGCGGGGCGGCGATCCGGAGCCCTCTGCCAGCGACGAGTCCGACCGGCCCGACGTCCCGCCCGGCGTCGCCCAGTCCCGGTCGGAGGGAAACAGTCGGCCACGGCCCGAACCCGGGTCGTCGGCGGCCGACGGGCAGTCTCTCCTCAGGCGCTTTCGGACCGCCCAGAGCGGCCCGCTGCTCTTCATCCGGGAGACGCTCTACAGCGCTGTCGCCGTGCTCTGTGTCGGCCTTCTCCTGTTCGCGATCAGCGGCGTCTGGCCCCCGATGGTCGCCGTCGAAAGCGGGAGTATGGAACCGCATATGCACCGCGGCGACCTCGTGTTCGTGACCGAACCGCAGCGGTTCAGCCCGGCTTACGCCTACGGCGACACCGGTATCGTCACGGTACAGATCGGAACCGAGCGGGGATACCGGAGCTTCGGGGGCAACGGCTCCGTGATGGTCTATGCCCCGCCGAGCCGCGCCGGGTCGCCGATCATCCACCGCGCCCGCTTCCACGTCGCGAAGGGCGAAAACTGGTACGACGAGGCCGACCCCGCGTACGTGAGCGCGAGCGACTGCGAGGAACTCCGCCACTGTCCGGCGCCGCACGCGGGGTTCATCACCAAGGGCGACGCGAACGCGCGCTACGACCAGGCGAACGGCATCGCGCCCCCGGTGAAACCCGCGTGGATCCGCGGCGTGGCCCGGTTCCGCATCCCGTATCTCGGCTACGTCCGGCTCAAGCTCGTCGGGCTCGCCGCGGCCTGATACTGATTCCTCTCGCTGTTACCCGTCGAAGGTGTCCAGCGCCGTCGCCGCCTCTCGCGCGGCCGAGAGGTGCTCTTTGGCCCGCCGCGGATCGTCGGTCGCTTCGGCCAGTTCCGCGTGGCGCCTCAGCGCCCGCAGCAGCGCGTCGCGCGCGGCCTCGTCGTTCGTTCCCTCGGTCGACGCGGGGGTCCCAGCCGCCGAGGTGTCCACCGGCTCCCGGGCTGTCGACGCCGGCGAGACCGTCGAGCCGTCGTCGTCCGTCGTCGTCGCCGTCGTTCCCGTGTTCTCGGCCCCCTCTTCGACGTCGGCCTGTTGGCACGTCGGACAGAACTCCTGGCCGTCGTACCGGAAGATGGGCGAGCCGCACTCGCCGCAGTGCTGATTCGTCATCGTCGCGCCCTTCAACAGCAGTTCGCTCATCTGCTGGGTCTCCTTGCGCCGCTCTTCGTCCTTCTCGTACTTCTCGCGCAGCCGCTTTCGCTCTGCTTCCGGGTCGAAGTCGCTCACGTTCCCTCCGAGGGGCCGAATCTCGAAAAAGCCTCCGGGCTCGGACGGCCCGGGACGCTACAGCAGTATCCCCCTGGAGAGATACAGCCCCGCGAGCGCGCTCTCGAAGACGAGCGTGCCGGCGGCCGACAGCGCGACGAACCGCCGGTGGTCCATCTCGGCGAACCCCGCGGGTACGGTGAGCATCCCGCGCGTGAAAAGGAGCGAATTGCTCACGGGGACGACGATCGGACCCCACCGCTCGAACCACCCGTCGAACCGATCGAGCTTCGACTCGTCGACCCTGAACCACGGCTTCGCGAGGAGGTATTCTCGCCCGCCCCGCTGGGCGAGCGTGAAAAGCGCGTACTGACCGAGCGTCGCGCCGGCCACGGCGACGCCGAGCACCGGAAAGAGCGCGTCTCTGCCCAGCAGAAACAGCGAACTGGGAACGACGAGTTCGCTCGGCATCACGTACAGCAGCATCGCCCCTTCGAGGACGAAGACGCCGAAGAGCGCGACGTAGGCCCACTCGGACTCCAGCAGGGCGACGAGGCGCGGCGGAATCGCGTCCGACTGGAGCGCGACGGCCTGTGCGAACATCGAGTCGGGATACCGGCGACTGGCACAAACCCGTTTCGCTCCCGAACGATGCGATTTTTCCCACCGGCCGCAAAGCACCGGTATGGACCTCACAGACCGGCCGCGACGGCTCCGACGCGACGGGATCCGGCCCCTCGTCAGCGAGACCGACCTGGACGCGACCGACCTGGTGGCACCGATCTTCGTCGACGCGACGACAGACGAGCGCGCGCCGATCGAATCGATGCCGGGCCACGAGCGCGTGCCGGTCGACGACGCGGTCGCCCGCGTCGAGGAGGTCCGCGAGACGGGCGTCGAGGCCGTGATCGTGTTCGGCATCCCCGAGTCGAAAGACGACCGCGGGTCGCGCGCGTGGGCGAGCGACGGCGTCGTCCAGGAGGCCGTCCGGCGGGTCTCGGCCGAGACGGACGCGTACGTGATCACGGACGTCTGCCTCTGTGAGTACACCAGCCACGGTCACTGCGGCGTCCTCGAAGCCGACGCCGAAACGGATCCCACGCTGACCGTCCGGAACGACCCGACGCTCGACCTGCTGGCGAAGACGGCCGTCTCCCACGCGGAGGCGGGCGCCGATATGGTCGCGCCGAGTTCGATGACCGACGGGATGGTCGCGGCCATCCGCGAGGGGCTCGACGAGGTCGGCTACCGGGACGTCCCGATTATGTCCTACGCCGCGAAGTACGAGAGCGCGTTCTACGGGCCGTTCCGCGACGCCGCCGACGGCGCGCCGGCGTTCGGCGACCGCCGACACTACCAGATGGACCCGGCGAACGGCCGCGAGGCGCTGCGCGAAGTCCGGCTCGACGTCGAGCAGGGCGCGGACGTCCTGATGGTCAAGCCGGCACTCGCGTACCTGGACGTCGTGCGCGCGGTCCGCGAAGAGTTCGACCGCCCCGTCGCCGCCTACAACGTCTCTGGAGAGTACGCGATGCTCCACGCGGCCGCCGAGAAGGGGTGGCTCGACCTCGAAGCGGTCGCCCGCGAGTCGCTGCTGGCGATGAAGCGAGCGGGCGCAGACCTCCTCATCACGTACTTCGCCGAGGACGTGGCCGCGCGGCTCTGATACTGTCTATTGTCAGTCCGTACCGCTGGTTCGCCGGAACGGGGTGGCGAACCAGCGGTACACAGTGACACTAGACAGTATGATCTTCTGTCGGACGAACGCCCTGATAATGACGGTTGTCGTCTCGTATCGGTGCCCGCCGACACCGGGGCGGCGAGCACCGGTACATAGTTACAACCGTCATTATGACACTCCTGGGTATCCCCCCGAAGGGGAGCGAGGGTGACCGCCTCTTTCTCCCTCGGGCGCTGTGTCGGACCCGCCCCGCGCGAGCCGGCCGTACCGGCCCCGGTGGCAGAAATTGCCTGAACGGGCGTCCAGATATCGCGGAGATACCGCCCGCGTACTGGACATCCTCTCCCTTATATACATTATATTCTACCCCAAATGATACAAACGTCTATCACGGCATCAGTATTATTTCGTTTTTCAACTACAAAATTTATATACTACTGTTACCTGGTGTTCTACCGTGAATCAGTTCACGAACGAAACTGTATCTGGTGTGCAGGTGAACAAACGTTCGGAATGGGGTGGTCGCATATGGTGACGGCGTTACAGCTCGATCCCTCGACCGTCGCGACCGGCGTCAACAACGTCTGGGTCCTGGTCGTGTCGTTCCTGATCTTCTTCATGCAGCCGGGGTTCGCGCTGCTGGAGGCGGGACAGGTCCGCGCGAAGAACGTCGGCAACGTGCTGATGAAGAATATGACAGACTGGATCCTCGGCGTCCTCATCTACTTCGTCGTCGGCGCGGGCGTGGTGAGCGTCGTCGGTGCGCTGACCTCCGGTGGCAGCGTCGCCGGCGCGTTCGCGTACGTCGGCGATCCGAACGCGTGGATCGGCTGGCTCTTCGGCGCCGTCTTCGCGATGACGGCCGCGACGATCGTCTCCGGCGCCGTCGCCGAACGGATGAACTTCGAGGCGTACGTGCTCTTCACCGTCCTGATGACGGCGTTCATCTACCCGGTCGTGGTCGGCTTCACCTGGGGCGGCGGGCTGCTCTCGGCGAGCGGCTTCATCGGGGCCGCGCTCGGCGCTGGCTACCTCGACTTCGCCGGCGCGACCGTCGTCCACATGTGCGGCGGGATCGCCGGTCTCGTCGCGGCGAAGCTCGTCGGCCCGCGCACGGGCCGCTACGACGAGACCGGCGAGAGCCAGGCCATTCCGGGCCACTCGCTCTTGCTCGCCGTGCTCGGGACGTTCATCCTGGCGTTCGGCTGGTACGGCTTCAACGTCGGCACGCAGGCGACGGTCCTCGCGGTCGAGGACGGCGGTCTCACGTTTATGGGCGCCGCGCTCGGTCGCGTCGCGCTCAACACCACGCTCGGGATGGGCGCCGGCGGCGCGATGGCGATGGTCACCTCCGCGCGCGTCCAGGGCAAGCCCGACCCGCTGTGGACCGCCAACGGGCTCCTGGCGGGTCTCGTGGCCGTGACGGGTGCCGTCCCGCACGTCACGTGGTGGGGCGGTGCCATCCTCGGTGGACTGGCCGGCTTCCTGGTCCTGCCCGCGTTCCACTTCACCGTCGACACGCTGAAGGTCGACGACGTCTGCGGCGTCTTCGCGGTCCACGGCGTCGCCGGCGCGGTCGGCACCGCCTTGATCCCGGTCTTCGCGGTCGGCGGCTTCGCGCTCGATCAGTTCGTGCTCCAGGTCGTCGGCGTCGTCGTCATCGCCGTCTGGACGATCGTCGCCTCGGGAGTCGTGCTGGTCGCGCTCGACTCGCTCGTCGGCCTGCGCGTGAGCGAGGAAGAAGAGAGCGAGGGCCTCGACGCGGGCGAACACGGCGTCTCGGTCTACCCCGAGTTCGTCCCGAACGAGCGCCGCGAGAGCACCGTCGCGACGGACGGCGGCGACGTCCGCACCGACGGCGGCGTCCCCCGCGGCGACGACGCCGACGGGGAGGTGAGCGACGATGAGTGACGCCGACGACGGGGAGATCAAACTCGTGATGGCCTACATCCGGCCGGACAAGCTTCCGGACGTCAAGCAGGCGCTCGCGGGGATCGGCGCGCCGTCGCTGACGGTGACGAACGTGTCCGGCCGGGGGTCCCAGCCCGCGAAGAAGGGCCAGTGGCGCGGCGAGGAGTACACGGTGGACCTCCACCAGAAGGTGAAAGTCGAGTGCGTCGTCGCCGACATCCCCGCCGAGGAGGTCGTCGACGCCATCGAAGAGGGCGCACACACCGGCGACCCCGGCGACGGGAAGGTGTTCGTGCTCCCCGTCGAGTCGGCGCGGCAGATCCGCACCGGCAAGACCGGCCCCGACGCAGTGTAGGGCGAGTCCCCCCGTTCGATCGAGAGAAAGATCCAAGACCGACGGCCCCGGGAAAGCCACTGTGGACCTGACGCCGGTCACCGCCGTCGGTCTCGGAGTCGCGCTCGCCGGCTTCGAACTGCTCGATCGGACCCGCCGAGCGCTCGGTGGCGCCGCAGAGGCAGAGGCAGAGACGGAGACGGAGACGGCGGCCGAGACCGAGACCGTCGGCCGGCCGAACGACCTGCGCGAACACGCCTGGAAGTGGGCGATCCCGGCGGCCCTGCTGTGGGTCGTCGTCCTGGAGGGAAACTCCCTCGCGTCGATCGGCTGGCGGCTGACCTCCTGGGAGCGGTTCGCCTGGGAGGTCGGGATCGGCGCGACCGTGATGGTGGGCGTCCACCTCCTCTCGGCACCGGTCTGGGCGCGCGTCGGCGACGGCGGCGAGAGCCTCGCGGCGGGGATCGGCTCGTTCGCGTCGCTGTCGCTCCCCGAGCGGCTCTTCGTCGCGGGCACCGCCGGGGTGACAGAAGAGACGGCGTTCCACGGCTACGCCATCGAGCGACTGCTCGCGCTCACCGGCAGCGCGCCGCTGGCCGGCGGCGTCGCGTTCGTCGCCTTCACGCTCGGGCACGCGGGTGACACGTGGGACCGCAACGCCGTCGCCCGGATCGCCCAGCCCGCGCTGGTGATGACGTTCCTGTACCTCTGGTTCCGCTCGCTGCCGGTGTTGATCGTCATTCACGTGCTCAACGACGCCGTCGGCCTGCTTCTCGCAGACCGGCACGCCCCCGACGGCGACGCCCCCTCCGCGTCCGAGAACGGAGTGGCGTCGAGCACGGACGGATCGTCGGCCGTCCGGTGGCTCCGCGGGGAGTAATAGAGGGCGTATCCTCTGTCCTCGGAGAACGCTCGCTGGACGGGACGGCGAGCACCGGGACGAGACGACACCCGTCGGTATCACGCGGCGACCGTCTCGGTCCCCGCCGCGCCAAGCGACACTGACTTTGGAGATGGTAGTGTATCGCCGCGTATGAACCACGACGAGTCGCGGGCGCTGTACGACCGCGCCCTGTCGGTTATCCCCGGCGGCGTCAACTCCTCGGTGCGAGCGACGCGACCGTACCCCTTCTTCGTCGAGCGCGGCGACGGCGCCCACGTCGTCGACGCGGACGGCAACCGCTACATCGACTACGCGATGGGTTATGGCCCGCTGCTGTACGGCCACGACCTGCCCGAACCGGTCCGCGCGGCCATCCAGTCACACGCGGCCGAGGGACCGATGTACGGCGCGCCGACCGAAGTCGAGGTCGACCTCGCGGAGTTCGTCGCCCGGCACGTCCCCTCCGTGGAGATGACCCGGTTCGTCAACTCCGGGACCGAAGCGACCGTCTCGGCGGTCCGGCTCGCGCGCGGCTACACCGATCGCGACAAGATCGTCGTGATGCAGGGCGGCTACCACGGCGCACAGGAGTCCACGCTCGTCGAGGGCGGCCCCGACGACGCCGAACCGAGCACGCCCGGCGTGCCCTCGTCGTTCGCCGCGCACACGATCCCCGTCCCGTTCAACGACGTCGAGGCGATCGAACGCGTCTTCGAGGCGCACGGCGAGGAGATCGCCGCCGTCCTCACGGAGCCGATCCTCGGCAACACGGGCATCGTGCTGCCGGTCGACGGCTACCTCGAACGCCTCCGCGAACTGACCGAGACCCACGGCGCGTTGTTGATCTTCGACGAGGTGATCACGGGGTTCCGCGTCGGCGGTCTCCAGTGCGCCCAGGGGAAGTTCGGCGTCACGCCCGACGTGACCACCTTCGGCAAGATCGTCGGCGGCGGCTTCCCGGTCGGCGCGATCGGCGGACGCTCGGAGGTCATCGAGCAGTTCACGCCCGCCGGCGACGTCTTCCAGGCGGGGACGTTCTCGGGCCACCCCGTGACGATGGCCGCCGGCTACGAGTCGCTGAAGTACGCCGCCGAGAACGACGTCTACGACCACGTGAACCGCCTCGGCGAACGGCTCCGGGCGGGCATCGCCGACATCGTCGCCGACAAGGCGCCCGCCTACACCGTCGTCGGCACGGATTCGATGTTCAAGACGATCTTCACGCGCGAGGCCCCCGCCCCCACCGACACCCGCGCCGACGCCGGAGCCGACGCCGACGCCGGGGCGGCCGCCTGCGACGCCGGCTGTCGCCAGCGCGAGTCGTGTCCGCGGTACGACCACTGTCCGAAGACCGGCGCCGACGTCTCGAACGCGGAGACCGAACGCTGGGAGCGCATCTTCTGGCAGGAGATGAAAGACCGCGGCGTCTTCCTCACCGCGAACCAGTTCGAGTCGCAGTTCGTCTCGTACGCCCACACAGACGCCGACGTCGAGGAGACGCTCGAAGCCTACAAAGAGGCGCTGTAGCGCGTTCGACACCGGCCCACGCGACTTTTGTACGATGCCGGCGTAGTCGGACTGTGAGTGATACTCCCCGCGACGAATCGGCCGATCCGCCCTCCGACTCGGAATCGACTGCGCCGCCTTCGGCGTCGACGTCCGCCGCCACCGGGCGGGGCACGACTCGTGAGGCGGACGACCTCGTCGGTGACTACCTGCCGCGGGCCAGCGTCGACTCGCGGTGGTGGTACTGGATCGCGGCCATCCCTCTCTATGTGGTTCTCGGCGGCGTCCTCGCCGTACTCTTCGTCGGTGCGCTCTTTTTCGACCTGTTTCTCACCGGCGGTCTGCTGACGCTCGCCGGGGCGTTCGTCGTGGTCCCGGTCGTCGGTCTCGCGGGTCTCGTGCTCTCGATCCTCTTCCCGATCGCCACCTACGTCGACGCCCGGGCAATCGCCGAGTCGGACGCGTCGTGGACGCCCGATCCCCTCCTCTGGGGCCTGGCCGCGCTCGCGACCGTCGTCGTGAGCGCCTTCACGCTGAGCGTCGTCCTGGCGCTGTATTACCTCTACAGGCGACACGTCGCCGTCGGGACGCCGTAATAGTGATTATCGCAACTGTGCATCGCTTCTCGCCGCACCGTCCGGCGAGAAATCTATCGGGACGTGCGATACTCACTACAGCTCACACCGTTCCCGCGATCGAAGTGGTGGCCTTTTCACCCGCGGCCGCGGAGAGGTCCACAATGACTACTCGCGGGACCCTCAGACTGGCGACGCGACGCTCGGACCTGGCGCTCCGACAGGCGGCGAGCGTCCGGGACTCGCTCGCGGACCGGCGGCTCGGCGTCGAACTCGTCGAGGTGGAGACGCGCGGCGACGAGATCCGCGACGAACTCATCCACCGGCTCGGCAAGACCGGCGCGTTCGTCCGTGCGCTCGACGAGAAAGTGCTCGACGGCGAGGTCGACGGCGCGGTCCACTCGATGAAGGATATGCCGACCGAGAGACCGGACGCGCTCGTCGTCGCCGGCGTTCCGGTACGCGAGTCGGCGGCGGATCTCCTGGTCTCGCCCGGCGGCACCGCACTGGAGGACCTGCCGCACGGGGCGGTCGTCGGCACCTCCTCGCTCCGCCGGAAGGCACAGCTCCTCGCGGCGCGCCCCGACCTCACGGTCGAACCGCTCCGGGGCAACGTGGACACCCGGATCGAGAAGCTTCTGGCGCCCGGCCTACAGGCCGAACACGAGCGCCGGGTCGAGGCCGACCGCGACGCGAAGGGCGACGACCCAGCCCCCGACGACGGCGGGGACGGCGACGACCCCGGGTTCGACCAGTCGATCGGAGAGTGGTTCGACGGACTCACAGAGATCGAACGCCGCGCCCTCGAACGCGACCTCGACACCGAGTACGACGCGATCGTCCTCGCGGAGGCCGGACTGCGCCGCGCGGGACTGCTCCACCACGTCGAGTACGCGCGTCTCGACCCCGCGTCGTTCGTCCCGGCGCCGGGACAGGGCGCCCTCGCGGTCACGACTCGCGACGACAGCGAGGCGACGGCGCAGATCCGCGACGGGATCGATCACCCGCGGACCCGGATCGAGACGACGGTCGAGCGCACCGTGCTGGCCGAACTCGGCGGGGGCTGTATCGCCCCGATCGGCGTCTACGCGAAGCTGCAGGGCGAGTACGTCCACACGAACGCCCGCGTGCTCTCGGCCGACGGCGACGAGGAGGTCGCAGCGACCCGGGACCTGCCGGTGCGGGATCACGCCACCGCGGCCGCCGGGTTCGCCGAGTCGCTCGCCGAGCGCGGCGCCGACGACCTGATTGCGGCGGCGCGCGAAGCCGCGGAGGAGTGACGATGTGCGACGCCTCTCCGCCCGCCGACGCCTCTCTGCCCGCCGACGACGCGCCGAGCGACAATCCCGCCGACGATCCCGCCGCGAGCGACGACGTCGGACTGGTCTCTCTCGTCGGCAGCGGTCCGGGTGACCCGGAACTGCTGACGGTGAAGGCCCGCCGCCGCCTCGACGAGGCGGACGTCGTCCTCCACGACAAACTGCCCGGCCCGGAGATCATCGACTCCATTCCCGAAGCGAAGCGCGAGGACGTCGGCAAGCGCGCCGGCGGCGAGTGGACGCCACAGGAGTACACGAACCGCCGGCTCGTCGAACTCGCCCGCGAAGGCGAGCACGTCGTCCGGCTGAAGGGCGGCGATCCCTTCGTCTTCGGCAGGGGCGGCGAGGAGATGGAACACCTCGCGAGCGAGGGCGTTCCCTTCGAGGTCGTGCCGGGGATCACCTCCGCGGTCGCCGGCCCGGGGACGGCGGGCATCCCTCTCACTCACCGCGACGCCGCCTCGTCGGTCTCGTTTGTCACCGGCCACGAGGACCCGACCAAAGAGGAGTCCGCCGTCGAGTGGGAGGCGCTCGCGGCGACCGGCGGCACCATCGTCGTGCTGATGGGCGTCGGCAAACTCCCCGAGTACACCGCGGCGCTCCGGGAGGCCGGGATGGATCCCGAGACGCCGGTCGCCCTCGTCGAACGGGCGACGTGGCCCGAGACGCGCGTCGCGAGCGGGACGCTCTCCGACATCGTCACGGTCCGCGACGCCGAGGGGATCGAACCGCCCGCTATCACCGTGATCGGCGAGGTGGCGGCGACGCGCGGACGGGTGGTCGAATTCCTGCGGAACCGGTCCGGCGAGCACGGGAGGGACGCCGAATGAGCCCCGACGTGCGCGTCGCCGTCTTCCGCCCCGACGACGAGCGGATGGCCGAGGCGGTCGACCTGCTCGACTCGCTCGGGGCGACGCCCGTCCCCGACCCGATGCTCGCCGTCGAGCCGACCGGGGCGGTGCCTGGCGACGAGACCGCCCCCGGCGCCTCTCCCCCGGCCGTGGTGGTCCTCACGAGCAAGACGGGCGTCGAACTCCTCGCAGAGCGGGGCTGGTCACCGGACGGGGCGGCGCTCGCGTGCATCGGGCCGCGAACGGCCGCGGCCGCCCGCGATGCCGGCTGGACGGTCGACCTCGTCCCCGGCGAGTACTCCTCTGTGGGACTCGTGGCGGCGCTGACCGGCGACGAGGCGGCGGCGCCGGACGTCCGGACCGACGCCGTCCCCCACGTCGACGGGCGGCGCGTCGCGGTCGCCCGCAGCGACCACGGCAGCGACGTCCTCACGACGGGGCTCCGCGAGGCCGGCGCGGACGTTCGCGAGACGGTGCTGTACCGGCTCGTCCGCCCCGAGGGGGCGGGACAGTCGACGGTGATGGCCGCCGGCGGCGAGATCGACGCCGCCTGCTTCACCTCGTCGCTCACCGTCGAGAACTTCCTCGACGCGGCCGGCGAGCGGGACCTTCGCGCCGAGGCGATCCGAGGGCTGAACGACGCCGTCGTGGGCGCCATCGGCGACCCGACGCGGGAGACGGCCGAGGGACACGGCGTCCGCGTCGACGTCGTCCCCGACGACGCCACCTTCGCGGCGCTCGCGACCGCGGTTGTCGAAGCCGCGACGGCGACCGACTCGACGGGCTAATTCCACTAAGAACGGTCGCATAGCTGTGTATTTTCCAGATCTGCCTTGG
>JBDGUP010000029.1:0-15786 GCA_042215815.1 Haloquadratum sp. | reverse complement strand
CGAAAGAACCACGAGTATTTTTAAGCCCGCTGTCGTACCTGCGCCTATATGTTCAAGGCCATCGTGAGCGCGTCTACGCTCCAGGACGCGCTGGACTCGGTGAGCGTGCTGGTGGACGAGTGTAAGATCCGGCTGAACGAGGACGACCTGTCGATCCGCGCCGTCGATCCCGCGAACGTCGGGATGGTGGATCTCACGCTCGACGCCGCCGCCTTCGAGTCCTACGAGGCCGACGGGGGCGTCATCGGCGTCAACCTCTCGAAGCTCGAAGACTTCGTCGGGATGGCGAGCGGCGACGAGCTGGTCGAACTCGAACTCGACGAGGAGACCCGGAAGCTCAACATCCGGATGGACGGGCTCTCTTCGACGCTCGCGCTCATCGACCCCGACTCGATCCGGCAGGAGCCGGACATCCCCGACCTGGACCTCTCCGCGGAGATCGTCCTCGAGGGCGCCCAGCTCGACCGCGGGATCAAGGCCGCCGATATGGTCTCGGACCACGTCCGGCTCCGCGTGGACGCCGACGAGGAGGCGTTCCACATCGAGGCACGGGGCGACACCGACGACGTCGACTTCGAGCTCGACGCCGACGACCTGATCGCGCTCACCGCCGGCGCGGCCGACTCGCTGTTCTCGCTCGACTACCTGAAGGACATGAACAAGGCCATCCCGAAGGACGCAGAACTCACCATCGAACTCGGCGAGGAGTTCCCCGTCAAGCTCCACTACGCGGTGGCCGAGGGCCAGGGCGCCATCACGTATATGCTGGCGCCGCGCATCCAGAGCGAATAACCGATCCCGCCGCTCACCCGCGGTGGCGATCGATCACGCGCTTTGCGGCCTCGGCCTTCTCTTTCCACCCGTAGCCCGCCTCGTAGACGTGGCGCTTCTCGTCGACGAGTTCTTCGGGCGAGGACTCCTCGAAGCCGCCGCGGTCCCACGCGCCGCTCTCGCGGAGCCACTCGATCACGTTCGCCCTCGTCTCGTCCCACGAGAGGCCGACCATCTCGTACCACGCGATCATCGCGAAGACGGCGTTGTCGTGACAGCCCGGGACGCTGCCCTCGCGGTAGATGGTCCGCATCGGCTCGCGCGTCGGCTCGGCGACCTGTTCTTTGAACTCCTCGGCCGTCCGGAGCCGGAGGACGCCGTTCCGTTCTGTGACCCGGTCGTCGCGCTTCAGCCGGGCGAGCGCCTCCCGGTGGAGTGCGTCCCACTCGCCGTCGACGGCGTCGTAGAGGTCCGGCTCCGCCGTCGGGCCGGCCGTGAGCCGGGCGACGATGTCGACGTAGGCCTTCTCGACGTCCGGCCACGGCGTCCCCTCGAACTCGCAGCCCGCGTCGTGGAGGCTGTTTGTGGCCCGGCAGTCGGGACACGGGTAGTCGAACTGCGGCACGACACAAGCGAGGCGGCGGGGCGTCTTATAATGACTGTTGTCGTCCCGCTCGGACCCGTCCGATCGCCGTGTTTATTCGGCGGCGCGCGCAACGGACGGGCGATGCCGATAGACCCGCGGTACGCGCGGTACCCCTTCTTCGAGGGCGCGCGCGAGGCCGTCCGCGAGGCCGACATCTCCCCGGCGGAGCTCGTCGCCGCGGACGCCCCCGCGGTCGAGCGGGGCCGAGAGCGGGTCGAACGCGCCCTGCTAGAGGGCACCGTCGCCCCCGCCGAACCGCGGCAGTGGGACGACAGAGCCGAACTCCTGTCGTATCCGATCGCGCGCATCCTCGTCTCGCTGATCGAGATGCCCGCCGCGGTCGACAAGTACGCGACCGCGGAGGCGGCGACGGCCCGCGAGCGGTTCGAGACCGACTTCGAGAGCGGGGCGGGTCTCCGGAGCGAGGGGCGCGATCGGGCGTCGCTCGACGGCGTGCTGGCCGAGTTCGACCTCGGCGACGCGGTCCGACCGGAGGACGGAGACGGTGCCGGCACGGACGCGGCCCGGCGTGTCGGCGCAGGCGGCACCGCGGGGGGCGACCGGGCCGGACGCCGACGGCGGTCGCACTACTGGGTCGCGCTCGGGTCGTACCTCGAACTCGCAGACCCCGGCTGGGGAGCGCGGTGGCGGCTCGTCAACCGCGAGGTGGCCGCCGGCGAGGTCCGGGCCACGTCGGCGGAGCTGCTGGACCTCCTCGAAGCCGCCGTCGAGCGGCGCGTCGCCTCCGGGCTCCCGTTCGAGGTGCGCGGGAGCGACGGGGGCGACACCATCGCGGAGGCGCTCGCGCCGACCGTCTCGGACCTCCGATCGCTCCTGGACGACCACGAGGCCCCGAAAAGCGAACCGGTCGAGGCCGTCGTCCCGGCGCTGTTCCCGCCGTGTATGCGAACCCTCGTCCAGCGCGTCAGAGGCGGCGAGTCGCTGTCGCAGACCGCCGAGTTCGAGCTCGTCTCGTTCCTCGTCGCGCTCGGAATGGACGCCGAGGAGGTGGCGACGCTCCTGGACGCCGGCGACGCAGGCGCTGCGGACAGCGCCGGGGAAGAACGAAGAGACCGGATCGAGTCCCGCGTCGAGTACCTCCGCGACGCCGACGGGACGCAGTACCCGCCGCCGTCGTGCGCGACGATGCAGACCCACGGCGACTGCGTCGACCCCGACGAGCGGTGTGAGACCATCTCGCACCCGCTTTCGTACTACACCGACGCGGTGCGGGACGCGGGCGAAGTCCGCGACTGGCGCGAGACGGCGAACGTGGAGTGATCGGAACGCAGACCGCGAGCAGCGCCCCCGAGCGGCTAGTCCTGGAGGAAGACGCCGACGCCGCCCATCACGAGAACGAAGAGCGCGATCGCCACGACGAGCACCAGCCCGCCGGTGTCGCCGAGGTCGGGACCGAAGACCGCACCGATGCCGACGAAGGCGGCGATGAAGATCCCCACAGAAACGAGAGAAACGATGATCTTCCGCCGCATCTCCGCGTCGATGTCCATACCACCGGATTCCGCTGGGCGTTCTAAAAGGGCTTCGATGCCGTGCGCCGGTCTGTCGACCGAGGACTGGACCGCGATCGGTTCCACCCGAAACGAGGGTTTAGGGTGCTGCGGCACGTAGGGACGGACGACGAGAGAGCCACTCTCGCCGGAGATTCCGATGACGCACACCCGACACACAGCCGCGTCAGAGACGGCGGAGACGACCCCCCACGCCGGGGCGGACCCGGACGGCCGAACGCGGACGCTCCCGGCCGACGGCTACGAGGGCCGGGCGTACCGGGCGCGCGCGGAGCCGATGGTGGTCAGACCGCTCCGCGACGGCCGCTACGTGGTCGAGACCGCAGGCGGCACGTACGTCGTCGACGCCGCGCACGCGACGTGTACCTGCCCGGACAGCGCGATCCGCGGCGCTCGCTGCAAGCACGTCCGTCGCGTGAGCGCCGAGATCGAGGCCGGACTGCTCCCCGCGCCGGACGAGCGCGAGCGGATCTGTGCCGTCTGCGGGGCGGAGACGTTCGCCCCGATGGCCGACGACGGCCCGGCGCTGTGCGAGCGCCACGACCACGACCCGGGCGATCTCGTCCGCGACCGAGAGACGAAGTCGCTCCTGATCGTCGTCGACCCGCTCGGACGGCGGGCCGACGAGACGCGCACCGAGGAGGGACGCCTCGTCGCGGATTACGAGACGAACGCGGCCTACGGGGGCCACGAACCCGTCTTCGCGGCGATATACGTCGACGCGCTGCCGACCGACCCCGACGTCGCCGACGCCCGCGAGGCGAAACGGTACCGCTTTCCCGCGTCTCGGCTCCAGTCGCTGGAGACGGCGCCGTCGGAGTCGAGCGGGCGCCGCTCGGCCGGGCGGCGGTCGGCCCGGCAGTCGGGGGCGCTGGAGCACGACCGGCTCGGCGCCGTCTCGGCGCCCGCGAGCCGCGCCTGATACTGATCGGGCTCGTTCCGTACCGGTGATCACTATCGACGGGGAGAACAACCAATAATGTCTATTGTCAGTCCGGTTCGGTGTCGGTATCGTCAGCGTCGGCCCCATCCCCGCCGTCCCGGTCGTCGTCGGGATCGTCGGGGTGGCTCTCGCCCTCGACATCGCCGAGGTCTGTCAGCCGCGACTGCGCCGGGCCGCCGACGAACGAGTCGAACCCCTCGCCCTCGGCGAGCGCGGTCTCCTTTTTGATCCGGTAGTTGCCGCCGTCGGTGACGTGGAGGTCCCCGGGGTGGAAGAAGTACCACTCCTCGCGGTCGAAGCGGACGCCGATCCGGGCTTTGGCGCCGAAGTTCTGTGCGAAGTAGATCAGCGCCTCGACCTCCTCGCCGGAGAGGTAGATCGGCCGCCCGGAACTCGATTTCGCCTCGATCGCATAGAAGACGTCGCCGTCGCCGGCGAGCACGTCCGGGAGTTCCCGATCGGTCGCCGAGCCCGACGCGGGCGCGCGCATCACCGCGAAGCCGGCCTCGTCGAGGCGGTTGACGAGTTCGCGCTCGCGACGGTCGCCCTTCCGGTTCGCGGCCATCCTACGTGCCGTGACTCCAGCTGTCCAGGTACGTCTCCTGTTCGTCGGTGAGCGAGTCGATCTCGACGCCCTCCGCGTCGAGTTTGATCTCTGCGACCTCCCGGTCGAGGTCGTCGGGCACGTCGTGGACGCCCGGCCCGTAGGCGTCGCCGTTCTCGACGAGTTCGCGCACGCAGACGGCCTGAACGCCGAAGGACTGGTCCATCACCTCGACCGGGTGGCCGAGGGCGGCGGGCGCGGCGAGGTTGACGAGCCGCCCCTCGGCGATGACGTTGAGCCGGCGACCGTCTTCCATCTCGTAGGCGCGGACGCCGTCGCGGGCCTCGAACTCGTCGACCGCGAGCGCCGAGAGCGCGTCGAGGTCGATCTCGACGTCGAAGTGACCGGCGTTCGCCAGCAGGACGCCGTCTCCCATCACCTCGAAGTCCTCCCGGGTGATGACGTCGCGGTTGCCCGTCGTCGTGACGAAGACGTCGCCGACCTCGGCGGCCTCGTGCATCGGCATCACGTCGTAGCCCTCCATATGCGCCTCCAGCGCGCGGCGGGGCTCGACCTCCGTGACGATCACGTTCGCGTTCTGGCCGGCGGCCTTCTTCGCGACGCCCTTGCCGCAGTAGCCGTAGCCGGCGACCACGACGTTCTTGCCCGCATACGAGAGGTTCGTGGTCATCGCGATGGTCGCAAGCGAGGACTCGCCCGTCCCGTGGACGTTATCGAAGAGCCGCTTCATCGGCGTGTCGTTGACCGCGAAGACCGGATAGCGGAGTTCGCCGTCCGCGTCCATCGCGCGCAGGCGGTGGACGCCCGTCGTGGTCTCTTCGGCCCCGCCGACGATGGTGTCGACGAGTTCCGGGTGGTCCTCGTGGATGGCATAGACCATATCCATCCCGTCGTCGACGGTGATCGTCGGCTCGTGGTCGACGACCGCCTCGATCGCGGCGTAGTACGCGTCGTCGTCGACGCCGCGCTTCGCGTAGGAGGTGATGTCGTCGTTGGCGTCGAGCGCTGCGCTCACGTCGTCGTGGGTCGAGAGCGGATTGCAGCCGGTGATCGCGACCTCCGCGCCTCCGAGCGCCAGCAGTTCGACCAGGTTCGCGGTCTTCGCTTCGACGTGCATCGCCATCCCGATCACCTCTCCCGAGAGCGGCTTCGCCTCCCGGAACTGCTCGCGGAGCTCCTGGAGGATGGGCATGTGCTGGAGCGCCCAGTCCATCTTCCGGCGGCCCTCCTCGCGAGCGGCCGCGACGTCACGAAACTCCGTTTCGGTGGCTGCCGAGTCCCCCTCGGCGGCGCCGCCGAGCTGCTCGCTGATGGGCGGATACGTGCTCATACCCGGCGTTCGCCGAGGGACGGGAAAACGCTACCGAACCACCGACCGGTTCGGTGAGACCGTCGCCCGGATTCCCGACGCCAGCCAAAACCGTTCATAATGTCTATTGTCACTGTGTACCGCCGAACGCCACCCCCGCCCCGGTGACGGCGTTCGGCGGGAAGAGACGAGAGTAATCACTATCACGGTATCTCCCCGACAGTATACCACCGCATATGTCTGTACCGACACGCGAGGAGCCCCACGACGACGAGGGGACCAACGCGGACGAGGGGAGCGGGACGGTCCCGCGGTCGAAGGCGCTGGCGCTGCTCGCGAGCGACACGGGCGCCGAACTGCTCCGAGCGGCGGGCGATCCCGGCACGGCGCGCGAACTCAGCGACCGGTCGGGCGTCCCCCTGTCGACCGTCTATCGGGAGACGAGCAAACTCGTGGAGGCCGGGCTGCTCGACGAAACCGTCCGGGTCGACCCGGAAAACGGACGTCACGCCAGCGTCTACGAGCGAGCGGTCGATTCGCTCTCGGTGTCGGTGACCGACGAGGGGATCGACGTCAGACCCGAGTGAAGGCTTGCGATACCCTCTTGCAACGAGAGAGAGGCGAGGCGATCATACTGACGGTTGTAACTTTGTACCGGTGTGCGCCGCCCGGTGTCAGCGAGCACCGGTACGAGACTACAACCGCCGGTATCACTCCGCGCGGGCGACGAGGTCGACCGCCCGCCGCCGCGCGCGTTCGACGACCCGTTCTTCGTCGAGCGTCGTGATCTCGCGATCGCGCATCAGGATCTGCCCGTCACAGACGGTGTGGCGCACGTCCGATCCGCGGGCGGCGTACGCCAGGTGGCTCACGAGGTCGTGGGCGGGCGCGAGGTGCGGCGCGTCGAGGTCGACGACCGCGAGGTCCGCGGCGGCCCCCTCCTCGATGCGGCCGCCGGGGAGCGACAGCGCCGCCGCGCCGCCTTCGGTGGCCATCTGCACTGCCGTGGCCGCGGGCACGGCCGAGGCGTCGTCGGCGCCGAGCTTGCCCAGCATCGCCGCGTCGCGGAGCTCGTCGAAGAGGTCCAGATCGTTGTTCGAGGCCGCGCCGTCGGTCCCGAGCGCGACCGTCACGCCCGCGTCCAGCAGGTCGGGGACGGGCGCGATCCCGGAGGCGAGTTTCATATTCGACGCCGGGCAGTGGACGACCGCGGTGCCGCGGTCGGCGAGCAGGTCGATCTCGTCGCCGTCGACGTGGACGCCGTGGGCGACGAAGTCCGACTCGTCCAAGAGCCCGCGGTCGTCGGCCCAGGCGAGCGGGCGCTGGCCGTGCTCGGCGACGATCGGCTCCACCTCGTCGAGCGTCTCGTTCGCGTGGATGTGGACGGGAACGCCCGCCTCGCGCGCGCCCCCGACCGCCTCGCGCAACAGCGGTTCGTCGACGGTCGTCAGCGAGTGGGGCATCACGGCCGTCCGGACCCGGCCGTCGGCCGCGCCGTCGTACTCGCGGGCGATCTCGATCCCGGTCTCGACGTCTTCGCGGGCCGCCTCCTCGTCCTTCCCGGCGGAGATGATGCCGTGGCCGACGCGGGCGCGCATCCCCGCCGCTTCGACGGCCTCGACGATCTCGGGCACGAAGAAGTACATATCCCCGAACGTGGTCGTACCCGAGCGGATCATCTCCACGAGCCCGAGTTCGGTCCCGGCGCGGACGTCCTCGGCGGTGAGCGCCGCCTCCGCCGGCCAGATGTCCTCGCGGAGCCACGAATCGAGCGGCTTGTCGTCGGCGTACCCCCGGAGGAGCGTCATCGCGACGTGGGTGTGGGCGTTGACCAGGCCGGGCAGCACGAGGCCGCCCGAGGCGTCGAGCGTCTCGTCGGCGTCGCGGGCGGCGGTCAGGTCCGATCCGGTCGCTTCGATTGTCCCCGCCTCGCGGTCGACGAGGACGTCGGCTTCGGTGACGCTGGCGTCCGGGTGGAGGACCCGCCCGCCGGCGACGAGAAGGGTGTCGGTGGCCATACGGCCCGCTACCGACGGGGGGCGTATGATAATGACGGTTGGATACTGTCGGACGAAACCGTTGATAATCACTACCAGTACCAGCCGTTTTCCCGGTTCTCGGCGTCTCGCAGAACTTAAACCGGCTCACGACGAACCGTCGGGTATGAGCGACGACGAGAACGGGGGGCGACGCGACCTCCGGATGCCCGACGACGACGAGGTATTCGCCGTCGTCACCGAGATGCTCGGCGCGAACCGGGTGAAAGTTCGGTGTGCCGACGGCGTCGAGCGGACCGCACGGATCCCCGGCCGGATGCAAAAGCGCGTCTGGATCCGCGAGGACGACGTCGTCCTCGTCGAGCCGTGGGACTGGCAGGACGAGAAGGCCGACATCGTCTGGCGGTACGACAAGTCCGAGGCCGACCAGCTTCGCGAGGAAGGACACATCCAGTGATATACTGTCGGACAGAACGATGTGACGCGTATCGGCCCCCGCTGGGGTTCCGAACTGATTCACGAACGTCTGTCCGACAGTATCAGCGATTCGGTCCGACGCCGGTCTTTTCACCACGGACCGTCTGTTTGGTACGATGCGCCTGCCAGCCGAGACGCCGCGTCGAGACGGGGCGGGAGAGACCGTCCCGCGGGACACCGGTGGTCGACCCCGATGACTGACTCCGAGGAGTACGGTTTTCTGGCGCCCGAAGAGGCCGAATCGCCGGGCGACGAGTGGGAAGAGATCGACGTCTCGGACACCGAGGCCGACCGCATCGCGCGAAAGCGGGACCGCGAGTTCAACGAGTTCCGCAAGCGGCTGAAAGACGCCGACCAGTTCAAGGTCGAACAGGCGGTCTTCGACGACGCCACCTTCGCGGCCATCTACAAACTGGTCCAGGACGGCCACATCGAGGCCTTCGGCGGGCCGATCTCGACCGGCAAGGAGGCGAACGTCTACGAGGCGCTCGGCCGCCGGGGCGACGAACCCCAGGACGTGGCGGTGAAGATCTACCGCATCAACGCCTCCGACTTCCAGCAGATGCGGGAGTACCTCGAAGGCGACCCGCGCTTCGAGGGGATCGGCCACGACAAAAAGCGGGTCGTGCTCGCGTGGACCCAAAAGGAGTTCGCGAACCTCCGGCGCGCCCGCAAGGCCGGCGTGCGCGTCCCCGAGCCGATCGCCGTCGAGCGCAACGTCCTCGTGATGGAACTCGTCGGACTCGTCGAAGAGCGGGCCAGGCGGCTCTCGGAGGTCGACATCGAGAACCCCGAGACCGCCTACGAGGTCGTCAGCGAGTATATGAAGCGGCTCTATTCGGCGGGGCTGGTCCACGGTGACCTCTCGGAGTACAATATGATCATCCACGACGGCGAACTCGTGATCATCGACCTCGGGCAGGCGGTGACCGTCCACCACCCGAACGCCGACGAGTTCCTCCGGCGGGACTGCCGGAACGTGGCCGCGTTCTTCGGCCGGCAGGGGCTCGACGTCGCCGGCGACGACCTCTACGGCGCCGTCACGGCGGTCGAACCCGAGCCGGCCGGCGAACCCGCCAGTCCCGACGAGAGTGATCATTAGAGACCGTTGGGACCCTCATACCCCCTCCGAGAGAGACCCAGGCGTAGCAGGCCGTTCGTCCGGCAGTATATCACGGTATGCGGCCACGCGCGACGAACAAACGCTTAAACGGCTCCACCGGGTACGGCTGTGTATGAAGCACGTGAAGGTACCGCAGGACCGCATCGGCGTCCTCATCGGCGAGGGCGGCGAGACGATGCGTGAGATCGAACGTCGGGCCGAAGTCCGCCTCGATATCGACTCCGAGACCGGGGCGGTCGCGATCGAGGAGGTCGGCGACCCCGTGCGCGGGATGCTCGCCCCCGACGTCGTGCGGGCGATCGGGCGGGGATTCACGCCCGAGGCGGCGCTGTCGATCCTCGACGACGAACTCCGGACGTTCGAGCTCGTCGACCTCGATTCACACACCCGGAACAAGAACGATCTGCAGCGCCAGAAGGGCCGACTCATCGGCGAGAACGGCCGGACGCGCGAGCTGATGGAAGAACTCACCGGCGCGGAGGTCGTCATCAAGGGGACGACCCTCGGCGTGATCGGCCAGCCCGAGGAGGTCGAGGCCGTCCGCCGCGCGGTCGGGATGATCCTCGACGGGGCCCCCCACGGCGCAGTCTACTCGTTCCTCGAACGCAAGCACAACGAACTCACCCAGGGCTTCGACGTCCGCCAGTCGGGCTAGACAAGAGACAGTCTCACGACCGCTCTTCCCCGTACGCGTCTGTGAGATGCTCGCTCACACGCTCGGCCGCGTCCGTGTCGAGACGCCAGACGCCGTCCCACTCGCGGTCGTCGTCCGTGACGGCGACGAGCGCCGCGCCGTCGACGTCGGTCCCGGGATCGGGAGCGAAGGCCACGAACCAGCCGTTTCTGATCTCGTCGGCCGCGTCGTCGTGGACGGTGACAGAGAGGGGATCGAGCAGTGCGGGGTCGCCCAGCCCGTAGACGTGGACGTCGAGGTCGGTCGCCGTCAACTCCTCGTAGGCGGTCCGGGTGCCGCGTTCGTCGCGGACGCGCGAGAGCCGCTGGAAGCCGGCGTGGAGGGTGCCGCTCCCGGCCCGGAGCGCGCGCGACTCGATGTGGCGCGAGATCTCGATGAGGAGGAGTTTGCTCTTCGATCCGCTCGGGTATCCCCGGACGCGAAAGCGGGTGCCCTCCAGCCCGCGAACGACCTCGGGCGTCTCGACGTCAGCGAGCGATCGGGTACCGGTGATGTAGATGTCGGAGTTGACGGCGAGGACCGCATCGCGGACGTCGTCGAGGGCGGATTCGGCCACCACCGTGCCGTCCCGGCGCAGTTGCACCACGTCCGACTCCGAGAGGGCCCGCGTGGCCTCCGAGACGGCGACGGGCTGTTCGCCGAAGACGTCCTCGAACATCCGGTCGATCGTCGGCGGCTGTTCGCTGTTGACTACCGCCAGCGAAACGTCGCGTTCCCCGACCGCGAAGTCGTCGACGAACTCCCGGAGTGCCATCGAAGGGAGATATGCGCAGTCTGCGTAATAGGGCTTTACACCGGTATTGAGCCGACAGTCGACATAAATACACCTGCCTATGGTACACGTTACCACTCTAATCTCCCACTGTACGCCCGTTTCTGACGCCGGTAGCGTCACATTTTTATAGAATCACAATCAATCATTCGAGCGAGTATGTCTGAGCGAATGCAGCAGGGCCAGCCCATGATCATTCTGGGCGAGGACTCCCAGCGTACACAGGGGAAAGACGCGCAGTCGATGAACATCTCGGCGGGGAAAGCCGTCGCCGAGTCCGTCCGGACCACCCTCGGTCCGAAAGGGATGGACAAGATGCTCGTCGACTCCGGCGGGTCCGTCGTCGTGACCAACGACGGCGTAACCATCCTCAAGGAGATGGACATCGACCACCCGGCGGCCAATATGATCGTCGAGGTCGCCGAGACCCAAGAGGACGAGGTCGGCGACGGGACCACGTCGGCCGTGGTCGTCGCGGGTGAACTCCTCGATCAGGCCGAAGACCTCATCGAACAGGACGTCCACGCGACCACCATCGCACAGGGGTACCGACAGGCCGCAGAGCGAGCCAAGGAGATCCTCGAAGAGAACGCCATCGACGTCTCCGCCGAGGACCGCGAGACGCTCGTCAAGATCGCCGAGACGGCGATGACGGGCAAGGGCGCAGAATCCTCGAAGGACCTCCTCGCAGAGCTCGTCGTCGACGCCGTCCTGGCCGTCCAAGACGAGACGGGCATCGACACCGACAACGTCTCCGTCGAGAAGGTCGTCGGCAGCGCCATCGAGAACTCCGAACTCGTCGAGGGCGTCATCGTGGACAAAGAGCGTGTCCACGAAAACATGCCCTACGGCGTCGAGGACGCCAACGTCGCGCTGTTCGACGGCGCGCTGGAGGTCCGCGAGACGGAAATCGACGCCGAGGTCAACGTCACAGACCCCGACCAGCTCCAGCAGTTCCTCGACCAGGAAGAAGAACAGCTCGAAGAGATGGTCGACCAGCTCGTCGACGTCGGTACCGACGTCGTCTTCGTCGGTGACGGCATCGACGACATGGCCCAGCACTACCTCGCGAAGGAGGGCATCCTCGCCGTTCGCCGCGCGAAGTCCTCCGATCTGAAGAAGCTCGCCCGCGCGACCGGCGGCAACGTCGTCGGTTCCCTCGACGACATCGAGGCCGACGACCTCGGCTTCGCCGGCTCCGTCGCCGAGAAGGACATCGGCGGCGACCAGCGCATCTTCGTCGAGGACGTCGAGGACGCCAGGTCCGTCACCCTCATCCTCCGCGGCGGCACCGACCACGTCGTCGACGAACTCGAACGCGCCGTCGAGGACTCCCTGGGCGTCGTGAAGACGACGCTGGAAGACGGCAAGGTCCTGCCCGGCGGCGCCGCCCCAGAGACCGAACTGCTGACCGAGCTGGGCGAGTTCGCCGACTCCGTGGGCGACCGCGAGCAGCTCGCGGTCGACGCCTTCACCGAGGCCCTCGAAGTCATCCCGCGCACCCTCGCGGAGAACGCCGGTCTCGATCCCATCGAGGCGCTCGTTCAGCTCCGCAACAAGCACCACGGCGAAGGTGACGACGAAGACGGTAACGTCGCTGCCGGTCTCGACGCCTACACCGGCGACATCGTCGACATGGAAGACGAGGGCGTCGTCGAGCCGCTCCGCGTCAAGACGCAGGCCATCGAGTCCGCCACCGAGGCGGCCGTGATGATCCTCCGCATCGACGACGTCATCGCCGCCGGCGACCTCAAGGGCGGCGGCACCGACGAGGGCGGCGACGAAGGCGGCGCCCCCGGCGGCGGAATGGGCGGCGGAATGGGCGGAATGGGCGGAATGGGCGGTATGGGCGGCGCGATGTGAGCGCCCCCCGACTGAGGCCCTAACCGCTCACCCGAGTTCCGTCACCGAACCGCTCGCCGACCGTCCGAGACCGTTCGCCCGGATCCGGATTTCTTTTGGCGCGAGGTCCCACCGCCGGTGAACAGTATCAGGTGGCGTCTCGAACGAACCGGCCGATCACGGCGCTCTCGGCACGGTGGAGGACGTCGCTGCAGGCCGCTTTGGAGACGTCGAGTTCCCGAGCGACCTCCGTGAGCGTCGCCTCGCGCGGGACGGCATAATATCCCATATCGTACGCGGCCGTCAGCACCTCGCGTTGGCGCTCTGTCAGGAGACGAGCTGCCTCGGGGGTCCCGGGGGCAGTCACGTGCTCGATCGAGTACTCGATACGCGCCTCGTCGAGCGAATCTCCGAGCACGGAAAGTCGATCGGTTGTCGTCGTCAGTTCCCATTTCGCTCGCCCGTCGCGGATGGGAAACGGTGTTTCGATCGGGATGCCCGCCTGCCAGAGCGGCAGGAGTAGCGACGCACTCACCGTCTCGACCTGCAGACGTCCAGTCGTCCCACGCGTCCAGAGCAGTTCGATCGCGGTCACGTCCGGCTGGGTTTCGATCGCCGTCAGGACCGACGTGATCTCGTCCGCCGTGACTTCGAGATGGGCGATGCCAGCGTCTTCTCCGGCGAGCGCGGTCACGATCTCGAACTCCGCTTCCGGATGGGCAGTCGATACGTCCGCGATCCAGATCTCCGGCGGGAGCGCGATCGAAAGTTTCGCTCGGGGCACATCGGCGATAGGGAATCGAGGATCGTCGACGTACGCACGAACATATTCGGCTGTGGTTGAGATGTTCGGTCGACGCTTTCGGGTTCGGACGAAGGGCTAACCACCGCGCGTCCGTCTTCGAAGTCGGTGAAACAACGATGCGGCTACAGACGCGGAACAACCCGTTCATCGCGATGGCGGGGCTGTATCTCGTCGTCGGCGCGATAGCGTTACTCGGAAAGATACTCGGCGAGGCCGGAGGTGTGACGACGGTCCCACGTATCCGCTGGACAGCGATCCACTTCGTGACGATCGGCGCTGTGACCCAGGCGTTGTTCGGCGTGCTGCCGGCGTTTCTGGCCGGGACGACACCGCCCACGGCGACCGGCGATCAGACGGCGCGGTGGCTCCAGTGGCTCTCGTTGAATGCCGGATTCCCGTTCATCCTCCTCGGAATGGTAACGGGCCGGACGGTGACAGCCAGTGTTGGGGCAGTTCTGGTACTCGTCGCGCTCGGAGGACTGATACGGACAGTATACGGACTCGAATCAGATTCCGATTCGACGCGGTATTTCCGGACTGCGCTGTGGTATCTCGTGGTCGGCATCCTCGCCGCGTTGGGGATGCTCCTGAACGTGCACGGTCCCGGCGGATACTTTGGGTCGATCGAAGCGCACGTCCACGCCAACGCCTGGGGATTCATAGCGATCACTGTCGCCGGCGTCCTCCTCGGAGTGCTCCCGCGGCTCTTCGAGGCCGACCTCGCATATCCGCGGCTCCGCGCGCCGGTGTACTGGGGACTCACGGTCGGAGCGGCTGGGCTCGTCGCAGGACCCTGGCTGGCGCTCGACGCGGTTACCGTTGCCGGACTCGGAGCGTACGTCGTCGGAACCGCAACGCTGTTGGCGACCGTGATCGGCACGTATCGGCGTAGCGATCGGTCCCAGCAGAAGCGGCTCGCGCTCGTTCTCGGCGCCTACCTCTGGCTGTTGTTCCCGGTCCCGTGGGCGCCGCTGATACTCCTGTACCCCGAAACGGTACCCGGTGCGGCGATCGAACTGGCGGCGATCGACGGGCTCGTCTTCGGCTGGATGCTCCAGTTAGCGGTAGCGTTCCTGCCGCTCGTCGCGACCGCGTCGAAAACCGACATCCAAGCGCTCCCGGAGGCGATCGGCGCCACGAGCCGAACGGTGCGCGAACCGACCTGGCTCCAGATCGGGAGTCTAAACGCGGGCGTCGGAGTCCTCTGGCTCGCGGCGATCCCGCGACTGGCCCCGGTCGCGACCGAACTAACGGTCGGCGGCTATCTCTTGATCGCCGTCGGATGGGTGCTGTTCCTCGCCGACTTCTGGGCGGCGCTGATACTGTCGGACGACCGTCCTGCTACGCCTGGGTCTCCCCCGGAAGGGAGACGAGGGTAGCAACGGGTTCGTCGGAACGGGGTGGCGAACCAGCGGTACACAGTGACAATAGACATGGCTCTTACCGAAAATAGTGAAGCAGAACTACCTGCTCTGTGTCAGGACTGCTCGTGATGAATACACGGCGCGTATCGGTCACCACAGGGTGTCAGAATCAGTGCTGGTCGGATCGGTCAATACAGCAAGCTTACTGGGTGACCTCTGCATCGACATATTATCGGCTTGCGAAAAAATCATTACAAAATACAACTCGGGTAATTTAGGATAACTATTATTTGCTATTGTGAACATCATACTGTGTGTTGGTAAGATTGCCATGCCAACATTTATCACTCTAATCGAGATCGGAGCGGAGCATCAGGCGAAGAATCTGCAAAACGTCCGAGAGCGATACGAAGAGGCCGTTGAGATTGTCGAATCAAACGGAGGGGAGGTCAAGGGGACGTATTTCGGAGATATAGCTGGCTACGACGTGCTGACGATTTCTGAGTTCCCAGACCGGCAGTCGTTCGACAAAGCCGACATTCTCTACAATATGAGTGAGGAGGTCAAGGCGGACGCTGTGGAAGTCCGCCCATACGACGAATTTGCGTCCCTCGTCGATGAGGCGCTGAGTGAGATGGGGTAGCGAGACTCACCTATCGAACCTCCTCGTTCTCGCGCCCCCAGTCATGAGTTAGAAGAGTCAGCAGTGAGTCATGGTCAGTCACACTCAGCAGCCTCTCCTTCGGTGGTCAGTCGCAGGCCCAATGAGCGGCTGATTCAGCAATAACGGCGTGGAATCAACAGCAGCCGACTACTGCATAGATGCTCTGAGTCGGTCAAGACGCTCCTGACACACTCCGAGTAGTTCGAATTGCTCGTGCTGCATGGAGGGCGCATATTCAGCATTTGTGCGAGGTGGGATTGGTTGGGTGAAATCGGTAGGTGT
>JBDGUP010000143.1:4110-15811 GCA_042215815.1 Haloquadratum sp. | reverse complement strand
GGGCGACGATCTTCTCGTTGACGTCGGTGAAGTTCTCGACGTGTCGGACGTCGTAGCCCTCGTGTTCCAGCCAGCGGTGCATCACGTCCGCGTGCGCCCACAGGCGGGCGTGGCCCAGGTGCGCGTCGTCCGAGACCGTGAGCCCACAGACATACAGCAGGACCTCGTCGTCGTTCCGCGGCTCGAACTCCTCGCGTTCGCCCGTCAGGGTGTTGGTCACGGACAGCGTCATCGCCGGGGCGTACTCGCGTGGTGGTTGTTAATTCGTCGGAATGGACGCCAGCGCGTCTTCGACCAGGCGGAGCGCGTTCGGCCCGTCCGTCCGCGGCACGACGACGACGAGCGTCTCGCCTGCGACCCCCGCGGCGTCGACCACGACGTTCTCTGCGGCGAGTCGGTCGACGACCGCCGAGAGCGCCCCGGGATCCACGTCGCCGTCGACGACGAGGGCGGTCAGACTGCCGTCGGCGGTCACGATCGCCTCGTCGCCGACGGCGAGGAGGACGTCCGATTCGTCCGGTTCGGTCGCGGCCCCGCCCTCGCTGGCGGTGTCTTCGACGGCGGTCTCGGTCGCTCCGGTGAGGACGTCGGCGCCGGCCAGGCCGACGCCGCTTCGCATCCGGACGGTGACGTCGCGATCGACCGCTTCGGGCGGTGCGAGATCGTCCTCGAACCGGCGCAACGCGGTCGCGATCGAGTCGGTGTCGCCGTCCACGTCGAGCGACGCCGCGGCGGCCGCGTAGTTGACGACGCCGGCCCGGAGCGCGCGGAGGAGCCACGGGCGGGCGCGGACCGCGGCGCGCGTGTCTGCGGCCAGTGACATACGCTCACTCTCGGTCGACGAAGAGAAAAGTCCGGGGGTCGCCCAGGGTGCGCCGGAAACGAGCGTTCATATACGAAGACGAGGCCAGACGGCGCGTGCGCTGAGCGCGATCCCGCGTCGGGCTGCGGTCGTTCGGCACGTCGACGCGGGAGCCAAGCGGGTGCCGACTGTTCGCCACCCCTGTTCGCGGCGATCGCCGGGACGAACCGAGAGCGGTCGGCCCGTCGGGCACCCGATGTCCCTAAGGGCGTTCCGTCCCGAGCCTCGGGTATGCAAGCGCTGGTCATCGTGGCGCACGGGTCACACCTCAATCCGGACTCGTCGACGCCGACGCACCGCCACGCGGACACCATCCGCGCGACGGGGGCGTTCGACGAGGTGCAGACTGGCTTCTGGAAGGAAGAACCCTCCCTCCGGGAGGTCCTCCGGACCGTCGGATCCGACGAGGTCTACGTCGTTCCGCTCTTCATCAGCGAGGGCTACTTCACCGAACAGGTGATCCCGCGCGAACTCCGGCTCGCGGGATGGGACGTCGCCGCGTGGGACTCGGACGGCCTCAGCGCCGACACCGCGACGCTCACCGCGGAGGACACCGGCCAGACGGTCCACTACTGCGGGCCGGTCGGCACCCACGAGGCGATGACCGACGTGATCGTCCGCCGCGCCGAGACGGTGACCGGCGATCCGACCGTCGGCGAGGGGTTCGGTCTCGCGGTGGTCGGCCACGGGACCGAGCGCAACGAGAACTCCGCGAAGGCGATCGAGTACCACGCCGAGCGCGTCCGCGACCTCGACCGCTTCGAGGAAGTGCAGGCGCTGTATATGGACGAAGCGCCCGAGGTCGACGCCGTCACCGACTACTTCGAGAGCGACGACGTGGTGGTCGTCCCGCTCTTCGTCGCCGACGGGTTCCACACCCAAGAGGATATCCCCGAGGATATGGGCCTGACAGACGACTACCGGACGGGATACGACGTTCCGAGCGAGGTCGACGGCCACCGCATCTGGTACGCCGGAGCGGTCGGCACCGAAGGACTGATGGCCGACGTGATCCTCGAACGCGCCGCCGACGCCGGCGCCGACATCGAAGGGGCGATCGAGACCGTGCGCGAAACGACCCGCGAGACGCCCGCGGCGGGTGACTGACGTGTCCCGTGAGGACCCCGGAGAGAAGGCGACGGCGGTCCGCGACGAGCAGCTCGACGCGCTCGTCAGTCAGTTGGATTCGGGACCGATCGACTTCGACGGGCTGTACGCGGCTCGCGATTCGGCCGGCTACACGCTCGCGGTCGACGAACCCGACGAGCGATACGAGGGGCTCGACGAGCCCTCTCTCCGCGAGGCGGCTCGCACAGACGCCGTCGCCCCCTACGTGACGAACTGGTTCTACTGGGAAGCGACCGTCGGCCGCCGGCGTCGCCACCGGCGCGCCTTCCTCCGGTACGCCGAGACCGCCGAGACCGCCGAGACCGCCGACGCGACCGAGACGGCATCCGTCCCGGCGCGATACGACGCGCTCCGCTCCGGCGTCGCGACCGAGTGGGGGGAAGTCGTCGTCACCGCGACGCTCGGCGAGGCCGGGGACCGGCGCTACGAACTCCGTCACGCGGACGACGTCGGCGCCGATCCGACGGAACTGGACGCCCACGACGATCCGCTCGACGCGCGCGAGATCGCGACCTACGACGAGCGGGGGCGGTACCGCCCCCTCAAATCCGCCCCCAGCCTCGTCTCGGGCTGGCGCTTCTCCGATCTCGGCGGTCGCGAGGCCGTCGAGGCGCTCGACGTCTTCTACCCGGCGTCGGTCGCGAACTGGCACCTCGAACGCAGAGGCGAGTTGGACGTGACCCACTGGCGCGAGACGGCCGAGCGGATGACGGGCATCTACGACGTCGTCGAGGACCTCTCCCGCGAGGCGGTCGACTGGATGACCGCGGCCTGCTGTGTCGACTCACAGTGTCTCAAGCGCCGCGAGTGGGAGTACGACGACGACCACGACCTCGACGCCGACGGCGGAACCGGCTCGTTCCCCTGCCGCGAACCCTGTTCGCTCGTCGTCGCCGCCGCACGCAAGTGGACGAAACTCGAAGCCGAGGAGTCCCGAACCTACGAGTTCGAGCTGACGCCCTCCGAGAAGGAGCAGGTCGAAGCGATCATCGAGGCCGTCGCGGACGGTCGCGCCGGCGAGATCCGCGAGGCGGACGTCGCCGACGGCGCGAACCGCTATCGGGCGCGGTTCCTCCGCGCGAAGCGCTTCGACGACGAGGGGAACCTCTCTGGGACGCCGACCGAACCCGGCGACAGCGCCGTCGGCGGTCCCGACGACTGATACTGACGGTTGTAACTTTTAACCGGTGCTCGCCGCTCCGGTGTCGGCGAGCACCGAGAAGAGACGACAACCGTCAGTATGATACTGAGTACTCTCGTGGCGTCGCTGCGCGCCGGCTGGTGCGCCGTCTATGTCGCTCCCTTCACCGCTCGTCGAGCAGCCGTTCGGCGTGTTCCCGCGACTGCGCGCGCTCCCAGCGGACCTGCTCGGCGTCGCCGTAGGCGAGTTCCTCTCTGAGTTCGTCGGGCAGCAAGCCGGCGACGGCGTCGACGACGTTTCCGTCTCCGTCCCCGAACTCGATCACGCCGTAGGCGTCGGGTGCCGATCCCACGGTCTCCCGATCGAGCGGCTCCCAGGGCTTTCTGAGCGCCATCGATTCACACGGCGTCGTCTTGCCCGTCCGTGTCGCCGCCGCGCTCGCCCGCCGCGTCGTCTGCGACGAACTCGTAGGACTGCTCGCTCCAGTCGTCTTCGACGAAGACGAACACGCGGCCGCGGGCGACATCGAGATCGGCTTCCACCTCGGTGCGCATCCCGTCCGATCGGCGGGCGGTGACGCCGGGAAAGATCTCCGCTTCCTCGCCCGCGTCGAGAATGACCCGGCCCACCCCGCTCGATTCGAGGATCTCGTCGTGGGTCTTCAGATCGTTGAGGTACATCATCACGCCCTCGGTCTCGGTGGGGTCCGTCACGAGGACGTGTGTCTCCTTCTTCGGCGGCGTGGTGAGCGTGTCCGTGACGGGTTCGGGGACGCCCCGATACAGCGTCGTGCGGCCGTCGGTGTACTCGATTTCGACGCCGTGGTCGAGGAGCTCGACGCTCACGGTGCTCGGCGGGACGTCGTTGCGCGCGCTCATACGGCGGTATTCGGGCGGGCGGCTCAAAAGCGGCCCGATGGTCGGACGGAGCAGAACGCAACGGCTTTCACGGCGGCTATCGAGCCTCCCCGTATGAGCGATCGCGACACGGGCGCGTCGGCCGCCGAAGAGGCGTCAGACGCCGTCACGCCGCTGGACTCCAACGGTTCTCTCTGGGGGATGGATCCCGACGACCGGCTGACGTACGACGAGATCGACGTCGGCGACCGGTTCGCCGCCGACCGGTCTGTCACCTTCACCACGGAGGCGATCATCGACTTCGCAGAGAAGTACGATCCCCAGCCCTTCCACGTCAGCGACGAGGCGGACGAGGCGTCGCCGTTCGACGGCCTCGTAGCCAGCGGGCTCCACAGCTACTGCGCCTGCAACCGGCTCGCGGTGGAGGCCTTCTTCGGCCGGATCGCGTTCCTCGGCGGGAGCGGCGTCGACGAGATGCGGTGGTACCGGCCCGTCCACCCCGGCGACACGCTGACCGTCGAGGTCGAGATCGCCGACAAGCGCGTCTCCGAGTCCGACCCTCGCCGTGGCTACATCGACATCGACATCACCGGCCACACCGAGGACGGCGACCCGGTCGTCAACTGGCGCGTGCTGGGGATGGTCCGACGCGAGCCTCAGGACTAGGCGTCGGTCGACACCCGCCGGTCGACACTCGCCGATCGACTCCTCCGGACGTCGATCGCTACACCTTTCCCTCCAGTCGATAGCTATCGGGTATGGACGGTCGTGCAGTCGCGCTGGGGGCGGGAACGGTACTAAACGCCCTCTCGACGGGCACCGGCTCGGCGTTCGCTATCGACGCCGAGACCACCGCGACCGTCGAACTCGACGACTCCGGGACGGTGACCGGCGAGGTCGCAGCGGACGTCGACGCCGACACCCGACTGATCGAACGCTGTGTCGAACGCGCCATCGATGCCTACGGCGACGGCGGCGTCTCCGGCGGGTTCGTCCGGACGGAGAGCGATCTGCCGATGGCGGCGGGGTTGAAGAGTTCCAGCGCCGCGGCCAACGCCACGGTCCTCGCGACCGCCGACGCGCTCGGGGCGGATCCCGACCGCCTGGCGGCCTGCCGCCTCGGCGTCGAGGCCGCCCGCGACGTCGGCGTCACCGTCACGGGGGCGTTCGACGACGCCTCGGCGTCGATGCTCGGCGGCGTCACCGTGACCGACAACGACGCGGACGAACTCCTCGCCCGCGACGAATTCGAGTGGGAGGTCCTCGTCTGGACGCCCGACGAGCGCGCCTACACCGCCGACGCCGACGCCGAACGGTGTGCGAACGTCGCGCCCGTGGCCGAACTCGTCGCCGAGCTCGCACTCGACGGGCGGTACGCGGAGGCGATGACGGTGAACGGCCTGGCGTTCTCGGCGGCACTCGGGTTCTCTCCCGACCCCGCCGTCGAGGCGATGCCCCACGCCGCCGGGGTCTCGCTCTCTGGCACCGGCCCGAGCGTCGTCGCCGTGGGCGACGGGGACGGTCTCGCCCGGGTACGGGAACTGTGGGACGAGCGCAGCGGCGAGACGTGGCGGACGACCACGCGAACGGACGGAGCACGCATTCTATGACCCGAAATCACGACTCAGACTCGAACACCGACGACGAGACAGACGTCGACGCCGAGTCGCCGATGGACGTCGACGCCGAGGAGATGAGCCTCGGAGAACTGCGCGAGGAGATCGAGGCCATCGACCGCGAGATCGTCGAACTGATCGCGCGCCGGACCTACGTCGCCGACTCGGTGGCACAGGTGAAAGCCGAGCAGGGACTCCCGACGACGGACGAGAGCCAAGAAGAGCGCGTGATGGAGCGTGCCGGACGGAACGCCGAGCACTTCGACGTCGATTCGAACCTCGTAAAGGCCGTGTTCCGCTTGCTTATCGAACTGAACAAAGTAGAACAGCGTGATAAGCGGTAGCACGCGACACATTTTATTCTTTACACTTCAACGGTTCGAACAAATGGCAGGCAGACGAACGCGTAGTTGAAAATCGTACCACGGAGAGAGATGCGGCAAAGTGAACTAAATCTGTAACGTCAGTTGATACTGTCGGACAGAACTCTGTGACGCGTCTCGGCACCCCGAGGTGCCGGTCTGATTCACGAACGTCTGTCCGACAGTATGAGAACCTGAACGAGGTGGAGCAAAGAGGGAGTCGCCGAGCACAGGCGGCTCAGTTCACGCTCTTCGAGAGTTCTGCTCCAGCTTTGAATGTCACATCGTCAGACGTTCTGACATCATATAGTGAACGAGCCGTCCTTGCCGAACAATCACTCATCTTCAGTATCGGTAGGTTCCAGAGCGAGTCTCGAAACCTCGATGTTCTCGTAATCCTTCTCCGAGGAGAGCACATCTAACCGGCGTGTTTCTGCGGTCGCTGCGTGGAACGCGTCGAACGGGGTCATTCCCTCTTCGTAGTAGTTCACGGCCTTGAGAACCACCTGCGTCTCCTCCTCGTCACGGACGGGTACTAATTCGAGCAGATTGGCCACGAGAGGAACGTAATCGAATTCGTAACGTTCCCGAGCGAGGACGAGTTCGAGATACGAGAACGCCGACGTTTCGACCTCGTGTTCGTCGAGCGCAGCTTCTGCCGACTCCTGTAGCCAATCGGTGTCCTTCGCGAGGGCAAGAAGAAAGTCCGTTTCGACGTACACCGTCATCGACCGCCCTCACTCCGAGCGTCCGCCGTCGCCTCGTCCTCGATATCCTCTCGTATCTCCTCGACGGAAGCGTCCTGGAGCTCGCCTGCCGCTGCACGGACAGCCGCGAGCGGGTCGTCTGCGACCGGAATGAGTTCGATTCTATCCTCGTAGGTCACGATGTGGTATCGTTCCCCGTACTTTTCCCGTACCTCTTTGGGGATGTAGAGGCGACCCTGCTTGTCCGTCTCTGCTGACATAGACGGGAGTTAGGTGGCACAGTCGAAAAATCTTTCCACCAATCAGGATTTGATACCACGCTACAGTTTGATTCAGATGAATGCATAATGGAACTCATACTGTCGGACAGACGTTCGTGAATCAGATCGGCACCTCGGGGTGCCGAGACGCGTCACAGAGTTCTGTCCGACAGCATCAGCTACCTGAACAAGGTCGAGCAAAGGGAAAATCGGTAGCCACCGCCGTCTCCCCTACAGTGCCGTTCTGACACCCGATTCGGCCGAAGTACGTCCGTCGTATCGAAGGGATTCGATCCGAGAACTCATTATGAGGAGGCCTTCTCGAACGGAGAGTCGTCTGCTCCGACGAGTACCTCGAAGGGGTAGCCACGGTGCGTTCCAGTTGCGGGCGCGACGATGGTCGTCCTGGAATTTCGGTTTCCAACGTCGTTCCGGACGACCACCGCTGGTCGGGTCCTCTTCATCTCGTGACCCTCGGCGGGGTCGAGTCGGACTACGACTACGTCACCACGTCGAATCTCTTCTCCCTCGCTCATTCATCCAACCCAGCCCACGCTTCGCTCGACGCCTCGCCCCAGCCCTCGGCCAGCGTTTCCGCACTCTCGGAGGCCTCACGGTATGCGGCGGCGAGAGCAGTCAATATATTACCTAGTAGTATAACTTAGTAATCGATGACGGCAACTCAGCTCCAGCGCGCCAGAGACGGCGAGATCACCCCGGCGATGGAACGCGTCGCCGACCGAGAGAACCGCGATCCCGCGTTCGTTCGTCGGCAGGTGGCAGCGGGTCAGGCAGTGATCCCCAACAACCACGCTCACGAGTCGCTCGATCCGATGATCATCGGCCGGGAGTTCGCCACGAAGGTCAACGCCAACATCGGCAACAGCGAGGAGACGAGCGGTCTCGAAGCGGAACTACGGAAGCTCCACACCGCCGTTCACTACGGTGCCGACACGGTGATGGATCTCTCGACGGGAGAGAACCTCGACGAGACCCGCGCGGCGAACATCGAACAGTCGCCGGTTCCGATCGGCACCGTGCCGATCTACGAGGCGGTCAAGCGCGCGGGGGGCCCGACGGACCTCACTCGCGACCTGCTGCTTGAGGTCATCGAGAAGCAGGCCGCACAGGGCGTCGACTATATGACGATCCACGCGGGCGTGTTGCTGGAACACCTCCCCCTGACCGACGGTCGAAAGACCGGCATCGTCTCGCGGGGCGGCTCTCTCCTCGCCCAGTGGATCGAAGAACACGGGATGCAGAATCCGCTGTACGCCGGGTTCGAGGACATCTGTGAGATCTTCGCAGCCCACGACGTGACAGTCTCGCTGGGCGATGGGCTTCGGCCCGGCTGCCTGGCCGACGCCAGCGACGACGCCCAGTTCGCCGAACTCGAGACGCTCGGCGAACTCACGCGAACGGCGTGGGAGCACGGTGTGCAGGTGATGGTCGAAGGGCCGGGCCACCTCCCGATGGACGACGTCGCAGACAACGTCGAGCGACAGCAGGCGGTCTGTGACGGCGCACCGTTCTACGTCCTCGGGCCGCTGGTGACAGACGTCGCCCCCGGCTACGATCACATCACGAGCGCGATCGGCGCCGCCGAAGCCGCGCGGGCGGGCGCCGCGATGCTGTGTTATGTCACGCCGAAGGAACATCTGGGCCTCCCCGACGAAGCGGACGTCCGAGACGGCCTCGCGGCCTACCGGATCGCGGCCCACGCCGCCGACGTCGCCAACGACTTGCCGGGCGCCCGCGACTGGGACGACGCCCTCTCGGAGGCCCGCTACGAGTTCGACTGGCAGCGGCAGTTCGAACTCGCTCTCGACCCCGAACGGGCGCGGAGCTACCACGACCAGACGCTGCCCGGAGACAACTACACGGAGGCGAGGTTCTGCTCGATGTGCGGCGCCGAGTTCTGTTCGATGCGACTCGACCAGGACGCCCGAGACGCCGACGGCGAGATGACGGCCCTCGACGACGAAACCGACCTCGACGCTTCCTCCGCCGCAGCGGTGAACGTCCCGCCGGTCGGAACCCACGACGCGAGCCGCGTCCCCGACGAAATCGAAATCGACGGGGTCACCTTCACGCCCGAGGAGTCGCACGCCGACGACTGATCTATGAAAGTACGCTACTCCCTCCGCGCTCTCGTCACCCGAACGTCTCGTTGAACCGATTGACGGCGGCGTCGGTCCCGGCCACGACCAGCGTGTCGTCGGCGCGGACGGTGAACGCGGGGCCGACGTCCGTGAGCAGTTCGCCGTCGCGTTCGACGGCGATCACGGTGGTCTCGGTTCGCGCGCGGACGTCGGCGTCGGCGAGCGACGAACCGACGAGACCGGGCGCGGTGGTGCGGACGATCTCGACCTGCGACTGCGGCGCGATGACCTCTTCGTCCGTGAGGTTGGACGCGAGGATCCGCCCGCTGACCGTCGAGAGCGCGAGGACGTACTCCGCGCCGGCCCGGTAGAGCTTCGGGACGCTGTCGGCGTCGTTGGCGCGGACGATGATCTCCGTCTCGGGGGCGGTCTGCTCGACGATCAGCGCCGTGAAGATCGCGGTCGTGTCGTCGTCGAGCGCGATCAGCACGCTCTCGGCGTCGTCGATGCCGGCCGCCTGGAGCGTGGACCGATCGGTCACGTCGCCGACGACGTCGACGTCCGCCTGTTCGCGTTCGTCGACGACGACGTGCGGCACGTCGGCCGCCGCGAGCGATTCGGCGGCCGTCGAGCCGACCTCGCCGTACCCGGCGACGACGACCTGTCCGCCGCGGTGGCGGCGCGTTTCAGCGCGCGCGAGGTCTCTGAGCCGCGCCAGTTGGTCGTCGCGGCCCGTGACGAGAAGGGTCGTCCGGCCGTCGAGGACCGTGTCGGGAGAAGGCGGGGTGACGAACTCCCCGCGCGACCAGATCCCGATGATGTTCACGCCGGTGTGTCGCCCCACTTCCGAGTCGGCGATGGTTCGCCCTTCGAGGTCGCTGTCGGGGTGGACCAGCACCTCGGCGATCTCGAGGTCGTCGCCGATCGGGGCCGCCTCGTCGCTGACTGCCGCGATCGGCGAGGCGGCCTTCTGTGCGAGGCTCTCGCCGAGAAGCTGTCGGGGCGAGACCACGTCGTCTGCGCCGGCGTATCGATGGTAGTCTGCGACCTCCGGCTCTTCGACCAGGCTTATGATCCGGGTCTCGGGCGCGGCCTGTTCGGCCGTCAGCACGATGCTCGCGTTCGTCCGGTCGTCGCTGTCGGCGACGAGGGCGAGCGCCTCGGAGACGTTCGCCGCCCGGAGGTCCTCGACGGACTGGGGGTCGCCGTGCATCACCTCGTAGTCGGCGTCCAGTTCGACGGCCCGCTCGCGGTCGGGCTCGACCACCAGATACGGGACGCCCTTCGATTCGAGTTCGCTGATGAGGATCTTCCCGTGAGGGGTGAGCGGACTGACGACGACGTGATCCGAGAGCGACGACGACGTCGGCGGGCTGCGTTCGAGCGCGCGCTCGACGAGCGGGATGACGAAGAGCGGGAGGGTCGTGAAGATGAGCGCGACGCCCGTGAACTGCATCGCGATCGACAGCAGGAAGGTCGGGGTCGCACTCCAGGCCTGCGTGGCTTCGCCGTAACCCGTGGTCGTGAACGTCTCGACGACGACGTGGAGGGACTCGATCCAGGTCACCGGCTCGGCCTCGAACGTCGCCATCGTCCACCGGTAGAGCGTCGTGTAGAGAGCGATCGCACCGATCGCGACCGCGAGAAACAGACCGAGCCGTCGCTGGGACTCGCTCAGCGACGCGGTCGAGCCGTCGGGCATACCCCGCCTTCGATGCGAGCGAGGAAAAGCGCGCCGAACCGAACGCGGCGTCGGGACGCGCTCGAATCTGTGATCGGGCCGATCTGACTCGCGATTCGGGCCGAATCCTCCGGAAAGTATTTGATCCGGATTCTGTGATACACAGACGAATGAACAGTCGAACTATCGACGTGGTGACCGACTGGGAGACGGTCGCCGCGCCGGACGGATACGAGGGACTCCATCAGCTCGCAGAGATGGAGTTCAGCGGAGCCGTCTCTGCGGGGGTCACGTGGGCGTTCTTCCTGAACGGCCGCGCCGTCGGGATCTTCGAGGGAGAGATCGCAGATTTCGAGGACGCCGAACTGACCGCCTACCGCGCGGCGGACCCGAGTCTCCCGCTCCTGTTCTCGATGCGGGAGCGCGGCGGGGAGACCCAAGCGAAGTACTACACGAACGAGACGCCGCTTTCGGACGTCGACCAGACGCTCTCGCAGGGGGGGTTTACGGGGTACATCGAACTCTCCGAGAACGTACTCTCCGGGGACTACTACGTCGTCTACCACGGCGGCAAGTCGATGAGCGTCGCCTTCGTCGGGAGCGCGAACCGACTCGTTACCGGCGAGGAGGCCTTCGAGAAGGCCGACGACGAGGTCGGCATCTACGAGGTCGTCGACGTGGACGTCGACGTGGTCGACATCCCGGAGCCGGAAACGACCGACGGGACCGCCGAGACCGACGAGGCTGCCGCCGAGACCGACGAGGCTGCCGCCGAGACCGACGAGGCTGCCGCCGAGACCGGGGTAACGTCGGACGCCGCAGACGACGCCCCCGAAGCCGACGCCCCCGAAGCCGACGCCCCCGAAGCCGACGCCGGGCCGAGCGACGACCGGGAGGACGGGGCCGAGACCGGCGGTACCCCCCCCGACGCGGGAGCGTCCGCGGCGGCGGACGACGCGAACGCGGACGGATCTACGGCGGACGA
>JBDGUP010000143.1:0-4010 GCA_042215815.1 Haloquadratum sp. | reverse complement strand
CGGCGGACGACGCGAACGCGGACGGATCTACGGCGGACGAGCCCGCCGGCGCGTCGGCTGAGGCGGATCCGGGGGCGGAGACCGACCCCGACGCCGAGTCGGACGCGGGCGACACAGGGGCGACCGACGCGTCGGCGTCCCGAACGGGTTCTGCGGATCCGACTGCGGGCCAGAGGGTCGACGAAGGCGCCGCGGCCTCGACCGGGGCCGCCTCGGCCGGGACCGCCTCGGCTGGCCCCGCCTCGGCCGGCGCCGCCGACAGCGCGTCCGCCGCCACGGCAGCGGACTCGACGCCGTCGACTGCCGGCGGCGAGAGCGTCGAAGCGGCCGGGGCGGCGACCGCGGGCGAGGGCGTATTCTCCGACGAAGAGCGGTGGCGCGAAGCCAAGACGATCCCCTCGCTCGACCCGGACGAATCGAGTTCGAACGGGTCGACAGACGACGCGACGGGAGCCGGATCGACGCCCCAGTCCGCGCGCGAGCGAGCAGCGCAGGTACAGCGCCAGCGCACCGAACGGACGGCGTCCCGGCGTCAGTCCCGGCAATCGACGGGTCGGTCACCCCCAGAGTCCGGTCGGTCCGGCGACGAGACCCAGACGCGAAAGCAGGACGCTTCGCCGTCCGGCGCGGACGGGCCGGTCCGCGAGGGCGTCGAACAGCTCCGGGAGGAGCTGGCGGCTGCCAGAGAAGAGATCGAAGAGCTCGAGACCGAACGCGACGAACTGGCGGCGGAACGCGACCGGCTCGAGAACGAACGCGACACCCACCGCGACCGCATCGAGGAACTCGAAGCCGAGCGCGACGAACTCCGGACCGAGGTCGAACGGCTCGAGTCGCGGCTCGAAGACGCGGCGGCGGGAGCGGGGGACGCCGCGGCCGAGACCGAGCGCTCGATGGCGCCCGACGAGGCGCTCTCGGGGACGAACCTCTTCGTCCGCTACGAACGGAAGGGCGAGGCGACGCTGGAACACGCCCACGACGGCGACGTCTCGCGGCAGGACGTCGACGAAAACCTCCGCTTGGAACACCACACGACCTTCGAGACCGACGGGCTCGCCGTCGAGGGCCGCCCCTACGAGGAGTTCCTCCACGACAGCACCGAGTACGCGTTCGCCGAGTGGGTCGTCACCGACCTCATCTACGAGATCGGCGAAACGGGCAACCGAAACGGTCTCTCCGGCGTCTTCGATGCGATTCCGGAGATCGACCGGGTCGAAATCCGGGGGACGGTCGACACAGAGACCGACGACGGCGTCGAGGGACGCGGCTTCGACGTCATCTTCCGCGACCAGATGGGCGACCCGCTCTTCGTCTCGGATCTGAACGCCTCCAGAAACGCGACCACGGAGGCGATGGTGGAGTCGCTCGTCCAGAACGCAGGGTTCGTCGCGGAACACGAAGAATCGCTCGGTGCGGGCTTTTATGTCACCGAGTCGTTCTACGAGCCCGGCGCCTTGGAGACGGTCTCCGAGGAGACGAGCAGCGGCCTCCTCTCGCGCTCGAAGAAACTCTCCTATGTGAAGCTCTCTCGGAAACGCGGCTATCACCTCTGTCTCGTCGAGGCGCGAAACGGGGAGTTCCACCTGAACGTCCCGGACCTCTGATCGGAAAAGACGTGTCCGATCGCAGACGATACGTCCGTCGACGGTCGCGTTAACTCTCGACTTCGACGGTCTCGTCGATCTTCATCTCGTCGAGCTTCCCGACGATCTGGTCGAGTTTCTCGTCGAGTTCGTCGACGAACTCCGCGGTGCGTTCGGTGGTGATCGCACCCTGACTCGACGGTTCGATGAGGTTCTCCTCTTCGAGAACGCGAAGCGAGTAGCGAACCTTGTGATGGGGGTAGCCGGTCTCGTTCGACATCTTCACGATCCCGATGGGTTCGTTCTCGATGACCATCTTCAGGACCTGCAAGTGGCGTTCGAGCATATCCACTTCCTTTTCGAGCCGATCTATCATGTCATCTGTTAACTTGTCTGGGCAGGATTTAAATGTTGCCCTCGACCCGCACGACAGGCGACGCGGAACCCCTGGTCTCTTCGGCGAATTCCCACCGAACGGAACGGCGAGAATCACCGGACGGGGACCAGCCGTCCCACCGGCACTGCGCTCTCCTACGAATGGGTCCTAATTAACGGTTCGGGTCGGTTCTCGCCCGATGCGAACCGACCGCCTCTTCGGCGTCTCGGGAGTGGAATCGGGCGTCGACGGACCGTAATGGGTTTTAGGTGGCGCGAAGAACCGCCGTGTATGACCGTCACGATCGTCGGCTCCCAGCTCGGCGACGAGGGCAAAGGTGCGCTCGTCGACCTGTGGGGAGGCGACGCCGACGTGGTCGCCCGGTACCAGGGCGGCGACAACGCCGGCCACACCGTCGTCCAAGACGGCGACGAGTACAAGCTCTCGCTGGTTCCGAGCGGGGCCGTCCGCGGCAAGGTCGGCGTCCTCGGCAACGGCTGCGTCGTGAATCCGAAGACGCTGTTCGACGAGATCGACGACCTCCGCGACCGGGGGCTCGATCCCGACGTCCGGGTGGCACGACGCGCCCACGTCATCCTGCCGTATCACCGCGTTCTCGACGGGATCGAAGAGGAGGCCAAGTCCGACTCCGACCTCGAGGCCGGCACGACCGGCCGCGGCATCGGTCCCGCCTACGAGGACAAGGCGGGGCGACGCGGCATCCGCGTCGGCGACCTGCTCGATCCGGACGTCCTCCGCGATCGGCTCGAATACGTCGTCCCACAGAAGCGGGCGCTCGCCGAGGACGTCTTCGGGGTCGACGCCGGCGAGGCGTTCGACGTCGACGCGCTCTTCGAGGAGTACCGGGCGATCGGCGAGCGCCTCGAAGCGGAGTCGATGACGGTCAACGCCGGGGAGTTCCTCGGGTCGCGGATCGACGCGGGCGAGGACGTCCTCTTCGAGGGCGCCCAGGGCACCTCGATCGACATCGACCACGGCATCTACCCCTACGTCACCTCCTCGAACCCGACGGCCGGCGGCGCGGCGACCGGCACCGGCGTCGGGCCCACTGTCGTCGGCCGCGGCGAGGTCGTCGGCATCGTGAAGGCGTACCTCTCGCGTGTCGGGACGGGTCCGCTCCCGACGGAACTGACCGGCGACGACGAGGACCTCGCCGACTACATCCGCGAGAAGGGCGGCGAGTTCGGCACCGTCACGGGCCGGCCGCGACGCATCGGCTGGCTCGACGTCCCCATGCTGCGTCACGCCGCGCGGGCGAACGGCTTCACCGGCATCGCGGTCAACCACATCGACGTCCTCGCCGGCCTCGACGAGGTGAAGGTGGGCCACTCCTACGACCTCGACGGCGAGGAACTGTTCACGATGCCCGCGACGACCGAACGGTGGGCCGAGTGCGAGCCCAACCTCCGCGCGTTCGACCCCTGGGAGGAGGTCGACTGGTCTGCGGTCGCCGCCGAGGGCTACGACGCCATCCCCGAGAACGCCCGCGACTACCTCGAATACCTCTCGGCGGAGGTCGACGCCCCGATATACGCCGTCGGCGTCGGTCCCGACCGCGCGGAGACGATCGAACTGACGAACCCCTTCGCGCGGTAGGGCGATACGTCGACGCGCCGGCGGGCCGCGGATCGGCGCGAACCCGTAGTCTTTTCACGGCCGCTCGCCTCTCACCGACTGATGAAAGAGTCACTGATGGACATCCTCTGTGACCCCCTCGACAAGAGTGACCTCGAACTCGAAGTCGACGAACGCGACGGCGACGAGATTATCGAGGGGCGGCTCATCGGGACCGTCACCGGCGAGGTCTACCCGATCGAAGACGGGATTCCGAACCTGCTGCCGCCGGATATGCGCGACGAGGAGTGATACTCCCGCGTCTCCCCCGGAGGGGTACGAGCGTATCAACGGTTTCGTCCGACAGTATACTCATACTGTCGGACAGAAGTTCGTGAATCAGATCGGCACCTCGGGGTGCCGAGACGCTTCACATAGTTCTGTCCGACAGTATCAGGCCGCCTCCCACGGTCGTC
>JBDGUP010000147.1:0-15940 GCA_042215815.1 Haloquadratum sp. | reverse complement strand
GCGGTGCTCGCCGACACCGGGGCGGCGAGCACCGGTACAAAGTTACAACCGTCATTATCGGACCGTTCGTCCGACAGTATCTCTGGCGCCGCGCCCGGACGCGGCAGTCCGGATCCGGCTGCGGCCTGCCTGCTGCTCAGACGGCGGCCTGTTCGTCGGGCGTGTCGTCGCGGTCGCGCACCTCGACGTCACGCAGTTCGCCCCACGCCCGGCCGATGATGTAGTAGGCGGCCACCGCGGCGTAGAACGAGAGGAACACGCCGACGATCGACCCGAGCAGGGGCACGACGTTCAGCGCCCCGGCGATCAGTCCGGCACCGACGATGATCGCGAAGCCCGACAGCCACGCGGTCGCGTACGTCCCAGAGCCGAGCACGGGCCGGAGTTCGCCGATCGAAAAGGACGCGCCGAGCCGATCGGTCTCTGCGAGGACGGCCATCGCCGCCGGGACGACGTACGCCGCGAGGAGGCCCAACACGAGCGCGAGCAGGCTTCCGAGGAGGACGCCGACCAGCCCGAACCCGACCAGACTGCCGGCGTCGGCGTTCCCGCCCGCCGCCATCGAGAGGACGCCTCCGCCGATGAAGACGGCGCCGACGACCCCGGGGATCAGTCCGTAGACGAACACCACCACGAAGGCTTTCAGCCCGTCGGACAGCAGGTCGCCCCAGTCGTCGAACACGGGGGGCTGTTCGTCACCGTGCATCGTCCGGCGAATGACCCGGAGGAAGTAGCCGAGGACGAAGAACGTCGGCACGATGAAGATTCCCAGCAGGCTGAGAACTCCCCCGATGAGGACGGTCTTGATCCACTGGTCGTCGTTCCTGGGATACTGGAGTGACTCTTGTATCATTGTGATCACCGAGCGAGGTCCGGCCCTGCCGGAGGCGGCCGACCGAATCGGCTCTCGTGGTCGGGTGACTGATCGCTCGTTGTCGAGTAGTACGCCGGGACATATCATAAAGATAGAGGATGGTTGCACCAATATGCAGACCGGTTGCACCGATCCGCAGACCGGACCGGGCGGCTACGCCTCGATCAGTTCGCTGCCGCCGGGCGGGAGGAACTCCTGGATCTTGTCTGGGGTCGCGACCTTCCGGAGGAACGACTGATCGTCGAATCGGTCCTTGAACTCCCGATAGAGCAGTTTCGCGGCGTCGTTCTGGGCGTACCGCCCGGGCTGGAGACGCACAGACGTCGCGACCCGGTCTTCGATCGCAGACGGGGGACCGCCGAGGACGCGCGTCTCGCCCTCGCACTGGATCCCGATCGCGACCTCGGCTTCGACGTCTCGGAAGTAGGTCCGGTCGCCCCGGATGACGAACGACCCCTTCTCGATGTACTCGCCGGACTCGGGCGTCTTCGAGACCTGATCGGGCGTCACCATATACGCCTCGCCGGCGTAGCGCCCCTCCTTCCAGACCGACGAGTAGGAGACGGCGAACTGGGCGGCCTCCCGCTTGGTCGATTCGGGGAACGCGACCGACTCGGCGGACTCCGACGGACCGGTCGCCTTCACGACCGTGACCGGGCCGCCGTGGGCCTGGGTGTGGAAGAACAGGTCGTGTTTGTCGAGGTACTTGGTGACGATCTCTTCGTTCTGGTCGGCGTTGCGGCCGCCGATCACCAGGAAGTCCTCGGACGTGTGGAACCAGCGGAAGCGCTCGTACCAGTGCTCCGAGGTGCGGAGGGGGATCGACTCCATCGAGAGCCAGTCGCGCTCTTCGGACTCCTCGGATGCGTCGGACGCCGCCCCTTCTTTTCGGTCCGCGTCGTCCGCTTTCTCCCACTCTTCGCGCCGGCGTTTCACCGCTTCGAGTTCTTCGCGCGTGCTCTCGATCGCATCGAGCGCGCCCTCTTTCTTCTCTTCGATCCGCTTGGCCTCGGTGTAGAGGCGGTCGGCGTTCTTCTCGACGCCCGTATCGACCTCTACCGGGACCTCGGTGTCGTCGAGTTCGAGCGTGACCGTGCCGTCGGCGCCGTCGACGCCGACGACGGCCTCCGCCGCGTGAATCCCCTCCTCGGCGCCCGCTTCGAGCGTCTCGCGGATCTCGTCCCACGGGACCCCGCTTTCGCGGGCCTCGCGGACGGTAGAGAGCACCTCGTCTACGAGGTCGTAGTTGGCGTACAGTAACTCGGCGCGCCGGCGCTCGGCTTCGGCCTGCTCTTCGAACTCCTCGATCGCCCCCTGCTGCTGGTCGATGATCCGCTTTTTCTTCTCGATCTCGGCCTCGAAGTCCGGGCGCTCGCGGCCGCCGGCGTCGTCGCCGGTCTCTTCGTTCAGATCCAGCCGGTAGAAGTAGTCGTCGAGGGCGTCGTTGAATCCGTCGTAGGCCTCGCTGTCGAGCCCCTCGCGTTCGTGTTCATCGAGCGGGAACGGCGTCGCATCGACGACCGCGCCGCCGTCGTCGGTGTAGACGCGCGGGTCGAACTCGCCGGACCGGAGGCGCGTCCGGAGGTCCTCGATCGCGTCGTAGATCGCGCCGTACTCGTCGTCTCCGGCCTCGTCGATCGGCGTCGTCTTGTCCACGCCGGCGCGCGTACAGAGTTCCTCGGCGTAGAGCCCGCCGAGGTTCAGCTGTGTCGCGAGCGTCCGCACCACGTCGGTGTCGGAGTCGTCCATCTCGCGCGCGAAGGCGTCGTATCCCACCGTGAGCGGGTTGATCCGCGAGGCGGGAAACTCGTACTGCGAGCCCGGGGCCACGGTCCGGGACTTCAGCCGGACGGTCTCGAGGCTCTGGACGACCTCGCCCGTCTCGTCGAGGACGGCGACGTTGCCCTCGCCGAACAGTTCGACGACGATCCGGGTGTTCTCGTCGCCGCGCTCGAACTCGAAGACGAGGATGCGGTCGAACTCGAACTGCTCGACGCCCGCGAAGTCGGCGCCCGACAGGCGGTTCCGGAGCATCATCGCGAAGTTCGGCGGCCGCCCCGGCGCCTCGGGGACGTGCTCGGGGTCTGCGACGTGCGCCCGCTTCACCTCCCCGACTTCGAGGAGGAGTTCCACCCGGCCGCGGTCGAAATCGCGCATCCGGAAGCGGAGCAGGTCGTCGCCGTAGAGGTAGGCCTTGTCGACCTTCGCCCCCTCGTATCGATGCAGTTCGGTCACGAGGGCGGCGATGTCGACGCTCGTGAGCTCCCGCTTCGGGTCCATACCACTCGGTTCTCCCGGGGGAAGGAAAAGGCGCACGTTCGCGTGCGGTCGACCCCGCCCCGGAAGGGTGCGAGGGTCCCAACGGTTCCGTCCGACAGTATAATGACGGTTGTAGTCTCGTACCAGTGCTCGCCGACACGTGGCGGCGAGCACCGGTACAAAGTTACAACCGTCATTCTCACGCCGGGCGGAGTCTGGCAGCGAGCCGGCGCGCCCCCGCCCCGACGACGAAGCCGATCGTCCCCGCGACGAGCGTGAACACGACGCCGCTCGTGAGGCCTTCGAGCACCGTCGAACTCGGATAGGTGAGTTCGAAAAGCCCCAGGGGGAGATAAAAGCCGAGGCTCGGACCGCTGGCGAGCGCGAGCGCGACGAGGTAGCCGTCGTTGAGGTAGGCCCCGACGGCGGCGGCGACCACCGCCACGGCGAAGAAGAGCGGGAGGAGGAGTCCGAACGGCAGCGACAGGCCGCCGACGAGCCGCGGCGGGAGGTGGAGCGCGAACACCACGACAAAGAGCGTCCCGGCGACCGCGGAGAGGCGGACCGCCCTCGCCGGATCGCGGCCGAGAAGTAGCGCCTCCAGCCGCGGCGAGAGCGGCGAGGCGTCGTGATACCGCGATTCGGACATACTCGTGGCTTGTCGTCGCCGCGCCTTGATACTTCGCTTCGCCGTCTCGACTGTCCGAGTCACGCTCTTTTTATTCGATCGCGCGCTACCGTCCCTCGATGGCGAAAGTAAGCATCGGCCTCCGCGGCTGGCGGTTCGACGAAGCGGAGGTGTTCGACGACGACGGCGAGTTCCGGCCGCTCGACGAGGTGTCCGACGACACGCGCGAGCGGCTCATCCGCCTGACCTACCTCCAGGGCAAGCCCTGCGACGCCTGTTATCTCGAACACGGCGAGGAGAACCAAAAGCGCGCCAACAAGGCCGAGATGGTCTACGGCGAGCCGATGGAGGAGGTCCTCCTCTGTGCGGACCACGAGGCCGACTTCCTCTACTGGTTCCGCGAGGCGGGCGGCGAGGCGGCCGCCGGGACCGAGACCTTCCGCGACGAGTTCCACGAGTGGTTCGCCGCCGGCAACCGCGCGCCGGAGGGGTACGAGGGTCTCGACCACGTCGACACCGATCCCGGGGGGCTGCCGACGCCGCCGGACCCGGCCGAACTCAACCGCCGGCTGAACGAGAACAGCGAGGGCGAGCGCAAGCGGATCGACCTCAAGACGGGCGAGATCACGACCGTCTCGGACGGCGAGGGCGAGGGCGCTTCGGCGGCCGAGACCGCCGGGGGTGACGCCGACGCCGCCGGCGCCGACGAGATCGACCTCGATCGCGAGTACCCGACCGGATAGATGATCGTCGTCGTCGTCGAGCCCGAGACGCCCGGTAACGTGGGGACGATCGCCCGCGCGATGAAGAACTTCGGGCTCTCGGACCTGAAACTCGTCGACCCGCCGGAGATCACAGAAGAAAGCGAGGCGTACGGCTTCGCCGGGCACGCCCGCGAGGACGTCCTCCCCAACGCCGAGGAGGTCACCTTCGAGGAGGTCGTCGAGAACTACCACACGATCGGCACGACCGCGATCACAAACGAGGACAGCCGCAAGCACGTCCGATTCCCGTTCAAGACGCCCGCCGAGGTCAGAGAGAGCCTGGAGACGGTCGCGACCGAGACCGCGCTGGTCTTCGGCCGGGAGGGGACCGGTCTCGACAACGAGGAACTGCGGCGGCTCGACGAGGTGTGTTCGATCCCCGCCAGCGCCTCCTACCCCGTGTTGAACCTCGGGCAGGCGGCGACGATCCTGCTCTACGAACTCCGGACGCTCACCGTCGACCGGACGCAGCTGCCGGACGTCGAACGCGAACGCGCCGACGAGGCCGAGATCGAGCGCTTCTATGACTTCTTCGATGACTTCCACGCGTCGATCGAAGACCGCGACCACAAGCGCGAGAAGACGCGGGTGATGATGCGGCGGCTCCTCGGCCGCGCACACCCGACCGAACGGGAGATCACCACGCTCACCGGCATCTTCCGGCGGGCGAACGAGCTGATCGGCGACCGGTCCTTCGGCGACCACACCCCCGCGTCGAGCGGCGGCGAACCCACCGACGTCGACTCGGAATGACCGCGCGACCGCGTCGACTCCGCACGGCCGCCGTCGCTCTCGCCGTCTTCGCGTTCTACGGCCTGCTCACGGTCGCGAGCGCCTACGTACTGCTGGCGGTGTGGCGGCTCCGACTGGATCCGCTCGCGGCCCTGCTCGGGGCACTCGCCGGCGCGCTGCTCGCGGCGTATCTCGGCCTCCGCCTGGGGGCGCGTCGCGTCCTCGAACAGCTCGACGCCCGGGAGCTATCGGAGGCGCGAGCCCCGGCCGTCTACGACCTGCTCGACGACCTGTGCGCGTCGATGGCTGTAGCGCGGCCCCGACTGCTGGTGGCGCGACTCGACGCGCCCAACGCCTTCGCGCTCGCCACCGGCGGTCGGAACGCGGTCGTCATCGACGCCTCGCTGTTCCGCCTCCTCGACGCGAGTGAGTTCGAGGCGCTCCTCGCCCACGAACTCGCCCACCTGGAACGTCGCGACACCCTGGTACGGACGGCGGCGCTGGGCCTCTCGCAGTTCGTCGTCGTCGTGCTCGAAATCCTTTTCTCCCCGCTCGTCTTTCTCGCCACGGGCACGGCCCTCACGGTCGCGTGGGCCCGCGGCGCGCCGGGGACGTGGACGGAGACGATTCCCGGCCGGCTGCGGAACCGGATCGAACTGGGCGTCGCCCTCGTCGGTGTCGCCGTGACGTTGCTGCTCCGGGCGCACGCGCGCCGCCGGGAGTTCGCCGCGGACGAGCGCGCGGCGGCTGTGACCGGGAGGCCGCTCGCGCTCGCTCGTGCACTCCGGACGCTCGACCGCGCGTCTACTCCCGCTTTCGGGTCGATTTCGCCGGTGTGGACGCACGGCGAGGTCGAGTCCGAATCGGAGCGTCGGCTGCGGGAGTACCTCTCGACCCACCCTCCGATCGACGCGCGCGTAGAGCGGCTGCGCGAGATGGAGGGGGCGACTGGTGGAGACGCGGGTCGGCGGGTCACCATCCAGTGACGACGAATGCGGCGCGACGCCGCCGGCTACTCGGGACGCCCGCCGTCGTTTACCGCCACGTTCGCCTCGGCGGTCGGTTCCGACGCCGGCTCGGGTCTGGTGTCGGTATCGAACTCGAACTCGCCCTGTGATTGCGTGGCGCCGACCTCGAACTTCGCCAGGAGCGTCTGGAGCCGGTCGGCCTGCTCGGTGAGCGCCTCGACGTTCGAGCTGACCTGCGTGAGCGAGGAGGCCTGTTCCTGGGCGGCCGCGGAGACGCTTTCGGCCTCGTCGGCGGTGGTCTGGCTGATGTCTGCGACCTCTTCTATCATCGTCACCGCCTGCTCGGCGCTGACCGCCTGATCGTCCGTCACGTCGCTGATCTCCTGGATGCCGTTGTCGGTCTCGTCGGCGTTGTCGGACACCTGCGTGAACGCGTCGAGGACGTCCTGCACCGCGTCGACGCCTTCCTGCATGTGCTCTTCTGCCGTCCGGGCCTCCTCGACGGTTTCTTCGGTCTGGGCCTGCGTCTCGTCGATCAGCTGTTCGATGTCGTTCGCAGACTCCTGTGTCTCTTCGGCCAGCTGTTTCACCTCGTCGGCGACGACGGCGAACCCGTCGCCGTTGGCCCCGCCGGAGCTGCCAACGCGCGCGGCTTCGATGTTGGCGTTCAGCGCCAGCATATTCGTCTGCTCGGCGATGTCGCCGATGAGTTCGACGATCTCGCCGATCTCTTTCATCTGCTCGTCGAGGCGTTCGACGTGATCGACCGTCGAATCGATCGCCGCCTGGGCCTCCTGTGCGTCGTCGATCGCGCTGCGGGCGGTGTCCTCGCCGGCCTCTGCGATCTCTGCGGTCTCGTGAGACGTTCCTGCGACCGACTCGGCCGAGGAGGCCACCTCCTGTACCGTGGCCGAGAGGTCTGTCATCTCGTCGGAGACCTCTTTGAGCATCTCGCGCTGTTCGGTCGTGCCGCTGGAGATCTCCTGGACGGCTTCGCTCACCTCCTCGCTGGCCTGCTTGACCTCGCCGGCGCCCGCGTTCGCCTCCTCGCTCGCGGCCGCGACCTCCTCTGCGAAGTTCTGGATGTCCTGGACCGCCGATTCCATCTCGGTCATCATCTCGTTGAAGCCGTCGGCGATCTGGGCCATCGCCTCGCTCTCGCCGTCGGCGTCCACCCGGACGCTCAGGTCGCCCTCGGCCGCCTGCGCCATCGCGGCGCTGAAGTCGTCGGCCTTGGTTTCGAGGTGGTCGTTCAGCTGTGTGACCTCCTGCTGTTTCGCCTTCGCCTCGGCCCGCGCCTCTTCTATCTCTTGGGTCTGCTGGAGCTGTGCTTCGGTCTCCTCGCGGGAGCGCTCGATCGAGTACCAGTTCGTCATCAGCGCCACCGCCAGCGCCAGCACGAAGGCCGCGTGGATGACCGCCCACGCGAAGGGGTTGTTGATAGCGGCCGTGTGGTTGTAGACGAGTTCGGGCGTCGTCATCCCGAAGTAGCCGTGCTGGAGCGCGACATAGAGGATCCCGACGAGGAACGGGAGCCAGTCTTCGTACACCGCGACCACGGCCATAATCACGAAGAAGTGGAAGTGCGCCTCGATGTAGCCGCCGGAGAAGTAGACGAGAACCGCGGAGGCGGACGCCAATCCGACAGTCGCGAACGTGGTTCGGGTCCGCCTGCCGAACCGGGGCCAGGCCGCCAGCGCCGTGAGCACGCCGATCACGCCGACGCCCAGGACCACGCTCTGGAGCGAGAACGCGGGGATCTTCGCTCCCGTGACGTACGATTCGGTGCCGCTGTACACTCCGAGCGCGAAGAGGAGCGGGATGTGCGCCACCAGCAGGATGAGGATGTTTCGGTGGCGTCCCCGCCAGGTCTCTTCGGGAATGGAATCGCCGCTCGGGATGTATCTGACGAACTCGCGGAGCGTCCCCTCGTCGTCGCCCCCCCGATCTCGGACACGTCCGGCGTCGTTCGTGATCTCTGCCATACGCTTTCAGACCGGAGCAGATGCAAAAGCGTTCGTGTTCAGTATCAAATGCGATAACGACGGAAGGAGGAGAACGCGGGCGTTCGCGCCGAGACCCGGACGCAGAACGCGGCTATCGAATTCGAGATTCCCCCGATCGGACAGAACGGACCGTCGGGGGAGGGAACCGGCCCGCGACGCAGGTCGCTTACTCGGCGCCGAGGACGTCCGCCAGTTCGGACAGCGACGACAGCACGTAGTCGGGGTCCTGCGACGAGGACTCGACGTCGGCGGCGTCGTCGACGCCGGTACACACGAGCGCGGTCTGCATCCCCGCCCGCTCGCCCAGGGCGACGTCGGTGTCCAGTCGGTCGCCGACGACCAGGACCTCTTCGGGCCGGAGGTCGACGCGGTCGCGGACCATCCGTCGGGCGGGTTCGCTCGGCTTCCCCAGGACCACGTCGGGGTCGCGGCGGGCGACGTTCGCGATGGCGTCGATGACGGCGCCCGAACCGGGGGCGTTGCCGTCCGCCGCGGGGATGACGACGTCGGGGTCGGTGCCGACGAACTCGACCGCCGGGTCCTCGAGGAGCCGCAGGCTCGTCCGGAGCGTCTCGTAGCCGAACGCCTGATCCAGCGACGCCACGAGGACGTCCGGTGACGCGCTCGTGTCCTGCCCGCGGTCGCCGTCGCCGACCCCCGCGGGGGCGGTGACGCGCGTCACAGACAGGTCGGCCGACCGGAACAGGTCGACGAGAGCGGGTTCGCCCACCACGGCGATGTGGTCGTCCGGGTGGTGCTCGGCGAGATAGCGGGCGGTCACCGTCCCGGCGGTGATCACCGCCGACGCGTCGGCGTCGATCCCGGCCCGACCCAGTCGTCGTTCGTACGCCGCGGGCGGCTTCGTCGGGTTGTTCGAGACGAACAGCCGCCGGAGCCCGGCGGCCTCGACCGCCGCGAGCCCCTCCCGCACGCCCGGGATCGGTTCGTCGCCGCGCACCAGCGTTCCGTCCACGTCGAAGATCACGCCGCGAATACCCATCACCCGGCGTAGGGACCCCCCGGTGTTGAACGTAGCGGGCGGCGGCCGGCGGCCGGCGGCCGGTGGCCGACGGTCGGAGACCGTCTCACAAGTGAGAAGGTGACCTGATCTGATACGGAAAGAGGCATATATGGGACGCCCCAGATCCGAGGTGTGACGAACTCCCAGCTCACCCTCGTCCAGATCGACAACTACGGGCCGTGGACGGTGACGCCAGAGCCCCGTCGCGAGATGGACTTACAGACGCTCCAGTCCCGTCTCTTCGCCGATCTGGCCCAGTTCGTGGGGGGCCGCGAGGGCTATGTCTTTTTCACACGCTTCGACAATATGGTCGCGATCACGAACGGGCTCGACCGCGACGACCACGAGCTCCTCCAGGCCTCCATCGGGAACCGCTATCCGGTGACGATCAGCCTCGGGACGGGCGCGGACCCATCGCCCATCGAGGCGCTCGAAGCCGCGACCGCCCGCCTCCAGCGCGCCGGCTCGGCCCAGGACGGCGACAGGCGCGAGGTGCTCGCCGGCGAGTACCTCTCGACGGACGCGCGGTCGGACTCGGACGTCCAGATCGCACACTTCGACGTCAACGACGCGACCGGCAAGTACACCGACCGGCTCAACGAGTTCGACTCCTTCATCCGGATCGAACAGGGGTACGCCACGCTGATGCGGTACCTCCGCGAGGAACACGGCGCGCTCTCGTTTTTCGTCGGCGGCGACAACATCATCTCGATCTGTCCCGGAATGGACGCGGCCGCCTACCGCGACGCGATCGAGCACGTCGGGGCCGAGGCGGGCGTCGAACTCAAAGTCGGCGTCGGGATCGCCGAGACGCCTCACGACGCCGGGATGGACGCCAAACACGCCCTCGAAGAGTGCCGATACCGGGGGACGGCCGTCGAGTTCGGTCGTCCGAACGACGACGTCGAGATCGCGATGGAGTGATACTGTCGGACAGAACTGTGTGAAGCGTCTCGTTTACGCTCCTCGCGACGAAAATATTTCTCGCACTCGACGCCTCCGAGGCGGAGTCTGCCCAATTTTCGTAGGGAGGATCGGGCTTTAGGCCGTAGAAGGCGTGCGTATTCGTATGAGCCAGACTGGGACACCGCGTCGAAGCGCCGGCGGAGTCGACGGGGGCCTCCTCGTCACCGGTATCGTGACAGTAGTCGCCAGCGTCGTCGCCGCCGCGTGGATGCTCCGCACGGGCGACGTCGTCACCGCGATCGGTCTCCTCCTGCTCGTCGCCGCCGGAGTGCTGTTGAGCGGCATCGGCCTCTCGACCGAATCGACCCCGTGATATACTGCCGGACCCTTTTCACCGCCGCTCACCCGTACGATTCGCCCGATTCGATGGGGCCGCTGAACGCCGAGTAGAGGACGACGAAGTACGCCGCGATCAACGGGAGCAGGACCGCCGCGCCGATCGAGGTGAGGTTGAGCGGGAGCATCGAGACGACCGCCGTCCCGACGGTGAGACCGGTGGCCGGGTCCACGACCGGATAGAGGATCACCGCGACGAGTGCGACGAGACCGTACACCTGCGCGGCGACGGCCCCGAAGGCGACGTACCGGCGACCGCTCCGTCCCGCGAGGACGTATCCCGCGGCCGCGAGGACCGTCACGCCCAAGAGCCCGAGGACGGGGAGAGACACGAGCGCGACGTGGTCTGTCGCCCGTGCGCCGACGGCCAGCGCGCCGACCGCGAGGACGAGGTAGACGGCCTGTGCGAACAGCCCGATCGCCCGTGTCTCGTCCCGCACGTCGCCGCGCGTCTTCACGCCGAGGTACGCCGCGCCGTCGACGACCGTGAGTGCGACGACAGCCAGGCCGACGAGCAGGCTCGCGGCCGACGCGACTCTGTCGACGCCGAAGAGCCAGTTGCCGGTGAAGACGCCCAAGAAGAAGGGCGCGGCGACGCTCCCGGCGACGAACGCCCGCCCCCAAAAGCGTCGCCAGTCGTCGTCGTGCCGCTGTTCGTACATCTCCGGCGACAGCCCGCGGACGATGAGCGCCCCGAGGATAGCGAACAAAAGGAGGTAGTGGCGGCTGAACAGATCGGCATAGAGCCTCGGAAACACGGCGAAGAGCATCCCGCCGAAGACGACGAGCCACACCTCGTTGCCGTCCCAGAAGGGGCCGATCGCCGAAAGCAGCTGTTCGCGTTCGCGTTCTGTTCTCCGCGTCGCGAACAGCGCGCCGACGCCGAAGTCGAACCCGTCCAAGAAGAGAAACGTGCCGAACACGGCGAAGATGAGCCCGAACCAGACCTCCGCGAGCGGAAGCCCGAACAGCGGCTCGGCTGCGAGCGTCGAGAGCGCCGTCGCGGCGATCGGCTCAGTCATCGCTCGGAGCGACCTCCGTTGGCTCGGGCGCTTCGCGCGTGCGCTCGGGCGGCGCCGGTCTGGTCGGCGCCTCCTCGCGGATGATGCGGGCGATCACGTACGCATAGAGGGCGAGCAGTGCGACGTAGACGACGACGAAGCCGACCAGCGTCGCGAGGGCCTCGGCCCCGCTCAGCCCGGGCGAGACGCCCGCGCGCGTCTTCATCACGCCCTGGATCACCCACGGCTGGCGTCCGACCTCGGTGACGAGCCAGCCCAGTTCGACGGTGAGGATGCCGAGGACCGACGAGCCGGTGAGGGCCTTCGCCAGCAGGTCGTCGTCGAAGAGCCGCCCCTGGTACCAGCGGACGCCGCCCCAGAACGCGAGGGCGATGAACCACATCCCGAGACCGACCATCGCGCGGAAGGCCCAGAACACGATCGCGACGGGCGGGTCCTCGGTCGGGATCTCGTTCAGGCCCGAGATGGTCGCGCCGGGATCACCCCCGCTCACGAGGATCGACGCCAGGAAGGGAATGTCGATCACGAAGAGGCTCTCCGCGCGGGGATCGACGATGTCCTGCAAGCTCGTCGGGAACGCCAGCAGTTTCAGCCCGACCGACGATTCGGTCTCGTACTGTGCTTCCATCGCGGCGAACTTCTGCGGTTGGGTGTCCGCCACGTGCCGGGTGTAGGCGTCGCCGTGGATCGCCTGCAGCGGCGCCGAGATGAGAAGCACCGCGAGGGCGACTTTCATCGTCTTCCGCCAGAACTCCGTGTCGCGGTTCCGCCAGACGAAGAAGGCGGCGACGCCGGCCATAAACAGCGCGACCGAGAGGACGGCCGCGTTCTGCATGTGAACGAACATCCAGGGGAACCGCGGGTTGGCGTACGCCGCGATCGGGTCGACGAGCGAGACGACCGGTCGGCCGTTCTCCATCGCGACCTCGTAGCCGCGCGGCGTCTGCATCCAGGAGTTGGCGATCAGGATCCAGACCGCAGACAGCCACGTGCCGAGGCCGACGAGGACGCTAGAGAGCATATACAGCCGATCGGAGACGCGCTCGCGGCCGAAGACGAAGATCCCGAGGAACGTCGCCTCCAGCATAAACGCCATCATCCCCTCGATCGCGAGCGGGCCGCCGAACAGTTCCCCGGCGGCCGTCGCGAACGCCGCGAAGTTCGTCCCGAACTCGAACTCCAGGACGATCCCCGTGACGGTCCCGACGACGAAGCTGATCGCGAAGATCTTCGTCCAGAACTCCCGAAGCTTTTCGTATACCTGTTCGTCCGTCCGGATCTCCTTCCACGTGAAGTAGATCAGGAAGGGCGCGAGGCCCATACTCACCACGGGGAAGACGATGTGGACGATCGTCGTCACCGCGAATTGCAATCTGCTGGCGATGACCGGGTCGATCATTTCGGTAGCGTACCTGTGTGTCGCGATTGGCGGGTGGTCCGACGGGCGGCTCCGCGGCGGAACCGACGACGCGGGCGGCCGGGGCGGGAACGTTACTGCTCTTTCGTAACGAACCACCAGTCGTAGTAGTCCAGGTCCTCATCTTCGGCTTCGGCCGTTCGAGCGTCGGCCGCCGCCTCGGTAGCCGGCGGCGAGAGCAGGACGCGGTCGCCGAACGTCTCGTTGTCGGGCCAGTTGGCCGGCGCGGCGACGTCGTCGGCGTCGGACTTCTGCAGCGCGCGGAGCGATCTGAGGATCTCGTCGATGTTGCGGCCGATCTCCATCGGGTAGGTCAGCGTGAGCCGGACGGTGCCCTCGGGATCGACGATGAAGACGCTACGCACCGTGGACGTCCCGGCCCCGGGGTGGAGCATCCCGAGCGTCTGGGCGACCGATCCCTGGTCGTCGGCGATGATCGGGAACCCGATGTCGACGTCGAGGTTCTCGTCGATCCAGTCTGTCCACTTGAGGTGCGAGTGGACGCGGTCGACAGAGAGCCCGATCAGTTCGGCGTTCAGCGCTTCGAACTCCTCGCGCCGTTCCTCGAAGGCCACGAACTCGGTGGTACAGACCGGGGTGAAGTCTCCCGGGTGGCTGAACAGGACGAACCACTGGCCCTCGTAGTCGTCGGGCAGCGAGACCTCACCGTGGGTCGTCTCCACGGTGAGATCTGGGAACCGCTCGCCGATTCCGGGCGTCGCTACCGTCGAGCCGTCGTCGCTATCGGAGTCTGTCATACACGCCGCAGTTGGAGACCCACGTATTAATTCGGCTCTGTGCGAACTATTTTTTCGCGTTTTGGAGGCTGCGATCGTATTTCGAGAACAAATTTTCCGGAAAACCGCGGCCGCGCGCTCATACTGATTACTCTCGGCTCGTCCCGCCGAGGTCGGCGCTTCCCAGGCCGCGAGCCGCAGCGAGGAGTCGGCCCAGAGCCCGTCGGACGTCGGCGTCGAAGAGGGCGCCGAGCAGGCCGAAGAAGCCGACCGGCGTCGGGTCCTCCTGGGTGAGACCGTTCAGGGTCGCATCGAGGGCGTCGGTGACCCGCGGGTCGCCGAGCGTCTCCGCGAGCGCCATCATATTGCCCGCGTTACGCCCGAGCTGGTACATATCCACGTCGTGTTCGGCCTGTGCGTCGGCGAACCCCGCGGCGGCCATCCGGAACTCGCGGATGAGGTCTCGATTGTCGTCGGCGACCTCGCGGAGTTCGGGCGTGAGTTCCGTCGCGAGGTCCTGGGTCGCATCCAGGAGTTCGAGCAGCTCGGCCAGCGTGTCGGCGTTCTCGCCGAGCCGCTCGATCAGGACGACGAGATCGTCGTTCTCGACCGACGCCCGGAGGCGCTCGATCACGTCGCGGTTCTCCCGGACGGCGACGCGCAGTTCGGGGACCAGATCGTCGGTGAGGTCCTTCGAGGCGGCGAGGACGTCGAGGAGTTCCAGCAGCGTCTCCGACTCCTCGCCCACTCTGGTCAACAGCGCGATCGTCTCCTCGCGCTCGAACGCCATCCGGAGTTCGGTCAGCGGTTCGCGGTTCTCGTGTACCGCCTCGCGCACCTCGGGCGCGAGGTCCGCCGCGAGACCTTCTGTCACCGCGAGCAACCGGAGGAGTTCTGCGAGTTCCTCGGCGTTATCGTCGATCGCGCGCCGGAGCTCTTCGCGGTCTTCGATCGGCCCGTCCGCGTCGGTGGGGGGACTTTCGCTCGCCATATTCAGGGGAGCGGATCGTACCCTTTGAGCCAGGCGTTCCAGTAGACGCTGGGCAGGAGGTTGATGTCCATAATCCAGTTCATCCGGCTCTCGACGGGCGCCGAGATGCTCTCTTCGTAGTCGAACTCGGCGACCATCGCCTTGCCCTTCTGGGTGAGCAGGGGACAGGCGGCGTAGCCGTCGTACTCCGCCGTCAGCGGCCGGTCGTCCATCAGCGACGTGAGGTTGTCGACGACGACGTGGGACTGCTTGCGCGCCGCGGCCGCCGTCTTCGCGTTCGGCGTGTTCCCGGCGTCGCCCAGGGCGAAGACGTCCTCGTAGGCGGTGTGCTGCATCGTGTGCTCGTCGACGGTGACGTACTCGCCGTCGTGGTCGTCGTCGCCCTCGGTCAGCGGCGAGTTCTCGGTGAGCGCCGGCTGTCCGTACTGGGGTGGAACGGGCGCGTACAGGTCGTACTCCTGGGTCTCGCCCTCCTCCGAGCGGATGACCTGCTCGTCGGGGTCGACCTCGCCGACGGTGAACCCGCCGCGGAACTCGATGTCGCGGTCGCTCCAGATCTCTTCGAGCTTCTCGCGGTAGGGCGAGACGCCGAAGACGGCGTCGCCGGGCTTCGTCATCACCAGGTCGACCTCGTCGCGGACGCCCTGCCGGCGGAAGTAGTCCTCTGCGAGCATCGTCATCTTCAGCGGCGCCCCGCCGCACTTGATCGGCGTGTCGGGGACGGTGACGACGAACGTACCCCCCTCGAAGTCAGCGAGGGCGTCGCGCAGCCCCATCGCGGCCTCGAAGTAGTAGTAGGGGTACACAGAGTCGGTGTCTTTCCACCCCTCCATCATCCCGGGGATGGACTCGGCGGCGAGGCGGTTGCCCAGAGCGACGACGAGGTAGTCGTACGGCAGGTCGTCGTCGGCCAGCGACACCGTCTTCGACTCGGGGTCGACGCCGGTTACTTCGCCCTGCAGGAACTCGACGCCGTCGCGCATCAACTCGCTGACGTCGCGGAACTGGTCGTCCGGCTCCATATAGCCGAACGGAAGCAGGTAGTACGACGGTTGATAGGCGTGATCTGTGGACTTGTCGACGATCGTGATCTCTGCTTCGTCCCGGTCCAAGCGGCGCCGGAGCATATTGGCGGACATCGCGCCACCGACGCCGGCGCCGAGCACAACTATCTGATCCATAAGCATTCGAAGAAGGGACGGAATTCACCTGAATGGTA
>JBDGUP010000139.1:0-16334 GCA_042215815.1 Haloquadratum sp. | reverse complement strand
TACACAGCGACAGCCGTATCAACAGAGAAAGTCGAGCAGAAGCTCGTTCACCCGCTCTGTGGCCTCGTGTTGGACCCAGTGGGTCGCGTCGTCGATCGGTTCGAACCGGGCGTCCGCCCGGTCGGCGCTCGCGGCGGCCATCTCGGGGTGGAGGTAGGGGTCTTCCATCCCCCAGACGACCATCGTCGGGGGTTCGACGTCCATCGTCGGCGGTTCCGGGAGGTCGCCCCGGAGCAGCGCCCGGTACCAGTTGAGCATCCCGGTGAAAGCGCCCGGGCGCGACCACGCGGCGCGGTAGCGTTCCAGCGCGGGGTCGCCGAACGTCTCGGGCCTGTTCGAGGTGTCGATGAACCACCGGAGACCCAGCCAGTCGCCGACGCGCCAGGTCCACTCCGGGAGCCTCGGTACCTGGAAGAAGAGCATATGCCAGCCCCGGAGCAGCTGGCTCGGCCGGCTCCGGAGGAACTCCTCGAAGACGGCCGGGTGCGGCACGTTCATCACGACCGCGCGGTCGACGCGGTCGGGATGGCGGAGCGACGTCTGCCAGACGGTGGCCGCGCCCCAGTCGTGACCGACGAACCGCGCGTCGTCGTAGCCGAGGGCGTCGAGCAGGCCCACCGCGTCGGCCGCGATGGCGTCCATCGTGTAGGCGCCGACGCCGTCGGGCTTGTCGCTCCGGTTGTAGCCGCGCTGGTCCGGCGCGATCACCCGGTATCCGGCGTCGACGAGCGCCGGAAGCTGCGTGCGCCACCCGAACCAGAACTCGGGGAACCCGTGGAGGAGCACGACGGGCGGGCCGTCGGGGTCGCCGGCGAGCAGCGTGTGGAGTTCGACGCCGTTCGTCTCGACCCGGCGGAACGCCGCCGACTCCGGGAGGACGTCGGCGAAGTCGTCGGGGTCGTCGGTTGCCGCCGTGGCGGTCGCGGCCGTCGAGGGATCGTTCGCGGCGATCATCGGAACGAACCGGGACCAGCCGGTGTCATAGTGATTATACTGTCGGACGAACGTCCTGATACGCCTGTGTATCCCCCGGTGGGGTACGAGCGTATCAACGGTTTCGTCCGACAGTATACACTCACTGTGTACCGCCGAGCGCCACCCCCCGTTGACGGCGCTCGGCGGGAAGAGACGAGAGCAACCACGATCAGACATACCGGCGCACCTCCGCGGCGACGACCCGGCGGACGACGTCGGGTCTCAGCAGTCGCGTCGGCGGCACCTCCAGCCGGAGGACGCGCGTGAACGCCTCGGCGACGTGGCCGTCGGTGTGGCTGGTGCGGACGACGGCCGACAGGTAGCGATTGAAGAGGTCCGCCCCGCGCGGCTTCGGCCCGGTCGTCTCCGGGAACTCGAAGTCGGCGCCGACGGCGATCTGCCAGGCGTCGTCGATCGCCGCGGCGGCTCGGTCGAAAAAGCGCGTGGCGAGGTCGTCGATCCCATCAGCGAGGGTGTGATGGAGCGCGAGCGCGTCGAGCGCGGCGACCGACATCCCCTGCCCGTAGATGGGGTTGAAGCTCGCGAGCGCGTCGCCGGTGACGAGCAGGCCCTCCGGGACGCGGTCGAGTTCCTCGTAGCGGCGCCGCGTGCTGGCGGGAAACGGGTAGTGGCGGACCTCCTCGCTCAGCCACTCGTGGTCGTCGAGCAACTCGGCCAGCACGGGCGTCGGAAGCGACGCGGCGAACGCTCGGAACCCGGACTCGTCGGTCGGCGGATGCTCGCCGTGGAGACCGAAGAGGGTCACGATCCACCGATCGCCTTCGATCGGGATCGCGGTCCCGCCCCGGGGGGTCGGTGGCGACGGCACGACCAGATACCCCTGCCGGGTGTCGGGCGGCCGCTCCAGGACCACCGTGCTGTAGGCCAGATCGACCGCGACCTCGTCGACCGGCGGCGTGGGATAGCCGTGGCTGTCGAGCCACTCGGGGGTCCGCGAGGTCCGGCCGGTGGCGTCGACGACGACCTCGCCCCACAGCGTCTCCTCGTCGCCGTTTGCGTCGCGCATCGCGACCCCTTCGACGACCCCGGCGTCGTCGCCGGCGACGTAGTCGGTGAACTGGCAGGTGTCTCGGAGCGTGATCGCCTCGTGGCCGGCCACCCGCCTGCGGGCCACCTGCTCGTAGAGCGGACGGCTCGCACAGTAGAACGGCAGCGGCGCGTCGCCCTCGGCGAGGAACGCTCCCTGCTGGTAGAGGTCGAGGTCGGTGGCGCCCCGGATCCGGAGCCCGCCCTCGTCGCGGAGTTCCGCTCCGTATCCGGGAAAGAGGTCTTCGAGCACCACTCGCCCGGGCTCCAGCATCGCGTGGACGTGCTCCGCCTGCGGGACGCCGCGCCGGGCGACCGGCTCGTCGGGGAGCGGGTCGCGCTCGACGACGGTGACCGCCTCGAACGCGTCCGCGAGCACTCGAGCGGCCTGGAGTCCGGCCATACTCGCACCGACGACGATCGCGCGCTCGCCCCTTTCGGTCACGCGATCGGGGTCGTACCGCTCGATGTCTGCGAGCGTCACGTCTGTTTCACAGACAGTTCATTCGGTTTAGCTGTTTCCCACCGCGGTATTTCTTTGAGTAATATATTGATACAGTAAATATTATTTGTCTACATCTCCGAGTGGGAGACACGGATGAGCACCACCGAAGTCTTCGCCCCCGAAGAGGAGTCGACCGACCGCTGGGAACCGGTCCGCGAGATGCCGCCGAGCGCGAAACTCGTCGCGAAGGTCCTGGACTACAACGACACGCTGACACAGAGCCAGCTCGCCGAGAAGACGCTCCTTCCCCCCCGGACGGTCCGCTACGCGCTGTCGCGGCTCGAAGACGCCGGCGTCGTGGACTCGCGGTTCTCCTTCACGGACGCCCGCAAGCGCCTCTACACGCTGAACATCTGATCGGCTGCGGGGGCCGTCCGTCCGGTGCCTCGATACCCGTCTTCCTCGCGTCCGAGTGTTCATATCCGATCGGGCGGTCAGCTGACCGTATGGCGCACGACCACGCGACGCCGTCGTCAGAAGCGGTCCGTCGATCGCTCCGCGCGCTCGCCGACGGGACCGCACCGGGATCGCCCGATCAGCGGACCGATGCCGCAGAACGGACCGTCAGCGAGGCGGAGGCCGCCGTCGCGTGTGTGTCCACGGCCGCTCGGTATCTCTCCGAGGACCGCCTCTCGACGCTCGACGCCGCAATCGCGACTGCGACCGCCGCCGGCGCCGATCGGACTGCGCGCCGCGGCCGACGCGCCCGGACGACGCTCGAACGCCTCGACGCGGCGCTGTAGAGCGGACCCCGCGGTCCGGTATCGTCGCAGATCCGCCGCAGGCACCAAAAAACACTACGTCTGTTGACACACAGAAGAAGCAGAAAATATGGGGATAACATCCGAAAGTGGCTCGATATGCCCGAAATAATTGTGGCATCTATGTGTTCAGATACTACAATACTACCGGGGGGACCGACGGGCTGACCGATCGGAATCAGTCGGCGGTCGCGGCCGTGTCGGCGCTGGCTTCCCGCTCCCGGAGCGACTTGATGCTCGCCCAGACGATCGCCCCGCTGACCAGGATGGCAGCGCCGAAGATCAGCGCCTTGCTGACCTGACTCAGCACGGCGACGTCGTAGGCGTTCCCGAGGTTCTTGCTCGCGACGGCGGCCGAGCCGGCGAGCAGCATCGTGGCGAAGTAGATCGTGATGTCGTCCTCGTCGACGAGGGCGGTCGCGCCGGCGCCGATCCGGGCGCCCATCGCGCTCCCCGCGAGGAGGGGCAGGACGATCGAGAGGTTCACCGCGCCCGACTGCGCGTAGGTGAACGCGCCGAACGCGCCCGAGGCCGTGATCTGGAACACGTCGGTCCCGACCGCGACGGCCGCGGGGACGCCCAGGCCGTACATCATCGCGGGCATCAGTAAGAACCCGCCGCCGACGCCGAGGAAGCCCGACAGCACGCCGATGGCGAGCGCCATCGCCAGGGCCAGCCACAGAGAGACCTGCGTGTCCCCCTTGATCGAGATCATCGGCGGGATCTCGATCGCCTGGAGCTTCTGGGCGATCACCGGGTCCTCGTCGTCGCTCGTGTCTTCTGTCACGGCGTCGCGGAGCATCAGCAGCCCGATCCCGGCGAGGAGCCCGATGTAGGCGATGCTCACGACGAGGTCGGCGATGCCGAGCGACTTGAGGTGGTAGACCAGCTCCTTGCCCACCTCGATGCCGGCTGTCATCCCCACGATGAACATGATGCCGAGCTTGTAGTCGACCTGTCCGTGGTCGCGGTGGCGGAGCGCGGCGATGACCGACGTCCCGAAGACGAACGCGAGGCCGCTCCCGACGGCGGTCGTCGAGTCGTACCCCATCACGAGCAGGGCGGGCGTGACGAGGAACGACCCGCCCATCCCGAAGAACCCGAAGAGGGTCCCGATGAGCAGTCCGAACCCCACGAACACGCCGAGTTGGGTGGCGGCCACGCCGAACAGTTCTATCGCCATCTTATCCCCCCGCGAGCAGGTCGACGACCTTGTCACCCAGTGCGGCCGTGGCCGCGCCGTAGACGACGTACAGGATCATCGCCTCGGCGAGGACGGCGCCGACGGCCGTCAGGGCGCCGCTGCCGACGCTGAGTGGACCGGTTCCTACCATTGCTGCATCACCACGACTCCACGCGAGTGCGTCGTGTTCATTGACGAATCACGCTCTGGTCTCGAGGTATAATAGAATTGTGGAAGACAGACAATATAGATTACTCGTTACGTCCAAATCACGATAGCTAACCTCCTCATAACTTATCGGATTTCGTATCTGTAGTGTCGCCGCGGCGATCCCCGCAGAATAGCGGAGGGGACTTAAGTCCGCGCGTGCCACTGTCTGGCGACCGTCGCAGGCGCGCGTCGCCGTCGGCCGGCCGGCACCGTGGTCCGCCTCTCGGGCCAGCCCCCTCGCGGAACCGTTTTACGACACAGCGGTCAAGGGACGGGCAGATGACACGGGTGATACACACCGGCGACACCCACATCGGGTACCAGCAATACCACTCGCCGGCGCGGCGCGAGGACTTCCTCGACGCGTTCGCGCAGGTGGTCGACGACGCCGTCGAGGCCGACGTCGACGCCGTCGTTCACGCCGGCGACCTCTTTCAGGACCGCCGGCCCGAACTCCGGGACCTCCTCGGGACGATCCGCGTGCTCCGCCGGCTTCGCGAGGCCGAGATCCCGTTTCTGGCCGTGGTCGGCAACCACGAGTCGACCCGGAGCGGCCAGTGGCTGGATCTCTTTGCGGACCTCGACCTCGGCGAGCGCCTCGGCCCGGAGCCGCGGGTGGTCGGCGAGACGGCCTTCTACGGTCTCGATCACGTCCCGAAGTCGCGGCGCGCCGACCTGGACTACGACTTCGAGCCGCACGACGCCGCCCACGCCGCCCTCGTGAGCCACGGGCTCTTCACGCCGTTCGCCCACGCCGACTGGGAGACCGAGACGGTGCTCGACCGCTCGAACGTCGACTTCGACGCGGTCCTCCTCGGTGACAACCACGCGCCGGGGACAGAGGTCGTCGACGGCACCTGGGTCACCTACTGCGGGTCGACAGAGCGCGCCAGCGCCGCCGAGGAGGACCCGCGAGGGTACAACCTCGTGACGTTCGACGGGGACGGGGACGGGGACGGGGACGGGGACGCGGACGCGGACGCGGCGGTCGACATCCGCCGTCGGACCCTCGACACCCGGCGGTTCGTCTTCGTCACCGTCGACCTGGCGGCCGACGAAGGCCCAGAGCGCGTCCGCGAGCAACTCCGCCAGTACGACGTCGACGACGCCGTCGTCGTGGTCGAACTCACGGGCGGCGGCGAGCCCGTGACGCCGGCGTCGATCGAGGAGTTCCTCGACGAGCGCGGCGCGCTCGTCGCCCGCGTGTCAGACCGGCGAGACCAGCCGTCCGAGTCCGAAATCGACGTGTCGTTCGCAGATCCCGACGCCGCGGTCGACGAGCGCGTGCGCGAACTGGGGCTCTCGCCGGCCGCGCTCGACGTCGACGAGACCATCCGCGAGGGGAGCGTCCCCGACTCCAACGTCCGCGAGACCGTGAAATCCCGCGTTTCCGACCTCCTCGACGCGGACGGGGACGCGTTCGCCGCCGCCGAGTCGGACGTCGCCGAATCGGACGCCGCCGAGTCGGAGGCCGCCGCGTCGACGCCCGAATCGACCCCGCAGGCGACCGACGGGCAGTTCACGATGGAGGACTTCTAGATGCGCTTCGAGCGACTCCGACTCCAGAATTTCAAGCCCTACGCCGACGCCGACCTCGACCTGCGCGACGGCGTGACGGTCATCCACGGTCTCAACGGTAGCGGCAAGTCCTCGCTCCTCGAGGCGTGCTTTTTCGCCCTCTACGGCGCGCGCGCGCTCGACGAGACGCTGGACGAGGTCGTGACCACGGGCGAGGACGAGGCCGAAGTGGCGCTCCAGTTCGTCCACGACGGCGACGCCTACCGCATCGAGCGCCGGCTGCGGCGCTCCGGCGATCGAATGCAGACCGCGCGCTGCACCCTCGACGGTCCCGACGTCGCGGTCGAGGGCGCGACCGACGTCCGGGCGTTCGTGGCAGACCTCCTCCGGATGGACGCAGAGGCGTTCCTCAACTGCGCGTACGTCCGCCAGGGCGAGGTGAACAAGCTCATCAACGCGACGCCGGCGGAGCGACAGGACACCATCGACGACCTCCTGCAACTCGGAACGCTCGAGGAGTACCGCGAGCGCGCGGGTCAGGCGCGCCTCGGCGTCGAGGACGTCCTGTCCGAAAAGCGCGGCGCGCTCTCGGAACTCGAATCCCAGATCGAGTCCAAGGAGGCGGCCGGTCTCCACGATCGGCTGAACGACCTGGAGACGGAACTCTCGGAGGTCGACGCCGAGATCGACCGCTTCGAGGAGAACCGCGAGCGCGCCGAAGACACGCTCGAGGAGGCCGAAGAGGTGCTGTCGTCCTACGAGGAGACGCAGGCCGAACTCGCCGACATCGACGACGAGATCGCGGCGCTGCGCGAGACGATCGAAGGCGACGAGGAGAAACGCGACGAGTTCCGATCGGAGATCGTCGACGCCCGCGAGCGGATCGAGGCGCTGGAGACCGACCTGAAGACCGCGGCCGAGGCCGCCGGCCTAGAAGAGGTCGTCGAGGGACCGACCGACGCCGACGCCGTCGACGACGCGGCCATCGAGGCCCGCCGCGACGAACTCGACGAGCGCGAGGACGCGCTGCGCGAAGACCTCCAGGAGGCCCGCCAGCGGCAGACGATGCTGTCGAACCAGGCGGAGAAGCTCGAAGAGCGCGCGGACGAGTTTGAGTCGCGTGCGGCCGACGCCCGCGAGCGCGCGGCCGAGGCCGAATCGTCCGCGGCGGAGGCGGCCGAACGCGCCGACGAGCGACGCGAGGACCTCGCCGACCTCGACGACGAGATCGCGGCGTTGCGCGAGCGGTTCGAGGACGCGCCGGTCGACGTCGGCGACGCGACGACGTACCGCGACTCGCTCCAGTCCGATCTCGGCGAGGTCCGAGACGACCTCGCCGACGCGCGCGCCGAACTGGAGTCCGTCCGAGAGCGGCTGGAGGAAGCGCGGGAGCTCGAAGCGGCGGGCAAGTGCCCCGAGTGCGGCCAGCCGGTCGAGGGCTCGCCGCACGTCGACGCGATCGGCGAGTACGAAGCGCGGATCGAGTCGCTGGAGGGCGACGTCGAAGAACTGCGCGGGCGGCGCGACGACCTCGAAGCCGACCTGGAGACCGCGGAGTCGCTCGTCGAGGCCGAGACGCGGCTCGCCACCCTCCGCGAGAAGCGGTCGCTGCTCGAAGAGGGTATCGAAGACGCCGAGACGACGGCGGAAGAGCGGCGCGCGGAGGCGGAATCGCTCCGCGAGGACGCCGAGGAGTGCGAGGCGCAGGCGGCCGAAAAGCGCGAGGCCGCGACCGAGCAGGCGGAGGCGGCGGCCGACGCTCGCGAGCGGGTCGAGTCGCTGGAGGTCGACCTCGAGGACCTGGACGCGACGCGGGACCGCCTCGATCGGGTCGCAGAGCTCCGCGCGACGATCGAAGAGACCGAGTCCCGGATCGAGCGGCTCCAGGAGCGCCGCGAGGAACTCGCGAGTCGGAACGACGAGCGGCGGGGGTTCCTCGCAGAGAAGAAAGAACGCCGCGAGGAACTGGCCGAGGCGGTCGACGAGACGCGGATCGAGGAGGCGCGACAGAACAGATCGGAGGCCGAGGCGTATCTGGACGACGTCGCGGCGAAACTCGACGAGCTCCGGGAGCGCCGCGACGAACTCCAAAACGAGATCGGGAGCGTGAAAGGCGAGCTACGACAGCTCGAACGCCTCCGCGAGGACCGCGATCGGGTCGCCGAGCGCGTCGCAGACCTGGAGTCGCTCCACGAGGAGCTCTCGACGCTGGAGTCGACCTACGGCGACCTTCGGGCGGAGTTGCGCCAGCGGAACGTCGAGACGCTCGAACGGATGCTCAACGAGACGTTCGACCTCGTCTACGGCAACGACGCCTACGCGCGGATCCGCCTCGACGGCGAGTACCGGCTCACCGTCTACCAGAAGGACGGCTCCGAACTCGAGCCCGAACAGCTCTCCGGGGGCGAGCGGGCGCTCTTCAACCTCTCGCTGCGGAGCGCGATCTACCGGCTGCTCGCGGAGGGCATCGAGGGGTCGGCGCCGATGCCGCCGCTCATCCTCGACGAGCCGACGGTCTTCCTCGACTCGGGCCACGTCTCCCGGCTCGTCGACCTCGTCGAGGAGATGCGGACCCTCGGCGTGAATCAGATCCTGATCGTGAGCCACGACGACGAACTCGTCGCGGCCGCCGACGACCTCGTGACCGTCGAGAAAGACCCCACGACCAACCGCTCGTCGGTCGAGCGGGTGAGCGACGCCTCCCTCGCGACGGTCGAGTCGGCGGCGGACGACTGATAATGACGGTTGTAACGATGTACCGGTGCTCGCCGCCCCGGTGTCGACGAGCACCGCTAATACTGTCGGACAGACGTTCGTGAATCAGGTCGGCACCTCGGAGGGGGCCGAGACGCGTCACATCGTTCTGTCCGACAGGATAAGAGACTACAACCGTCATTATCATCACCCGCCGCGACGACCCCGAGTTATGGGCACGCCGCGTTCCGACCCCGAGGCGCAGGTCGAAGCGGTCCTCGACCGACTCTACGAGGAGCATCCGGACTCGACCATCTCGCTGAACTTCTCGAACAGGCTCGAACTGCTCGTCGCCGTCGTCCTCTCGGCGCAGTGCACCGACGAGCGGGTCAACCAGGTCACAGAAGGCCTGTTCGAGAAGTACGAGACCGCCGCGGACTACGCCGCGGCCGACGAATCGGAACTCGCAGACGACATCTACGGGATCACGTTCCACAACAACAAGGCCGGATATCTGCGATCGATCGGCGAGACGCTGGTGTCCGAGCACGACGGCGACGTCCCCGACACGATGGACGAACTCACAAGTCTCACAGGCGTCGGGCGCAAGACCGCCAACGTCGTCCTCCAGCACGGCCACGACGTCGTCGAGGGCATCGTGGTCGACACCCACGTCCAGCGCATCTCGCGGCGACTCGGTCTCGTCGACGCCGACACCCCCGAGACGATCGAGCGCGAACTGATGGATCTCGTGCCGGAGTCCGACTGGCAGCAGTTCACCCACCTGCTGATCAGCCACGGCCGGGAGGTCTGTACCGCCCGCAGCCCGGACTGCGAGGCGTGCGTCCTGGAGGACGTCTGTCCCTCGTCGCGGCTCGACGGCGACGTCGACCTGGCGTCCGGCGAGCCCTGGGAGTAGCGCCGCGGGTCGCGGGCGCCCGCCCCGGCGCCTACCCGAGCACGTACCGCACGACGAACTGGTACAGTCCGAGGAGCCACGCGACGAACCAGACGACCACGTAGCCGAAGACCCCCACGCGGAGGCGCTTCCGCCAGGCGCCCATATTCGGGTGTAGCTCGTCGAGGTCGACGTCTCGGGTCGGGTCCGAATAGAGGTCGGCGTCGCGTTTCACCCGGACGATGTGGACGATGCCCGTCAGTGCGAAGATCAGGAGGGCGTACGCCTGCAGGCCGAAGAACGCGTGGAGCACGACGACGCCGCTGAGCCGATCAAGCAGCCGCGGGAGCATCCAGCCGAGGACGGGAACCGTGTTCAGGACCAGCCCGGGTGTGATGATCTTGAGGTGGTGTATCAGCACGTCCCAGGTGACGACCTCGGCGTCGAGCATAATCCACGCGCCGTAGAGATAGAAGGGCAGGCTGGAGGTGACCAAGAGCGCGGCGGCCGTCGCGATGGCCGATTCGGATCCCATCGGTTCGAGTAGGGACCGTCGCACTAATAGGGGTTGTGAGGCGATCCCGGAACCGTTACCCTAAGGAGTGTGCCGCCCCAAGCGACGGGAGATGACGGAGTCCTCGGAGGAGTCGCGGGCGGAGGGGTCCTCGCTCCCGGACGACGCGACCGAGACCGGGAGCGAATCGTCTGCGGAGACGGCAGGCGACGCGGCGTCGGCCGACGCCGCCGACCGCGACGCGCTCTGCGAACGGGTCGAGGCGACCTACGACTTCGAGGACTTCGGCCCGGCGGAGATGGCCGAGATGAGCCTCGAAGAGTGGGAGGCCGCCTTCGATCCCGACTCGTGGGTCGTCGGGACAGAACTCCTCGACCGGGTCGAACACGAACTGCAAGCGCGGGTCGGGATCCGGGAGATATTCGCCGTGATCGAGCGTGTCGACGACGGCGAAGAAGACCGCGTCGTCGCCTACTCCGACGAGGGGTACGCGGTCGTCTACGCGGACGGCAGCGTCGAAGGCGAGGGGACCGTCCTCCGCGACGTCAAGCCGACCGTGGCGCTCTGTTCGATGGACGACTACGAGTTGATGGACGCGCCCGAGGACGCGTCGCTCCCCGAACCCCAGGACGTGGTCGAAGGCAGCGGTGCGCTCGGCAACCTGATGCTCCAGGTCGTCGCGGGCGTCCAGCTACTGGTCGGGGTCGCCCTCCTGATCGGATGGATCGCGCTGCCGTCGCTCGACACCATCGTCGCGCCCGTGGCTGCCATCGGCTTTCTGGTCATCGGCTTTTTCCTCTTTCTCGTGGTGGCGAACGCCCGGCTCTCCGATCGGTTCCGGGCCGAGGAGTTCCGCGACCGCCTCCGCTCGCTGGACGTCGACGACGACGAGCGGCCGGACGTCCTGCCGGACCGAGAGCCGGGCGAGGACGACACGTCCGCGTGATGACGACGACTGGATACTGTCGGCCGGATCCGCTACGGGGGGAGTCGGTGGGTTTAAGCGCGCTGCATCCCGACACCGACGTGTATGAAGAGGCGGGACTTTCTGCGCGCAGCGAGCGTCCCTGCTGCCGCCGCGACGGGTGCGGCCACCGCCGGGGTCGGTGCCGCCCAGGAGACGGGCACCGGGACACCGGACGGGACGAGCACCGGCACGGCAACGGGAACCGGGACGGGCACCGGCACGTCGAATGCTACCGGCACCTCGACCGGGACGGGAACCGGCACGGGGACCGCCGCGGGCGGCGGTGGTGGCGGTGGCAAGACCGTCACGGTGGCCGTCGGCCCCGGCGGCGACTTCGTCTTCACGCCCGGGACGAACGAACCGCTCCGCATCGCTCCCGGCACGACGGTCAAGTTCGTCTGGGAGTCCGACAACCACAACATCGTCGTCTCGAGCCAACCGGAGGGTGCGAACTGGAAGGGGGCGCCCGGCGGCCCCGCCAAGGTGTACAACACCGGCTACACCTACACGCACACCTTCACCACGAAAGGGACCTACGAGTACTTCTGCCAGCCCCACAAGGCGCTGGGGATGGTCGGGACCATCATCGTCACCGAAAACCCCAACGCCGGCGGTGGCGGCGGCGGTGGCGGTGGAAAGAAGGAACTCCACGCGTTCGGCGTCCCGATCCACGCCCACTGGGTCGGTGCAGCGACGATCCTCGGGATCATCGTGACGATCATCTTCACGTTCTACGTCCTGAAATACGGTGAGTCCCCGCACACGGGAACCGGGAGGAGCGAATAATGTCATCGAGCGGAAGTACCTACGGCGACATTCACCGATACGAACCGGCACGCGAGAGCACGGCAGCGGCGATCACGATCGTCCTGCTCACGGTCATCGAGGTCGTGTTCGTGTTCCTGTTCACGTACGGCCTGATGTCCGGGTGGGGCCTCAGCGAGACGGGGAATATGTACCTCGGCGCCGTCCTGTCCGTGATCTTCGTCGACCTCGCGTTCATCCTCGCGCTGTACCGCAAGGAGTTCCTTCCCGACGTCGTGATCGTCAAGAAGCGGCGGCGCAAGTGGGAGGACCTCTACATCCGTGAGGAAGACGTCGACGGAACGCCGTTCGCCGACGGCGCGTGGGAGCACGTCAAGCGCGCGATCTACCCGTACTACAAGCGATAAAAGCGATAACAATGAGCCTCGAAAAGAAAGACGACTACGATCACACGGGCTGGATGAAAGAGAAGGATCTGACTCCGGTGGAGTCGACCTTCCTCACCACGCTCATCTGGCTCGACAAGCGGTTCCGCATCGTCGATTACCTGGAGCTGTTGGAGACCCTCTACTACCGGGTCAACCTCCAGATGCCGAAGAGCCACACCGAACAGTACGACCTCGACAACAAGTTCTGGTACTGGTACCCGCTGTACACGCTGGGGCTGTTCTCGACGCTGGCGTACGTCGTCGCAGCCATCTCCGGGGCGTTGTTGGGATTCTACTACAGCCCCTCGACGGCCGCGGGCACCCAGGCGACGGGCGCCGTCGCCTACGAGTCGATCGCGTTCATTATGCGCGATCTCCAGTTCGGGTTTATGCTCCGTTCGATCCACCGCTGGGCGGCGCAGGTGATGGTCGCGGCGGTGTTCCTCCATATGCTCCGGGTGTACTTCACCGGCGCCTACAAGGAGCCCCGCGAGCTGAACTGGCTCATCGGCATCGTGCTGATCAGCCTGACGATGATCTTCGGCTACAGCGGCTACCTGCTCCCCTGGGACCAGCTCGCCTTCTGGGCGGGCCAGATCGGCGTCGAGATGTCGCTTTCGGTCCCGCTGATCGGCGAGTGGGCCGCCCAGCTCCTCTTCGGCGGCTTCTCGTTGAGCCAGGCCACATTACAACGGATGTACATCATCCACGTGTTCCTGCTCCCGTTCGTGGTGACGACGCTCATCGCGATCCACATCGGCATCGTGTGGATGCAGGGCATCGCAGAACCCCACTAAGTCAAGCCAAGCCAAGCCAATGACCGACGAAACCGAACCCAACTCAGACGACGTTCGTACCGACGGCAGCGGCATCGTCGCGCCGGACGACGAGACGCCGACCTGGAGCGAGCGCAAGGAGCGAAGCCAGGGCCTCTCGCGGCTCACCTACGAGTACTTCGAGCGCGCGCGCCGCGAAGACCAGGACCTCCGCCAGGAGTCCGACTACGTCGAACGCGACGTGCTCGCGTTCCCGACGTGGCCCCACGAGGTCATCCGGAACCTCGCCATCGCGAGCTTCTTCGTGGGGATGCTCCTGTTCTTGTCGTCGCTTCTCCCCCCGCACATCGGCGCGCCGGCGAACCCATCGAGCACTCCGGCGATCATCCTGCCCGACTGGTATCTCTACTGGTCGTTCGGCCTGCTCAAGCTCGGTCCGCTGAACCCCGAGCTGTCGATCCTGGGCGGCAAGAAGCTGATGGCAGACCGGACCTACGGCGTCCTCGCGAACATCGTCGTGGTCGGCATCATCGCCATCGTTCCCTTCCTCAACAAGGGGAGCGCGCGCCGTCCGGTCGAACAGCCCTTCTGGGCGGGCGTCGGCGTCGGCGGCGTCATCTTCGCGTTCTGCATCAGCGTCTACTCGGCGAAGAACCTGCTGCCGATGAACGTCCATCTCGCGTTCGACCTGACGTTCTTCCTGCCCATCGTCGGCGGCTTCGTCACCTGGGCCGTGCTGAAGGCGATGCGGGAGGGGTATATGTACGACCTCAACCGCCGCTACTACCGGCTCCGCCCGCCGAAGTAGCTTCGCGTCGATGACCGACGGCGACGAGCGCCACGACCGACCGGGCGAGACCGACCAGGGGCGTCGCGGCCGCGACGTCGTGGTCCCGATGCGGCTCTACAAGACGGTGACCGTCTTCTCGACGCTCTTCGCCGTCGTGGGCGTCGTGTTCGGGTTTATGTTACTCGACGCGGCGACGCTGAACGTGAGCTTTCTCGGAGACACCGCCCGGTATGCGCTCTCGCTCGTCGGGATCCGCATCGCCGACGGGCTCTTGCGCACGCTGTTCGCGGCGTTCGGACTCGCGTTCATCGCGTTCGGGGCGGGCGTCTACGTCCTGGGGACGCGGTTCCGCGCCCGCGGAATGGGAAAGTATCAAGAGGACTCCGGCGAAGATTCGAATACCAATGGCTGACGAGTTCATCAAGGGGCTGAGCATCTTCACCGGTGCGGGACTCGCGTGGATGGTCCTCGCCGGGTGGTACCGAACACCGAGCTTCGAGAGCAGCCAGCAACTCGTAGCACCGATGTCGCTCGGCGACTCCGCCACGATGTTCGATCAGCTCGCCGTGATGCTGATGGACGTGTTCTTCTGGTTCGCGATCGTCGGCGCGCTCACGTTCTGGGTCGTCATCCCCGTCGTCCGGCAGGCCCGCGAGGCCGTCGAAGAGCGCGCCCAGTAGGTCGCCCACGCGCAGCTGGCGCACGTCCGCTCGGGCGTCACGCCGGATTGGAAAAACTCTAATGAGTCCTCTACCCAACGTCGGGTATGCAACCGCTACAGTTCCTCGTCCCGATCGACGCACTGGAGGGTGTCAGCTCGCTCCTCCCGCTCGTCGTCTTCCTGTTCGCGCTCGCGAACCTCGTCACGCGGCACGTCCAGCACGATCGCCACCAGCGGCAGGCCGAGACGGGTGACGAAGACGAAAAGCTCAGCCGGTGGCCGCCCCACACCGCGACGAACGTGGGGCTCGTGTTCTCGTCGTTCCTCTATATGATCGTCGAACCGCACGGCGGGATGGTGATGTCTGTGCTCGCACTCGGCGTGTTCTTCTCGGACTTCTTCGAGTACGAGTCCCGCCGCGTCGAGGCGCGCTCGAAGAGCAAAGACATCACCGCGCCCAAGGCGGCCATCGGCGCGTCGGTGTTCGCGCTGCTGTATGCGGGCTACGAGAGCCTGTTCTTCCTCATCAAGCCGATCTGGTCGGCGATCATCTGACCGGGATCGTCTGCGGCCGCACGAGCGGGAGTTCCCGTCCGACCCGGACGTCGATCGGCGTCTCCGCGGGCACCTGCCTCGCGACCGCGTCGTCGAGGAGCAGTGACACGGCCGCCTCCTCGCGCTCGACCGACAGCGTGACCGGCGGTTGGAGCACCCACGAGGTCGCGTGCATCGCATAGGGGGAGACCGGCACTGCGACGAGGCCGGTCTCCGGGGCCAGGATCGGGCCGCCCGCGTCGCGGGCGTAGCCCGCGCTCCCGAGCGGCGTCGCCGCGACGACGCCGTCGGCCCGGACCGTGTCGCGCCAGTCGTCGGGCGAGCCGACGCCGTACTCCGAGATCCGGGCCGGCTCGGTCGTCATCAGCGTCACGTCCGCGACGGCGGCGCCCGCGCGCTCGCCGTCGACCGCGACGTCGAGTACCGGATGGGAGACGGTCTCATAGCGCTCCGCGTCGAGTGCGTCGACGGCGGCGGCGACGTCGGCCGCCGGGATCGAATACCGGTGGCTGCCGGTCGCGATCGGGAAGACCGGGCAGGCGACGTCGACGGCGGCGAACGCCAGCAGCGCCTCGTCGCCGACGGCGAACACCGCGTCGGCGTCGGCGGTCGCCGTCTCACCGACGCCGGTCTCGCCGCCGTCCCCGTCGACTCGGTCGGCCGCCACGCGTTCGATCACGGCGCCCCCGGCGTCGGCGAGCGCCGCCTTCACTGCGTCGACCGGCGCCCTCGCGGACCCGTCGCCGGTCCCGCCGTCGCCGGTCCCGCCGTCGCTCCCCGCTGCACCGCCGGCGACGACGACGACCGACGGCCCGCTCACGGTTCTGCCTCCGCCTCCGCCTCCGCTTCCGCCTCCGCTTCCGCTTCCGGACCCGCGCTCTCGACTCTGGACATACGATCCCGTAGGCGACTGGAGGAAAAAGACCCGGCGGTTCGTCCTGTGGGATCTCTCATCCTCCCACCACTGATCACTCTCATACTGTCGGACAGACGTTCGTGAATCAGATCGGCACCTCGGGGTGCCGAGACGCGTCACATCGTTCTGTCCGACAGTATCACTACAAGGCGTCGCGGACCACGCCGACGA
>JBDGUP010000099.1:14330-16376 GCA_042215815.1 Haloquadratum sp. | reverse complement strand
GTTCTGTCCGACAGTATTACAACCGTCAGTATGAGAAGAATCACTGTCAGTCATCGGCAGGGACAAGGCGGACGCCCGCGAACGGCACCCTATGGCAGACGACGTGGACCTCGAAGCGGTCCGAGGCGGACGGATGACCGACGCGGAAATCGACGCCTACCTCCAGGAGCAGGGCTCCGGCATCCTCGCGCTCGCGGACGACAGCCGGGCCTACGCGGTCCCGATCTCGTTCGGGTACGAGACCGGCCGGGCCGTGTTCGCCTACTGGCAGTTCGGCGCGGAAAGCGAGAAGCTCGCCTACAGCGAGGCGACAGACCGCGCGTGTCTGGCGGCCTACGACATCAACTCCCAGTTCGACTGGCGGAGCGTGCTCGCGTTCGGCCCGATCGAAGAGCTGCCGCCGGACCGGTGGAGCGAGATCGGCGAACTGATGGACGAGAACGCGTGGTCGCCGGACCTCTCGGGCGTCGGCAGGCGTCAGCTCACCATCGTCGGCTACGAGATGACGATCGAAGAGGTGACGGGACTGCATCGCGAGCCCGACGAGGACGACGGCCATCCTGTCTGAGGAACCCGTTGATACCCTCGTCCCCTCCAGGGGAGACACATGAGTAGCAGACCGTTCGTCCGACAGTATAACACCCGACCCGCGCCCGAGTCGGTTCGCCACGCTTTTGCTACCGGACGCCCTCGGCCCGAGCAACTATGTTCGGCGGAGGCGGAATGAACCCCCGGAAGATGAAACAGATGATGGAACAGATGGGCATCGACGTCACCGAACTCGATGCCGAGGAGGTCGTGATCAAGACGGCCGACGAGGAACTCGTCTTCTCCGACGCCCAGGTCACCCGGATGGACGCTCAGGGCCAGCAGACCTACCAGGTCGTCGGCGAGCCCGAGTCCCGCGAACGCGGCGCGAGCGAGCGCGCGGTCGAGAGCGCCGACGACGCCGAGGCGGGCGACGCCGGCGACGACGAGGCCATCCCGGACGACGACGTCGCGCTCGTCGCCGAACGCGCGGGCGTCGGCAGAGACGCGGCCCGCGAGGCGCTGGAAGCGACCGAGGGCGACCTGGCGGCCGCCATCTCCCGCCTGGAATAGTGCGCCTCCGCCGTCCGCGCCGGCCGCTCCCGCCCCGCTCTTCGGACGCCGGGACGCAGGCCCCAGCCCCGCGATGAGCTATCTCCTCGTTCACGACGACCGCGAGTACCTCCGGGCGCCCGGCGACGAACTCCAGACCGACCTCGGCGTGCTGGAGGTGCCCGAGGACGTCTCGCCCGGCGACGTGCTGGAGACCCACCTGGGCGAGCCGTTCGTGGTCCGGCAGCTCCGGGGACCCGACCTGTTCAACCACTTCGAGCGCACGGGCGCGCCGATGCTCCCCCGTGACATCGGTCTCGTCGTCGGTCACACCGGGGTCGCGGCGGGCGATCGCGTGCTCGACGCCGGGACCGGCACGGGCGTCCTCGCGGCGTACCTCGGCCGGCTCGGCGCCGACGTGCTCTCCTACGAGATCGACGCAGACTTCGCGTCGGTCGCGCGGGAGAATATGCGACTCGCGGGCGTCGATGACCGCGTGGAGGTCCGCACCGGCGACCTCACAGAGCACCTCGGCGACGCGGCCGAGGCGGGGCCGTTCGACGCCGTCACGCTCGACACCGGCGACGCGCCCGCGGTCGTCGAACGCGTGCCCGGCCTGCTGGCGGCGGGCGGCTTCGTCGCCGTCTACTCGCCGTTCGTCGAGCACAGCCGCGAGGCCGTCGAAGTCGCGCGGGACGTCGGGCTGACCGACGTCGAGACGCTGGAGACGATCCAGCGCGAGATGGACTTCGAAGAGCGGGGCTCGCGTCCGTCGACGGCCGGGGTCGGTCACACGGGGTATCTGACGTTCGCGCGCAACGAGCGGTGAGTTCGGCGTCCGGCCCCGACGACCGATCACCGGATCGAACGGAGGATCTCGAACAGTTCGTCCCGGCACCGCTCGGGGTCGTACTCGTCGGGATCGCACTCGTCGGGATCGCACACCTGATCCCGGGGCGGGAGCGG
>JBDGUP010000099.1:6381-14230 GCA_042215815.1 Haloquadratum sp. | reverse complement strand
ACTCGTCGGGATCGCACTCGTCGGGATCGCACACCTGATCCCGGGGCGGGAGCGGGAGGGGGAGCGAGAGCGGGTAGGCCCCGCCGCCGAGGAGGTGTCCGTCGCCCGCGCGCCAGGCTGCGAAGTACGCCTCGACGGGGAGGTCGCGGTCGCCGACGGAGACCTGCGCCCGGTACCTGGTGGCCCGGACCTCTCGTCGGTCGCGGTCCCCACCGCCGAGGTCGATCCGTCGCGTCCCGGCGCGGGCGACCTCGGAAAACCCGCGGTCGTCGAGGGTCTCGACGAACCTCCCCGCCGCGCGATCGGCGACGAGCCGCGTCAGCGCCGTCGACGACGGGGGACGCGGGCGGACGTGGAGCCGACTCGCGAAGACGAACCGCCAGGTCGCTTCGGTACCCGTCGCTTCGGCGAGGCGGTCGCGGAGGGCGACGTCCTCGTAGACGTGAGTGTGCGCTGTGACCGTCACCAGTCGCATCTCGAACGGCGTCGTCACCTCCGCGGAGACGCGTCGCCACTCGTCGGGGACGTCGAGTTCGGGCGGCGGGACGTCGTCGGTCACGGGAGCCAATCGGGCGCCTGTACTATAATGACGGTTGTAGATTTTTATTAAGGGGCGTCGACGCGCGCTAGTGGTCGTCCTCGCGCCACTTGTGGCCGCACTCGGTGCAGGTGAAAAACCGCGTCTCGGACTCGTCGGCGGCGCGGATCTGCTTCATCTCGTAGCGGGCCCTGTCGTTGCCACACTCCGGACAGACCACCGTCGTCGTCGGCCCGATCTCGGCGTCGTCGACGTCCGACATATCGACCACCTCGCTCTCCTCGCGGGCGTCGGTCGAGGTCATGTGCGACTCGTTTTCGGTATCGCGGGGCTTCTCGTAGCCGCAGTTGCCGCAGACCCAGACGTCGCCTTCGGTCTTCATCATCGATCCGCATTCGTCGCAGAACTCCATCCTTGCGTGGGACAGGCGCTTCATCGACTTAAGCGGCCGGGATCGCCGTCGGCCGGGGGTCGCGCCCGGCATCAGACTGGGAAGAGGCCACAACAGTCCTTATTAATACCCTCGGGCGAACTGTCGCATATGGCAGACGAGGGGAGCCTCTCCGAGCAGGCGCGAGAACGCCTGGCCGACGTCGTACGGCTCCAGCCCACGAAGAACAAGGAACTCCAAGACCGGTGGGGTATGGACTCGGGCAGCGAGGTCCACCAGTACCTCGAACGCGAACTCGGCGAGTACTACTACCGCGACGACGACAGCCTCATCCGCGCCACCGCCGAGGCCGCAGACCTCGTCGACGTCGAACCCGGGATCGAGGGCGACACAGACGAGGCGGGCGGTGTGCCCTCGGTGATCCGGGTTCCCGAACTCGAAGCGCGGGTCTTCGAGGTCGTCGCCGGCCCCGGCGAGCGCGCCGAGAGCGTCGTGAGCGTGCTCAACAAGGTCCGCGATACCTTCGGGACGGACCCGCCGGTCGACGACGTGCGAGAGGCGCTCCAGAGCCTCCGGCGCAAGGGCGTCGTCGAGGTCGTCTACCGGACGGTGCCGACGTTTCGGCTGGCGGCCCCGCGCGAGGAGATCGACGTCGAAGTCGCCTCTTCCTGATTCGGTGCCCCGTCGATTCCAGTCGATCACTGCGACCCGGTCGATCACTGCGACTCGTCCGGTCGGCCGTCGGTTCGCGCCCGTCGGCGGATCCGTTCTCTGCGCCGTCGGAGGAGCCGCCGCATCCCCCTTCCCGGCCCGCCTTCGATGGGCCAGCCCGCGGTGCGCCACGCGGGCGGTTCGGGCTCGAACGCTGCACACGAGCCGGCGCACTCGGCGGCCGTCTGCGGGCGGCCCTTCGCGGCGCAGTGGGGGACGAGCGCGCGACCGAACCGCCGGAGCTCGAACCCCCTGCAGTCGGGCCGCATCGTCTCGTGGTAGGACCGCCAGCCGCGGCCGTAGGCGCGCTCGGCGAGTTCGAGCCGACGCCGCCGTCGCTCGTCAGTGGCGTCTGCTCCGTCGTCGCTTCCTGTCCCGCCCTCGCGTCCGCCCTCCGGCGTCACCTCGCCGGGGTGCCACTCGACGCTCGCGTCGGTCGCGTCCCAGACGCGGCGGGCGTCGTCCCCGCCGTCGCCGTGGAACCGGAACGCGAGGATCCCCACCTCGACGGGGAGGTCCTCCAAGAGCGCCGGCTCGACGCGGTCGCCGGTGGCCGCCGTCGCGATCCACACCTCGTCGGCGAGCGCGGCGTCGACGTCGTGGCGGAGCTGCTCGGAGAGCGCGCTGGCGGCCGACGCGTCGAGATCGGGCTTGTTCTCGATCGCGACGATCCGGCGGAGCCAGTCGGGGTAGGGCGCGACCCGCCTGATCTCGATCCGGTTTCGTCGCTTCCGCGTCTCGACGACGCCGCGGTCGGCCGCGCGGTGGACCGCGGCGCGGACGTACCGCCAGGGGTAGCCGGGGTGCGGCAGCGCGTCCCGGTACCACTGCCACGTCGGCGGCGCGTTGCGGACGACAGACAGGAGGTCCGAATCCAGCTCGCGCTCGCCGAACCGCTCGCGAGCCGCGAGACCGTCCGGATCGCACTCGAGGACGACGGTGTCCCAGCGGCGCTCTCGGGTACCGAGTTGGCGCGCGACGATCACCCCGCTGTCGCGTCGGGCTCCGGGCGGCCACGACGTCTCGGCCCATCGGCAGACCAGGAGTTCGAAGCCGAACTCGGCGTCACCGGGGTACACGCTTCGTCCCGGTTACGCGAGGTACTTCCCGTCGCCGGTCCCCTCGTTCTCGGCCGCGAGCTGGTCGAGGTACTCGTGGGCCTGCTCGAAGATCTCGCGGGGGCCGTCCTGTGTGATGGTGTTGACCGCCTGTTCGTAGTCGCGCCACTGCAGGTCGCGGTGTTCGTTCGAGAGTTCCGCGCTCGCCTCGAACGACCGGGCGATGAACAGGTGGACGGTCTTGTGGATCGTCTTCCCGTTCGCCTCGAACACGTAGTCGTACTCCTCGCGGAACCCGTCTATGAGCCGGAAATCCTCGATTCCCGCCTCCTCTTCGACTTCTCGGATGGCCGTCTGCTGGAGCTCCTCTTCGCCTTCGACCCCGCCTTTGGGGAACTCCCAGTCCCCAGGCCGGCTCTTCAGGAGCAAGTACTCCCGATCGCCGCGGGTGTCGCGGAAGAGGATCGCTCCAGCGCTGACCGCTTCCACCGTCATTATGTAGATAAACCAGATAGGGAGTTAAGAGGCTATCGGACGCCCGGATTTTGCCGGCGAGAGAGCAAACCCTTTCAACGGGGGCCTCCTCGCGTCCCGTATGGAAGCGAAGCGGGAACTGCTCGACCTGTTGCTGAGTGACGCTCGCCAGAGCACAGAGGACATCGCCCGACAGCTCGGCGCAGACGCGGCAACGGTCGAGGCCCTCATCGACGAACTCGAATCCGAGGGCGCGATCCGCGGCTACCAGGCCGTCGTCGACTGGGACAACGTGGACGAGGGGCACGTCCGCGCGGAGGTCGAACTGAACGTCGAACTCGACCGCGAGACCGGCTACGAGGACATCGCCCAGCGCATCGCGAAGTTCCCACAGGTCTCGTCGCTGCGGCTCATCTCCGGCAGCTACGACTTCGCCGTCGACGTCGAGGGTGACTCGATGCACGACGTCTCGAACTTCGTCTCCGAGCAGATCGCGCCGATCCCCGAGGTCACCCAGACGGTGACGCACTTCGTGATGACGACCTACAAGGAGCGCGGCGTCTACTTCGGCGACGGCGACGACGACGATCGCCTCGCCGTCTCGCCATGAGGGAGGCGGACGCCGGCCCGCTCTCGCGGCGGGCCCGAGAGACCCCGCCGTCGGGGATCCGGCGGTTCTTCGAACTCGCCGAGGAGATGGACGACATCGTCTCGCTCGGCGTCGGCGAGCCGGACTTCTCCGCGCCGTGGGCCGCGCGGACTGCCGCGATCGACTCCCTGGAGCGCGGTCGGACGTCCTACACCGCGAACCGCGGGCGACGCGACCTCAGAGAGCGGATCGCCGACCACGTCCGGCGGTACGATCTCGCGTACGACCCCGACGAGGAGATCCTCGTCACCACGGGGGCGAGCGAGGCGGTCGACCTCGCGATGCGGTCGCTCGTCGACCCCGGAGAGACCGTCGCGGTCCCACAGCCGTCGTACATCTCCTACGGGCCGACGGTGACATTCGCCGGCGGCGAGGCCCTCCCCGTCCGGACGCGTCCCGAGAACGACTTCACGCTCACCTACGAGGACCTCGAACGCGACGGCGCCGCCGACGCCTCGGTGCTCGTCCTCTGTTATCCGAACAACCCGACGGGCGCGGTGATGACGCGCGACGAACTCGCAGAAGTCGCCGAGTTCGCCCGCGAACACGACCTCTTCGTCCTCTCCGATGAGATCTACGCGGCGCTGCGGTACGAGGACGAGCACGTCTCGATCGCGACGCTGCCGGGGATGCGCGAGCGGACCGTCGTGTTCAACGGGTTCTCGAAGGCCTACGCGATGACGGGGATGCGCCTGGGCTACGCGCTCGGCCCGGCCGAGGTGATCGACGCGATGAACCGCATCCACCAGTACACGATGCTGTCGGCGCCGACGACGGCGCAGTTCGCGGCGATCGAGGCGCTGGAGTCGTGCGACGACGACGTCGAGGAGATGCGGCAGGCGTTCGACCGGCGCCGGCAGTTCGTCATCTCGCGGTTCAACGAGATCGGACTGGACTGCTTCGAGGCGAAAGGGGCGTTCTACGTCTTCCCCGAGTGTCCGCCCGGCTGGGAGGACGACGAGGCGTTCGCCGAGGCGCTCATCCGCGAAGAGCGCGTCGCGCTCGTGCCCGGGAGCGTCTTCGGCGAAGGCGGGGCGGGACACCTCCGGGCCTCTTATGCCTCCGGTATGGACGAACTCAAGGAGGCGCTGAACCGGATCGAGTCCTTCGTCGAGTCCTCGGAGTGATCGCCGACATTTCAGCACGCAAAGTATTATTTGGGAGGGTACCCTGCGTTGGGACGAATGGACACAGGAGGCGGCGCCGACGCCACAGCCGTCGGGACCACCGTCGCAGTCACGACGGCCCTCGACGAACTGAAGTCTCGCGGGAGCGCGCTTCTGGTCGTCGGCGCGGTGCCGGAAGAGACCTACGCCCGGGTGTCCGGTCGGATGCTCGGAAACGAGAGCGACCAGCAGCGGCGCCGTCTCATCGTCGAACAACCGCCCGGGCGCGAAGCCCGAACCGAGGGGATCGATCGGTGGACGCCCGAGTGGACCCAAATTCTGCGCTTCGACGTCGACGCACGCGGCGCCGCCGCCGACGCGTCGCCGGGGAGGGCCGGGACGCAGAGCGGCGGCGGACGCGGGGGACCGTCTACCGACACACAGACACCGGGCGGCGTTCCGCTTCCAGACGACCCCGCGGGGGAGACGGTCCCGGGGACGCCCGACGACCACCCGGAGGCGATCTCGGCCGTCGAAGGCTCGATCGCGGACCTGGGACTCGAAGTCTCGGCTGCGATCGATCGGTTCGACGCGGTGGCGGGCGGACTGGCTCCCGCCGAACTCCGCGTCGCGTTCGACTGTGTCACCTCCTTGCTGTCCGAGTACGACGAAGCGACCGTGTTCCGGTTCCTCCACGTCCTCGCGACCCAGATCCGGACGGTCGACGGGATGGGACACGTTCGGCTCCCGAAGCCGCTCGACTCCCAGACCGTGCGCCTCCTCTCGCCGATCTTCGATGCGGTGGTCGAACTCCGCCTCGACGGGAGCGATCCGCAGCAGCGGTGGCACTTCCGCGACTCGGGGATCGCTTCCGAGTGGCTGCCGATCGAGGCGCGCGCGTAGCGTTCCGAGACCCACCCAGGTCCCCGTATACCGGCATACCCGGGGCCACCAGTAGGCTTTTGTCCGTGTGAGGGGACTTCTATCCGATGGACGGACACGGGCGCCGTGACTCGGGAGAGACGGCGACGGTCGGACCGATCGGAGGCGACCACCTCCAGATCGCGTTCGACGCGTCCGCCGAGCGGAGCGGGATCGTCGTCTCCGATCCGATCGAGCGGAGTCAGTTCACCGTCTCGACCCCGGGGCGGGTGCGGATCCGGGAAGCCACCCCGGCGGCGTTCCGGTTTCCCGCCGACGCGGCCGTGAGCGTGCGGACGGATCGGCTCGACCTCGAACAGGTGTCGGTCTGCGTCCGCGACGGCGGCGGGGAGATGCTGGCACAGATCGAGCACTTCACCGACCAGTACTTCCCGGCGGGGACCTACAGCGTTGAACTGTTCGCGCCGATCAAGCTCTATCTCCGCTTCGACGCCCCGCTCCGGGTCGTATCGGACGCCACCCGGACCCGGCTGGAGTTCGCCGAGGAGACGGACGTGCTGGTGGGGGCGCGCTCGCACCACGAGCGCCCCGCGGCGCGGATCCGGACGACAGATCGGCCCCGCGACGTGATGCGCGCCGTCTCGCTGCTCGGCTCGGCGCTGAAGACGACGAGCGTCGAACGGTCCTATCCCACGCTCCGGGGCCACCCGCCGCTCATCGAACGGGGGTCCCGATTCGAGGCGCCGGACGGGCTTGAGGCGCCCGACACGGGCGTCCGACTCGAGCTGCCGGAGACGCGCCGACACGCCTACGTCGCGGCACCGCTCGCGTACTACCTCGGCGCCGACGTGGTTCCCGGAAGTCGCCCCCGGATCGCGACAGACGAGGGATACGTCCACGAACTGGACGGGCCGGACGGATTCGAGACGGCCGTCTCGCGAGTGCTCAAACAGGCGTTCTTCCTCGACTGTCTCACTCGGACGGAGGGGTACTACGAGGTCGACCTCCACGAGCGTCGCGAACTCGAACCCGCGCTCGGAGTGGATTTCGCCGACCTCTACGGCCGGTCGCTCGGCAGCCAACTCGAGGCGTATCTCGACGTCCCCTACAGCGCCATCGAGGAGTACGTGCCCGAGTGGAAACTCACCGCACACCTCGCGCCGACCGCGGAGAACGTCGAGTCACTCCCCTTCGTCGCGAACGACCTGGCGGTGGTCCGGACGCCGGAGGCGGCGCCGAGTCCCGGGTCGGCGGTCCAGGCGAACGCGGTCGCGGGGTTCTTCCGCCGGCGGTCGACACCCTCGACCGCTGCGGCCGAATTCACGCGGAGCGCGAGCACGCGGAGTCGGAGTCAGAACGGGCGCCGGAGCCAGAGTCGAGAGCCGGAACTCCGGTCCGACGCCGACGACCAGACGTACGTGCAACCGCCGGACAGCGACTCGCTCGAACAGGCGTGGCTCGGGGCCGGCATCCCGATCGGGGCGAGTAAGGCCTCGTTGCAGGCGTACCGCAACCGCCTCTCTCGGGAGCCCATTCAGGGCGACATCGGGATCACCGTCGTCTGCAACGACCCGAAGATGGCAGACGAGCGCGAGGCGGTCGAAGACGTCTATGGCTCCCGCGAGGAACTCCCCTTCGAGGTCCGGACGTACTACGAGTTGCCCGTCGAGGCCCTCCGCGAGGTGCTCGCCTCCGAGACGGAGTTCCTCCACTACATCGGCCACATCGACGAGGCGGGCTTTCAGTGTCCCGACGGCACCCTCGACGCCAGGACGCTCGAAACCGTCGGAGTGGACTCGTTCCTGCTCAACGCGTGTCAGTCCTACGAGCAGGGGATGGAACTGATCGAACGCGGCGCGATCGCGGGCATCGTCACGCTGAACGACGTCGTCAACAGCGGCGCCGTCGACATCGGACAGAGCCTCTCGCGACTGCTGAACTACGGGTTCCCGATCCGCACGTCCCTGGAGATCGCCCGCACCGACAGCCACATCGGCGGCGATTACATCGTCGTCGGCGACGGCGGGTTCTGTGTGACGC
>JBDGUP010000099.1:0-6281 GCA_042215815.1 Haloquadratum sp. | reverse complement strand
AGCCACATCGGCGGCGATTACATCGTCGTCGGCGACGGCGGGTTCTGTGTGACGCAGGTGCAGGCGGTTTTGCCAAATATGTGTAAGATCCGGCGAACGAACGAGGCGTTTGAGATGGAATATATAACATATCCTGCCGCAGCATTCGAACTTGGAAGTCTCGTTGTCCCGTATGTCCCCGGAAACGACCAATATTACTTGTCTTCCGGAGAAGTTGATACGTTTAATATGGAAAAACCAGAGCTGAAAGAATTTCTATCAATGGAGAATATACCGGTGATTATTGACAACCAGCTCGCCTGGTCTAGCAAGCTGGATTTTTCGCGTCTGTGAGTTAGGGACCGTTGATCGCGCCGTGGTTCCCCGTCGCAACCGCGGCGCTCGCCTGCGACAGCAGCAGCAGCGCGGTGAACAGGACGCCCATCGCGCGGGGGTGTTCGGCCAGGTACTCTGCGACCGCGTTGGTGTCATTGTCGGACATGACAGTTAGTCACTCACCGCGTTTAAAAATAAATTTTTCTGACACTTTCTGATATAATATTATCTTAATTTAGTATATTCAATCAAATATAAAGGAGTCCGTCCGACAGGCTCCCAGTGAGTACTCTCGTCTCTCGAGGGGGGGCTCTCTCCCGGTCGACCCCGCCGCGGCCCCTCATTCTCAATAACAGAGAAGAGTCCCAAATAATAATGATAGGGGCGAAAGAGCACGAGCAGAATGACAAGCAATGAAGACCGCGTCGACCGTCGCACAGTGCTGAGAGCGGGTGCGGTTTCCGGGGTGGCGGCGCTCGCGGGCTGTGCCTCCGGTTCGAGCGGATCGGGAACCACGGCCGGCACTACGGCGAACTCCCAGGCCGGTTCGAGCGAGCCGATCTTGATCGGGGCGACCCTCCCGCTGACCGGAGCGTTCTCGTCGATGGGCGAACACATCCGCGCCGGCTACGAGATCGGCATCGAGTACATCAACGACAACGGGGGAATCGGCGGCCGGCCCGTCGAGCTCATCATCAAAGACGACGAGAGCGAGGCGAAGAAGACGCGGTCGGGGCTCAACCAGATCGTCTCCAACAACGACGTGGCGATGCTGTGGGGAAGCTTCTCGAGTCTCCTCGTCACCGCCGGGAGCGCGTTCGCCGAGTCCCAGAAAATCCCCTTCGTCGGGACGACGTTCGGCTACCAGAAACCCCACCAAGAGAAGAACTACGAGTGGACGTTCGCGCCGTTCCCGAAGAGTCGAGATCAGGCACGAGCCACGAAAAGCTGGTTCGACGCTCTCGAAGGGGGACCGAAGCGCATCGCGATCTGGGAAGTCAACTCGGGGTGGGGCGCCGAGTTGGCCAATCACTGGGAACAGGCCTTCGAGGGGACCGAATACGAGGTCGTCCTTCGCCAAAAGTACCAGATCGGCACCAAGGACTTCACGACGCTCATCTCCCAGACGCAGAACGCCAACGCCGACGCCCTCCTCTCCAATCCCGTTCCGCCGGACGGAATCACCGCGGCCAAGCAGATGAAACAACAGGGATACGCGCCGAAGCTCGTCGACTTCATTCGCGCGACCGACCCGCAAGCGTGGACGTCGGCGCTCGGGACGACCGGCGACTACTTCGCGAGCACCGGCGTCGGGTGGCTCGCCGGCCTCGACACCACGGGAACCGACGCCCTCATCGAACGCTACCACGGCCGCGAGGGCGTCTCGGCCGACGCCGTCCCCGTGAACGCGGTCGGAGCCGCCTTCACGGTGGCTCAGGTCGCGGCCAGTGCGCTCCGGGCGGCCGGCTCTCTGCAGCATTCGGCGATCCGCGACGCGCTCTTGAATCAGCAGTTCGATACGGTGATGGGGACGTTCGGCTTCAACGACAACGGAATGCCGAAGAAGGGCGAGATGGTGCCTGCGGTCAGGCAGTGGAAGGACGGCAAACAGATGCTCGTCCACCCCGATCCCGACGGCGACTACGCGATGGACCCCGTGTATCCGATGCCGGATTTCGGAGAGCGGTGACCGATCCGAGGACCGCCGACTAGAACTCGACGTCCTCGTCGGCCTCGAAGCCCTCCCCGAGGTCACGGTACATCGCGGCGAAGTCGTGTTCCTCGTCGAACTGGGTGAGGGTCTCGTCGAGTTGCTCGCGGAGTTCTGCCACTCGCTCGGAGAGTTCTTGGTACTCTTCGCTGTCTTCGAGGGTCGCGGCGTCCTTCTCGGATTCCAGGATCGCCTTTTTCGACGCCAGCGAGAAGAGCTCCTGTATCCCCTCGTCGTAGCTGTTCCGGCTCAGGAGGTTCTCGACGGAGTCTGTGAGCGACTCCCGAGAGATGGGCTTGACCAGGTAGTCGTCGAATCCCATCTCGACGATGTCGAAGTCGGGCTCGACCGCGGTGACCATCGCGACGCGACACTCCATCTCCCGGTCCCGGATCTCGTCGAGGACTTCGTCTCCCGAGAGGTCGGGCATCCGGCGATCGAGGAGGACCACGTCCACCTCGTCGTCGAGTTCGTCGAGCGCCTCGCGGCCCCCGTAGGCGACGCGGACGCGGTAGTCGTCTCTCAGCCACGTTGCGTACAGGTCTGCGAGGTCCGGCTCGTCTTCGACGACGAGCACCAGCGGCGGGTCAGCACTCATTGGTAAGTTCGCGGTGTTCCAGGTACACCGATATCAAGCAATGTTTCCCGGGGCCATATCAAGATACCCCTTGTGTATCCGATTCTGTCGTTCTCCCGGGGTCCGAATCCCCTCCCAGGTCGCCGGTCGATCAGTTCCCGTTCGGACTGTAGTTGGGCGCCTCGTCGGTGATCATCACGTCGTGGGGGTGTCCTTCCGCCTGTCCCGCGCTGGAGACCCGGACGAACTCGGATCGCTCTTTGAACGCGGAGATGGTATCGGCGCCGACATAGCCCATCCCGGACCGCATCCCGCCGACGAGCTGGTGGAGCTCCGACGAGAGCGTTCCCTTGTACGGCGTGGCGGCCTCGACGCCCTCGGGGACGTACTCCTCGGCCTCGTCTTCGTCCTTGAGGTACCGCTCGCCGCCCCCGGACTTCATCGCGCCGACCGAGCCCATCCCGCGATACTGCTTGTACTTCTTGCCGTTCATCGTGATGACGCGACCCGGGGCCTCGTCGGTGCCCGCGAAGTACGAGCCGAGCATCACCGCGTCGGCGCCCGCCGCGATGGCCTTGATCGCGTCGCCCGAGTAGCGGATGCCGCCGTCGGCGATGACGGGGACGTCTTCCGGCGCGGCGACGTCTGCGACCTCCGCGATGGCGGTGATCTGGGGCATCCCGGCGCCGGAGACGACCCGCGTCGTACAGATGGACCCGGGACCGATGCCGACCTTCACCCCGTCCGCGAAGTCGACGGCGGCCTCGGCGGCCTCGCGGGTGCCGATGTTCCCGACGACGACGTCCGCGTCGACCGATCCCTTGATGTCGCGGGCGCTGTCCATCACGTTGAGGTTGTGCGCGTGCGCGCAGTCGATGAAAATCACGTCGGCGCCCGCCTCGTCGGCCGCTTCGGCCCGGTCGGCGTCGAACGGCCCGACCGCGGCCCCGACGCGCAGCCGCCCGTCGTCGTCGCGGGCGGCGTTTTCGTGTTCCCGACGCTGGAGGATGCCCTGCATCGTGATGAGACCGACGAGCCGTTCGCCCTCGTCGACGATGGGGAGCCGCTCGATCTTGTGATCGTACATCAGTTCGAGCGCCTCGCGGGCCTCGACGTCTCGCCTCGCCGTGATGACCTCGTCGGTCATCGCCTCGCGCACCGCGTCCGTCTCGCCGACCTCCAGGTACGGACGGATGTCGGTGCCGGAGATGATCCCGAGGACGGTGTCGTCCTCGTCGACGACGGGCGCGCCGGAGACGCCCTCTCGCTCCATCATCGCGTCGACCTCGCGGACGGTCTGGTCAGGACTGGCAGTGACGACGTTCTCACGGCGGATCACCAGTTCGTCGGCGCGTTTGACGCGCTCGATCTCGGCGACCATCTCGTCGGTGTCCATATTCTGATGGAGGACGCCGAGACCGCCCTCGCGTGCCATCCCGATCGCCATCCCGCTCTCGGTGACGGTGTCCATCGCCGCCGAGAGGATCGGGATGTTGAGCTCGACGTTCGTGGAGACGTGCGTCGACACGTCGGCGGCGTCGGGTTCGACTCGACTCTCCATCGGTCGGAGCAGGACGTCGTCGAACGTCAGCGCCTCTGGCACGCGGAGTTTTTCGGAGAAGAACCCTCCTTCGGGGACGTCTTTCGCCATATAAACGGTCCACAGCCGATCGACAAAAGGGTTGCGAGAGATCACAGCCCTGGAGTTTGTTGGCACATCGTGTCTATCGGAAGAGCGTTCCGCCTCGTCCGCGGTACACTATCCGAACCTGGCGAGATAGTCGACTCTCTCCCGAAGATGTCCGGTTTTTCCGCCGTCTTGCGTACGAGGACGTCCTGTGTATCCGTCTCACACAACGTTTAATATCTCGCTCCGATACCTATCGAGTATGGACTCCGAGTGTCCCACTGCATCGCGCATCGCGGGTCAGCCGACCGCCCACTTCGATGCGACCTTTACATTTACAGCGATGCAGTGCAACAAACGCGGGAAGCAGCCCTCCCCCGCGCTCGATCCGCTCGGAGTGCTCGGCGGCCCCGACGGCGCGGTACCGTCGGGCTTACGCCCACATCGCCGTTCGGCCGATGGTGACGGCCGTTAGCTCCGAATGAGCGTCTCACAGCACCCGGTCGCACTCCGCCTCGAGCAGCAGGTGGGCGATGCGACCCGGCTCCTGGCCACGGTGATGGCCCTCCCGCTCGTCGACGGGATCTTCCCGGCGCTCGTGATCGCGGGGGCCCTCAGCAGTCCGCTCGGCATCGTCGAGACCGGACTGCTGATCTTCGGCGGATCGGCGACCGTCGCGGTCATCCTCGCCGAGATGGACGGCAGTCGGCGCGAGCAGGTGACGTCCATCCTCCTGCTCGGCGCGTTGTTGATCCCGATCGCGGGGCTGGAAGCGGTCTTCGCGGAGACCCTGAAGACGGTCCTGAACTTCGAGGTCTTCCACCGCTTCGCGGGGCTCGTCATCCTCGCAATCGCCGCGAAGACGGCCTCGGCGAAGATCGGCGAGTACCTGCCGTCGCCGAGCGTCGTGATCGGTCTCGGGCTGATCGCCAGCGTCGATCTCACGGGCGCGACGCTGGTGGTTTCTCCGGACGTCGCGGTGATCGCTCGTGCCGTCGCGGCCGCAGGCACGGGGGTCGCGTTCGCGCTCGCCGTCGCCCTCCTGGCGCCACAGCTCCGCGGCGCGGTCGATCTCGACCTCTTCCGCTTCGGGAGTTCCGTCGCCCTCGGAATGTTGGCCATCGACGTGCTGGGTCTCCTCCCGACGGAGGCGCCCGTCGCGCTGGGCGTGCTGGCCGTCACGGCGCTGTTCGCGTACGATCCGGGAGCGGAACTGGATGCCGTCGACGACGCGGCCGCCGACGCCGATTCGGATCCCGACGGCGTCTCGGAGTCCGAAGACGCTCCCGACGCCCCGGACGCGCCGTCTGCCCCCAGCGCGGCCGTCGCCGACGGCGGCGACTGGGACGACCTCTCCGGCGACGAGGCCGACGAAGCCGGCGACATCGGATACGGGTACCCCGACGACGAGCGTTCTCGGGCGCCCTGGCTCTGATACTGTACTGTCGGACGAACGTCCTGATACTTCTCTCGACCCGTCGTCGCTGCCGCTCTCCGATCCGACGGAGCCGACGGGGCGCGGCCGATCGCACGACGGATTTACCACGGTTCGCGTTCTGGGTCGGGTATGAGCAACCGCGTCGTCGAGGGACGGATGGTGACGCCGGAGCGACTCGCCGAGATGGTCGAAGGCGAGGCCCCGCTCGAAGCCGAGGCGATCGAAGACGCCGAGATGGACTGTCCCGAATGCGGGGGCAACGTCATCTCGGTGGGGTATATGCCGTCGGTGACCGAGTTCGTGACCGCCTACAAGTGTCAGGAGTGTTCGTGGTCCGATACCGATCGGTGACGCCGGTCCGAGAGTGCATCACCCCTCGCCGTCCGATCGTAACCCCTTTATGTGGAATCAGCATACGATTTCACGCACACAGGGGCCGTGGCCAAGCCCGGCATGGCGACTGACTCCAGAGGCTTGGCGCCCGGTGACGACACTCCAGACTGATATACCGAGCGGCCGACTGATCATCGGTCCGCGACGACGACCCTCTGGAGTACCGAGGCGCAACCGGAGATATCAGTCGATCGGGGGTTCAAATCCCTCCGGCCCCATT
>JBDGUP010000005.1:0-16456 GCA_042215815.1 Haloquadratum sp. | reverse complement strand
GCCGGTGCCGGTGCCGGTGCCGGTGCCGGTGCCGGTGCCGGTGCCGGTGCCGGTGCCGGTGGAGTCCCCGAGCCGGTCCGTGAGTGGCTCGACGGGATCGAATCGCGCGTCCGACGGGCAGAGGCGCTGACCGACGCCTCCGCGGGGGAGGCCGCCGCGGTTCTGGAGGCCTGCGGCGGCGTGGAGGGGATCGAAGGTCTCCCCGACGCGATCGCGGCCGACGGTGCCGCGCTGGACGCGCTGGCCGCCCGGATCGACCACCTCGCGTCGCGGGCGGCGGACGCGACACCGGCACCGGCGGTGTCGTCTCTGGCGGCGGCGACAGCGGACTCGGAGGCGTCGCGGTGATCCTCGCGGTCACCGGCGGGAAGGGCGGCGTCGGCAAGTCGACGCTCTCGATCGAACTGGGGGCGGCGCTCGACGCCACGGTCGTCGACGCCGACCTCGGAATGGCGGACCTCCCGACCGGTCCCGGCCCGGACCTCCACGACGTGCTGGCCGGCCGGGCGGACCCGATCGAAGCGGTGCGGGACGGCGTCGGTCCGGTCCGAGTGCTCCCGTGCGGGCGCTCGATCGCCGGCGCTCGCGCGGCCGACGTCGCCCGGCTCTGTGAGACGCTCCGGGCGGTCGAGACCGCCTACGGCGACGTCGTCGTCGACTGCCCCGCCGGGCTGAAGGCCGACGCGGGCGTGCCGCTCGCGGTCGCGGACGCCTGCGTCGTCGTCGCGTCGCCGCAGTCGTACGCGCTCGCCGACGCCGTCCGCTCTCGGGAACTCGCCCGGGAACTCGACGCCGGACTCGTCGCGGTCGTGATCAACCGCGCCGTCGACGACCCGCCCGAGGCGGCGTTCGAGGAGGTCCTCGGGGCGCCCGCAGTCACCGTCCCCGCGGATCCGCGCGTCGGGCGCGTCCTCGATGCGTTCCGGCCGGTCGTTCGGTGTGCGCCCTCGACCCGCGCGGCCCGCGCGGTGACGACCGTCGCCGACGCGGTACAGCGAGCGAAACGAGTCTGATCGCTCTCGACGAACAGCTACGATAATCCGTATACTGTCGGACGAACCCGTTGGGACCCTCGTACGAAGCGGCGGTGTCGGGCGTTCGCTACTCGTCGTCGCGGAGCCGCTGGTAGGTCGATCGCAGCGTCACCGGCGTGACGCCCGCGACGTCGGCCGCCTCCCGCTGGGTGAGACCGGCGCCGACGTCCCGCCCGGCCGTGTAGAGGCAGGCGGCCGCGACGCCGCTGGGGTTCCGGCCGACGGCGAGACCGCGGTCTGCGGCCTCGGCGACGTACTCCCGCGCGCGCCGTTCGACGGCGCCCGAGAGATCGAGCCGGGAGGCGAACCGCGGCAGGTATTCCGCCGGATCGGTCGGCCCGACCGGCAGGCCGAGGTCCCGGTTCATCGCGTCGTAGGCGGCGGTCTGTTCGGCCGCGGTCGCCTTGGCCGCGCCCGCGACCTCGTCGACCGTCCGCGAGACGCCGGCGACGCGACAGGCGGCGTAGACGCACGCGGCGGCGAACCCCTCCAGCGAGCGACCGCGGAGGAGGTCTTCGGACTGCGCCGAGCGGAACAGCGAACAGGCGTGATCGCGGATCCGTTCGGGGAGCGACAGCGCCCCGGTGAGCCGTCGGATCTCGGTGAACGCGTACACCTGGTTGCGCTCGCGCTTCGTCGAGATACGCGCGCGGTTGTGCTGGCGGCGCAGTCGGGCGAACTGTCGGCGCTTGCGGCCCTTCACCCTCGTCGAGCGCCCGATCTCGGTCGAGAGCCCCCGGTCGTGTCGCGAGCGCGTCAGCGGAGCGCCCGTGCGCTTCGGGTCCGTGCTGTCGTCGGCGAACGAGCGCCACTCGGGACCGTGATCGATCCGGTACTCCGAGAGGACCAGGCCGCAGTCGGTACAGACCGTCTCGCCGCCGGCCGTCTCCGGGCGGCCCTCGCACTCGGGGCAGGTGGTCGTCGTCGCGGTCGCGTCGGCGGTGGGTGCCTCGCTCATCACAATTGAAACTCGGTCCCGAAGCCATATTTAAAGATAGGAGGAACCGACGGGTTCCGGGGGGAATCGGGCGACCGAACCGACCGATAACCGGTCGGTTCGATTATCGATACTGATACCGGGTGCGAAACACCTTATTCGGTCGGGCGAGACCGGGACGTGATGGGGTTATCAGAGATCGCGGCCGGGCTGGAACTGACGACGGCGCAGGTCGACCGCGGCGTCGCGACCGTCGACGACACGGACGTCGACCTCGACGCGCGGCTGCGGGAGTTCGAGACCGACCTCCCGTGTCCGGCCGCGTCGGCGGCGACCGTCCTGGAGACCTACGACGCGGGCGCGAGCGTCGGCGAGGCAGGCGAGGCGGCCACTGTCGCGCCGGTCACGGCCGCGAAGCTCCTGCACCGCTGCGGCTACGAGGGCGTCACGCCGCTGTCCCCGACGGCGCGGCGCGTGCTCCGAGACTGGCTCGACGGCCGGCTCTCGCGTGCGGACGCGCTCGAACTCACCCGAGCGAGCGACGCGGAGTTCGCGCTCGCCGCTTACGTCGAGACGCACGAGCCGATCCCCGAACTCGCAGCGGCGGTCCGGCGCGACGCGTCGGCCGCGATCGCGGGCGACGCCCTCGTGTCGAAGCGCGACGCCCTCGCCGAGACGATGAGCGGCGGCGGCGACGTCCGATAACGGGCCGTCTCGTCTGTCCGGGGTGCGCCTCGGCAGCTGCCCCCGTCATTATCAGCGACGCCCGATCAACTCCTCTTTTTCCGTCCGCGAGAGCCGTTTGAGCTCGTGTTCGCGAGACATCGCCGCCGACCGGGAGTCGTACGACTCCACGTGGACGACCTCCAGCGGCCGTCGGCCCCGGGTGTACTTCGCGCCCTCGCCGGATCGGTGCTCGGCGAGGCGGCGCTCCACGTCGGTCGTGTACCCGGTGTACAGCGAGCCGTCACCGCACTCCAGGACGTAGACGTAGTGGCCCGCGTCGGTGGGTATCTCGGTCATCGTCGGTCGATCTTCTGTCCGACAGTATCACTCCACGTCGATCGTCTCGACGACTTCAGCGAGCGCGGCGCTGTCCGGCGAGGCGTGGCTCACCGACAGCGGGGAGACGCTGACTTCGGCGTCGACGAGGGCGCGGCGGTCGGTTCCGACGGGGTAGCGCTGCCGGTGTTCGTCGGTCGGCGGGAACGGACTCTCCCACCCGACGACCCCGGGCCAGGTCCGGTCGTGGAGGTGTACGACGTGTTCGTCCGGTCCCAGTCCTTCCTCCCGATCTACGACGTCGTCCGGGAGCGTCTCCGGGTCGGCGGGTTCGACGTGCTGTTCGTAGTCGTGATACGGCTCGGTGAGGATGACCGGCGGCGACGGCGCGTCCACGGGAGCGTTGACGTTCAGCAGGTCGACGTCGTCGTAGACCCCCGATTCCAGCGCCCGCGACGCCAGCCGACGGGCGATCCGCGCCGGCCGCGCGAAGTCGTACTCCTCGGGCGGCGAGAGAAAGAAATCCGTCGAGTGGTACGCCGAGACGGCGAGCGCTGGCGTCCCGAGGAACGCGGCCTCGATCCCCGCGCCGACCGTTCCCGACCGTCCGACGACGTAGTTGCCCGCGTTCGGGCCGTTGTTGACGCCGGAGACGACGACGTCGAAGTCGGTTCCGAGGCCCCGGAGCCCGTACGCGACGCAGTCTGCCGGCGTGCCGTCGAGCGCGTAGCCCCACGGATGCTCGCGAACGACGGCGGTGTGGCTCCGAGTTCGCCCGACGCCGCTTCGGTTCCCCGCTGGCGCGACGACGGTGACGTCGCCGAGCGCTGTGAGTTCGGAACGGAGAGTCGCGATGCCGGGCGCGTCGATGCCGTCGTCGTTGGTCAAGAGAATCGCGGGACCGTCGCTCATTACCTGGTGATCGGCGGAGAGACAGGTAGCCCTTCCGGTCCCGGGCCTCTGATACTGTCTCTCGTCACTGGGTACCGCTGGGTCGCCACCCCGTTCCGGCGACGGGTGCTGTGCCGGATGGCCGGCGATTAATCGAGAACTCGCTCCCGCTCGTCGCCGACCAGTTCGTCGACCGTGTTCTCGATCCGATCGATTCGGTCGTGTTGCTGGCTCGCGACCGAGTTGAGTTCTGTGAGCTGGCCTTCGAGTTCGTCGAGTTGCTCGACCGCCTCGTCGACCGTCGCGGCCACCTCTTCGGAACTCGCGGCGTGGTCGTCGGTCGCGTCGGCGACCTCCTCGGCGCCGGTCGCCGTCTCGTCGATCGACGTCCTGATCTCCCGGAGCGACTCGACCGTCGTCTCGACGACGTCGATCACGGCGTCGATCTCCTCGCTGGTCTCGTCGATCTCGTCGGCGGTCCGTTCGGTCACGGCGACCATCTCTGTGATCATCTCTTCGATCTCGCCCGCCTGCTGCTGTGACTCCTCGGCGAGGGACTTGACCTCGTCGGCGACGACCGCGAACCCCTCGCCGGCCTCGCCCGCGCGGGCGGCCTCGATCGAGGCGTTCAGCGCGAGGATGTTGGTCTGGTCGGCGATGTCGTTTATCACCTCGACGATCTCTTGCATCTGATCGGCCTGCCGCGTCAGGTCGGTAATCGTCTCTTTGACGCTGTCGGAGGCCGACTGGACCGACTCCATCTGTTCGATCGCCGAGTTCGCCGCCTCTTCGCCGGCCTGGGCTTCGGCACGCGCGTCCTGGGCGGCCTGGTTCACCTGCTCGGCGCTGGAGGCGATCTCCTCGATCGTGGCCGACTGATCGGACACCTCCGCAGACACCTGCGTCATCCGCTCGGTCTGTTGGTCGGCGAACGACTCGGCCTCGTCGGCGAACGAGGCGACCCGGTCGATGGAGTCAGAGAGGTCTGCGAGCTGTGTCCGGACCGTCCCGCCGACCTCCTCTTGAAGTCGTTCGAGTTCGCGCTGTCGTTCGATATGCTCGGAGACGTCGTCGGCGACCTCGAACGCTCCCACGACGCTGCCGTCCGGTCCGCGGAGAGGCACCCCGTACGTCTGGAAGATCGTATCGGAGGTCGGGACCTCCCGGATGTCGTCTTCGCTTATCGTCTCGCCCGTCCGGGCGACCGTCTCGGCCAGCGTCTCGTCTTCTCCCTCCGTTCCGATCACGTCGTGGGCGTTCTCCCCGAGGGCGTCGCCGCGATCGATGTCCAGCCGCTCGGCGAGCGTCTCGTTCCAGTGGGTGAGCGTTCCGTCGGTGGTCGTGACCAGAACGCCTTCTGGGTAGTCGCCGACGAGCTGATTGAAGAGCGTCTTCCAGAAGTCCCGTTCGCGACGAAGCCGGTCTGCCTCGTCGGCGGACGCGTCCGTCTCTCCGTCCCGATACGAGTCCCAGAGCATCTCGGCGTGCGTCGACGCCTGACCGGCGCTCCCGTCTGCGCTTTGGAGCGAACTCATCGTTCGAGGGATACCCTCGGCGGCTCTTGAGTATTTGCTCGCGCTATCAGTTCTGATAGTGATCGCCCACTATGAGACTGTCGGACACGACCGTTTCGAGATATTCGCCGTCCACGGCTGCGAGTGACAGAGGAAACGGCGCCGACCAGAAACGACACCGAGACCGACGCGGCGGGGCCCGCCCTCCGTCTCGAAGAGAGCGAACTCACCGCCGTCGATAGCGTGGGCGCCGGCGCGGACGTTCACCTTCGCGAGTCCGCACTCGCCCGGCGCTCCCCGAACCGTCGCGCTTTTGCCCGCGGGTCGGATACAGCGTACCGACCGAACCGAATGGCCCGCTACCACATCGAGACGTACGGCTGTACCTCCAACCGCGGCGAGAGCCGGCAGATCGAGAGCGCGCTCCGCGACGCCGGCCACCACCCCGTCGACGGGCCGGAGGAGGCCGACGTCGCCATTCTGAACACCTGTACGGTAGTCGAGAAGACGGAGCGCAATATGCTCCGCCGGGCCGAAGAACTCGAAGACGAGACGGCGGACCTGATCGTCACCGGCTGTATGGCCCTCGCCCAGGGAGATGAGTTCCGCGAGGAGGGAATCGACGCGCGGATCCTCCACTGGGAGGACGTCCCCGCGGCGGTCACGAACGGCGAGTGCCCGACGCCGAGTGCGGACGCCGAACCCGTCTTGGACGGGGTCGTCGGAATCTTGCCGATCGCACGCGGCTGTCTGTCCAACTGTTCGTACTGCATCACGAAGTTCGCGACGGGGCGCGTCGACTCCCCGCCCGTCGACGAGAACGTCGAGAAGGCCCGCGCGCTGGTCCACGCCGGTGCGGAGGAACTCCGCATCACGGGCCAGGACACCGGCGTCTACGGCTGGGAGTCGGGCGAGCGCGCCCTCCCGGAACTCCTCGATCGGATCTGTAGGGAGATCGACGGCGACTTCCGGGTCCGGCTGGGGATGGCCAACCCCGGCGGCGTCCACGGCATCCGCGAGGAACTCGCCGACGTCTTCGCGCGCCACGACCGGCTGTACAACTTCATCCACCTCCCGGTCCAGTCCGGGTCCGACGCCGTCCTGGGGGATATGCGCCGCCAGCACCGCGTCGAGAAGTTCCGCGACGTCGTCGAGACGTTCGACGACCGGCTCGACTACTGGACGCTCTCGACCGACTTCATCGTCGGGTTCCCCACCGAAACAGACGCGGACCACGCCCAGAGCGTTGCGCTCCTGCGCGAGGTGCGCCCCGAGAAGGTGAACGTCACCCGCTTCTCGAAGCGCCCGGGCACCGACGCGGCCGACCTGAAAGGACTGGGCGGCACGGTCAAGAAGGAGCGCTCGAAAGAGCTCTCGGAGGCGAAGATGGACGTCGTCGCCGACGCCTACGAGTCGATGGTCGGCGAGACACGGCGGGTGATGGCCGTCCGCGAGGGGACCGGCGATTCGGTGAAGTGCCGCGACGACGCCTACCGCCAGATCGTCGTCCAGAACGCGTCCGAACACGGGATCGACCCGGGCGACACGCTCGACGTCAGGGTGACCGGCCACCAGACCGTCTACGCGTTCGGCGAGCCGGTCTGACGTCGGCTATCGACGTCTCCGATCCTCGGGCGGCGTCTGGCCCGCTCCCGAATCATCTCCGCTATCGCCATCTCTCGGGCCGTCGCTCCCCTCGCGGGCGGAGCCGAGCAGCCGGTCGGCCTCCTCGTCGTCTTTCCACTCGCCGAGTTCCTTCGGGTCGACGTGGACGAAGACGTCGTCGACCTCGGGCATCGCGCGGACCGACTCGACGACCTCCGATTCGATGTCGTGGGCCTCGAAGAGCGTCATATCGCCCTCGACCTCGATGTGGAGGCTGACGTCGACCTCCGGGCCGACGTAGTGGGCGACCACGTCGTGGGCCCCGCGGACCTTCGGGTGCGAGAGCGCGCGTTCGAGGATCTCTTGCCGGAGGTCGTCCGGCGGGGCCGCCCCGACGAGGTAGTTCACGTTGTCCCGGACGATCTCGTAGCCGGTGTAGAAGATACCCAGCGAGACGATCCCCGCCGCGATCGGGTCGAGGACGGGAACGCCGGCCGAAGCACCGAGGACGCCGACGAGCGCCGCGCCCGCCGTGAGGATGTCGTTGCGGTTGTCGAGCGCGGCGGCGACGATCGCGGGCGAGTGCCGCTCTTCGCCGACGCGAAGACAGTACCGATAGAGCCCGTACTTCGCCCCGGCAGTGAGGAGGAGGACCGCGACCGCCGTCCGGCCGGCGTCGACGCCGGAGGCCCCAGAGAGGACCGACGTCGCCGCGTTCCAGAGGACGGCCGCTCCGGCGGCGAAGACGCCGAGCGCGACGAACAGCGAGACGAACGGCTCGATGCGCTCGTGGCCGTGGGGGTGTTCGAGGTCCGGCGGCTGGGTCGTCAGGTAGAGACCGGCGAGGATCACGAGGCTATAGACGGTGTCGGCGGCGCTGTTGACCGCCTCCGAGCCGACCGCGAGGCTTCCGGTGACCCACCAGACGCCGCCCTTCGCGAGGACGAGCGCGAGGTTCACCGCGAGGACGACCGCGCCCACGCGACGGACCACGTGTTTCCGGTCGTCGCTCATCGTCACTCGATCGCCGTCTCGAAGTCGAGGCGGACGGCCCGGACCGGTTCGTCGCCGTCGCCGTCGCCGTCGCCGTCGCCGTCGCGGGCGTTCTCACCCCCGCCGCCCGTCGCCGCCGGATGCGCCCGAAACGCCTCGTGGAGCCGATCGTAGGTGTCGTCGAGGGCCTCGACGATCACCTTCGTGTCGCCGATGACGGGCATAAAGTTCGTGTCGCCGCTCCAGCGCGGCACCAGGTGGGTGTGGACGTGGTCTCCGATCGAGCCGCCGGCGGCGGCGCCGCCGAGGTTCTCGCCCGCGTTGACGCCGTCGGGGCCGAGCGCGCCGTCGAGCGCGTCGAGAGTCGCCGTCTTCAACCGGGCGTGATCGAGGAGTTCCGCGTCGGCCAGCTCGCCCCACGCGCCGGCGTGTCGGGAGGGGATGACCATCACGTGGCCGGGGTTGTACGGGTAGTTGTTGAGGAGGACGAACGAGTGCTCGCTGCGCGCGACGATCCGACTCTCCCGGTCGGCGTCGCGCTCGGGCAGCACGCAGAACGGACAGCCGTCGATGTCCTCGTTGCCGTCGCGTTCGACCCACTCGATCCGCCAGGGGGCGAATACCTGGTCCATCGCTCTGTCAGGCGGTGATTATCTCGCAGCCGTCCTCGGTGACGACCACGGTGTGTTCGGCCTGACTCACGAGTTCGCCGTCGTCTTCTTTCAGGACCGGGTAGCCGTGGAGGACGCCCTGCTGTTCGAGCCGGCGGACGGCCATCTCCGCGCGCGAACTCTCCAGCCACCGCGTGGCGAACGGCAGCGTCCTGTACTCGGATTTGACCTGTTCGAGGACCTCGCGGGCCGAGCGGTTCCGCACCGAGCGGTCGCTCTCCAGGCTGTAGATCTCTTCTTTCGACCCCTCCGAGACCTTCCCCCGGCCGGTCGTCGCGAAGGGCTCGATCGCGACGACGTCGCCGACTTCGAGTTCGATGCCGCGCTCTGTGCCCCGGTTCGGGATCGTCGGACCGGTGTGGGCGTCCCACTGGGCGACGCCGTGGCCCGAGAGGTTCAAGACGGGCGTGTAGCCGTAGCCGCGGATGACGTCTTCGATCTCGGCGCCGACCTCCCCGGTCTCGACGCCCGGGGCGACCGCGTCGACCGCGGCGTCGAGCGCCTCTTCGGCGGCCTCGACGAGTTCGGGAGTCCCCGAGAGGTCGACCGTCACCGCGGCGTCAGCGATGTAGCCGTCGACGTGGACGCCGCAGTCGAGACAGATCATCTCCTCGCCGAACTCGGCGTCGTCGTCGCGCCCGGGGGTGGCGTGGGAGGCCTCCTCGTCGACGCTGATGTTCGCCGGGAAGGCACAGCCGTCTGCGAGTTCGTCGATCCGGTCTTCGGCGAACTCGGCGACCTCCAGGTACGAAACGCCGGGTTCGATCAGTTCTGCGGCCTCGTCGAGGACCGCTCGGAGGACCGATCCGGCCTCTCTGTACTTCTCCAGCGTCTCGTCGTCGAGGGGGCCGTCGCTCATACCTCGACTATCGGCCGAGGTTCCCAAAGAGGTTCCGAAGCCCCATCCGGACGGCCGGCGACGCGGTGCTCGCCGAGCGGAGCCGTCGCCGGCCCCCCTAGAGGCGCCCCGCGAGGTCGCGGAGGTACGCCACCTCCTCTTCGAAGATGCCGTGGCCGCGGCCCTCGTAGCGGTCGAACCGGACGTCGGCGTTCAGCCGCTCGAACACCGCGACGGTCGCCTCGGCGCGCGACATCGGAACGTGCGGGTCGTCGTCGCTGACCCCGAGGAAGAAGGGCATCCGGTCGACGTCGCCAGCGTGGTCGAACGCGGTCTCGTCCGCGCCGATCAGGCCGCCCGAGAGGAGCACGAGGCCGCCGTAGCGCTTCGGGTCGCGCGCCACGAATTCGGCGGCGAGACAGGCACCCTGCGAGAAGCCGACGAGGAGCACCTTCGCGGTCGGGAGACCGCCGGATCGCGCCTCCGCGACGGCCCGCCCGAGGTGGTCGAGCGCGGAATCGAGATGGGGCTGATTCTGCTCGACCGGCGCGACGAAGCGGTCCGGATACCAGGTGCCGCGTCGGGCTTGCGGCGCGACGTAACGGAGACCGTCGCGGTGGAACTCCCGCGCGAACTGGAGCATCCCCTGCGCCCGCGCGCCCCGTCCGTGGACGAGCACGACGGCGGCGGTGGCGTCCTCGGGTGCGGCCCCGGCGGTCCGAATCGGCTGGCCGGCGTGGGGGTCGTCCTCGGTCATATCGTTCGTGTGCATCGTTCGGCGATTCCCGTCCGCAGGGTGTCGCTCTGTTATATACTGTCGGACGAAATCGTTGATGATCCCGTCCCCTCCGGGGGATTCCCAGGAGTATCAGGACGTTCGTCCGACAGTATACTATCGAAGCGAAAGGGTTTGTATCTTCGCGGACGAACGCGTCACCAGGTGACGCCCGTGTCCCCGGACGCAGACACAGACGAGACGTACGACCAGGAGGCGTGTTCGGTCATCGATTCGCTGGAGCAGATCGGCTCGCAGTGGCGGCTGATCGTGCTCCACGACCTCCAGGAGGGAGAAAAGCGGTTCAACGAACTCAAGCGGTCGACGGACGCCAGTTCGCGGACGCTCTCTCGCGTCCTCGACGACCTCCAGGAACTCGGCTTCGTCGACCGGCGGATGGAAGAGGACGCGCCGGTCGCGACGTACTACTCCCTGACGCCGAAGGGGCGCTCTCTGTGTCCCGTCTTCGACGAGATCGAAGCCTGGGCCGACGAGTGGCTCCACGCGACGCCGGCCGGCAAGGACCCGGACGCGGTCGCCGTCGACGGCGGCGCCAGAGACGAGTGAACAGGCCGCAAACGATATCGCAGAAGTGGGGGTATCGCGGCGCTATACCGGCATATGCCGACGCTAGCGGTCTAGAGCGATAACGGCAGTAATTTACGGCCGGTACGGATAGAATCGGGTGTTTATGAGCTACGATCAGATCGACGCCCCCGAGGCGGGGGAGAAGATCACGCTCGCGGACGCAGAGACGGGCGAACTTTCGGTCCCCGACACGCCGATCATTCCGATCATCCACGGCGACGGGATCGGCACCGACGTCGGTCCGGCCGCCCAGAAGGTCCTCGACGCCGCCGCCGAGGCCACGGGGCGCTCTGTCGAGTGGATGCGCATCTACGCCGGCGAGTCCGCCCGCGAAAAGTACGGCGAGAACCTCCCGGACGACACCGTACAGGCCATCCGCGACCACCGCGTCGCCATCAAGGGACCGCTCACGACGCCGGTCGGCGCCGGCTTCCGCTCGCTGAACGTCGCGCTCCGGAAGAAACTCGACCTCTATGCGAACGTCCGCCCGACGTACCACATCGACGGCGTCCCCTCGCCGGTCAAGAACCCCGAAGCGATGGATATGGTGACGTTCCGGGAGAACACCGAAGACGTCTACGCCGGCATCGAGTGGGAGGCCGGCACCGACGAGGTCGAGCAGGTCCGCGAGTTCGTCGAGGACGAGATGGGCTTCGACGAGACCATCCACGACGGCCCGGTCGGCATCGGCATCAAGCCGATCACCGAGAAGGGCTCCAAGCGCCTCGTCCGCAAGGCCATCGACTACGCCCTCGAACACGACCGCGACAAGGTCACGCTCGTCCACAAGGGCAACATCATGAAGTTCACCGAGGGGCAGTTCGGCGAGTGGGGCATGGAGGTCGCCGAGGAGGAGTACCCCGACGACGAGGTCTTCGCCGCGCCCGACTCGCTGTGGGAGACCCAGGACGAGGTCGACATCCCCGAGGATGCCGTCATGGTCGAGGAGCGACTGGCCGACGCGATGCTCCAGTGGATGCAACTCCGCACCGACGAGTTCGACGTCCTCGCGATGCCGAACCTCAACGGCGACTACCTCTCCGACGCCGCCGGCGCCCAGATCGGCGGCCTCGGCATCGCGCCCGGCGCGAACTTCGGCGACGGTCTCTGTCTGGCCGAGCCGGTCCACGGCTCCGCGCCGAAGTACGCCGGCGAGGACAAGGTCAACCCGACCGCGATGATCCTCTCGGGTCGCCTGATGTTCGAGTATATGGGCTGGAAGGACGCGGGTGAACTCGTCCGCGACGCCGTCGAGGAGACCATCTCCGCAGGCGACGTCACCTATGACCTCCACCGGCAGATCGAGGGCGGTACGAAGCTCGCGACCTCCGAGTTCGCCGAGAGGGTCGTCGAGAACATCGAAGACCTGGCGTAGTCCCGGCCGACTCCGGCCGCCAGGCGCGTTTCATTTTCGCGGCCGAGCCGAAGGTTCAAATCCGATCGCGCCGAACACCGCCGTATGTACGCCGTCGTGGGCTGTACCGACTGCGATCACCTGTGGCTCCTCACGGATCCCGGGGGCGCAGAGACCGCGACCTGCCCGCAGTGCGGCCGGACCCACCGGACCAAGAAACTCCGCCGCTTCGTCGAGGAAGCCGACCGCGAGGCCGCCCGGCAGGCGCGCGCGGCGCTGCTCGCCAAGCGCGGCGGCAACAGCGAGGCGTTCGCGGAGACGGCACACGTCGCGGAGATGGAGCGCGAGATCGACGAACGCGGCGTCGACGACCGCGAGTACGTCGCGGGCGCCGGTCTCGACGCCGACGAGATCGAAGCCGCGGGCGAACGGGCCGCCGAGGGAGCGGGCGGATCGAGCGGGAGCCGCCGCGACGTGGTCTGTGACGCCCTCGACGAACTCGACGCGCCGACGGCCGACGAGGTCGCCGCCTACGCCGAAGAGCGGGGCGTCCCCGACGCGGCGGCGCGCGACCTCCTGCGGAAACTGACCCGGCACGGCGAGGCGACGGAGTCGGGCGGGACCTACCGCCGCCTATGAGGTGGCGAGGCCGATGACGGGCGACGGATCGCCCGCAGCGTCCGGGGCCGTCGGTGTGGCGGGTCGCCTCGTCGTCGGGCTGTGTTTCGTCGGCGGCGGGGTCACAGCGCTCGCCGGTCGGCTGGTGCTCGCCGGCGGCGGGTTCCTGGCCGGCTATACGCTGTTGGCCGGGGCGGCCGTGATCCAGGGGCAGCGCCGACGCGGCGTCGGCTTCTCGCTCTCGGGGATCGGCTGGCTGGTGCTGTCGCTGGGGCTGGCCGTCGACGCGGGGGGTCCCGGCGCCGGCACCGCCCTCCCCGAACGGTCGCTTCTCCTCGCCGGTGCCGGGCTGGTCGCCGCCGGGACGGTCCTCCTCGTCGGGCCGTTCGGCGATCGGTAATACTGTCGGACGGACGTTCGTGAATCAGTTCGGCACCCCGGGGGATCACATCGTCCTGTCCGCCAGTACAAGGGCGGATATCTCGAAACGGGCGCGTCCGGGTGCTACCGCCCCAGGTCGGCGTGGGCGCTGGAGAGGTGTCGCGAGGCGAGCGCCGAGAGCAGCGAGAGTTCGCCCGCGAGCGCGCCGACCGCGACGTACTCCGCGAGGGCGTCGGCGTTCGATCCGGCGGGGTCACCGCCGCCGCGGACGCCGAGCACGTCGAGCGCTTCGGCCTGGGTGGGGAGCTTCGTGCCGCCGCCGACCGTCCCGACTTCGAGCGACGCGAGCGAGACCGAGAGGTAGAGGTCGCCATCGCGCGCTTCGGCGGTCGTGATGGCGTTCGCCCCCTCGACGACCTGCGCTTCGTCCTGGCCGGTGGCGAGGAACATCGCGGCGACGACGTTGGCGACGTGGGCGTTGAACCCGAGGCTGCCGGCCTTCGCCGAGCCGACGAGGTTCTTCCGGGTGTTTAGTTCTGCGACGTCCTCGGGCGTGGTGTGCAGCCGGTCTTCGACCACCTCGCGGGGGATGGTCACGTCGGCGGTCACGGTGCGGCCGCGCCCCTCGACGGCGTTGATCGCGGCGGGCTTCTTGTCGGTACAGAGGTTGCCCGAGAGCGCGACGAGGTCGGCGTCAGTTTCTGCCTCGATCACGTCGCAGGCCGCCTCGGTCGCGATCGTGGCCATATTCATCCCCATCGCGTCCTTGGTGTCATAGCGGAACCGCAGGTAGACCGAGTTGCCCACGACGTACGGCGTTAGGTCCCGGAGTTCGCCGTGGCTCGTCGTCGATTCGGCGGCCTCGATCAACGGCTCTCGGTTGTCGCGGACCCACGAGACGAGCGCCTCGGCCTCGACGACGTCCGCGACGCGGAAGACGGGCGCCCGGGTCATCCCGGATTTGAGCACGCGCGCGCTCGCACCGCCGGCCGCGGCGAGGACCGAACAGCCGCGGTTGACGCTCGCCAGCAGCGCGCCCTCGGTGGTCGCAAGCGGCAGGTACGCCTCGCCGCCGGCCGCGCCGCCGTCGACCGGGACGGGACCGGCGACGCCGACCGGGACCTGGACGGTCCCGAGCATATTCTCGATGTTCGATTCGGCGCGCTCGGCGGGGTAGCCGTAGTTACCGATCGAGTCCAGCGACGCGTCGGTTTCGGCCTCGACGACCAGCCGGCGCGCCTCGGTCGCCAGGTCGGCGTCGGCGTGGTCGTCCAGTTCGTGGAGTCGGAGGTCCCCCTCGCGAACGCGGGCAGCGAGGTCGGCGGCGTCTGTCATACCGCTTTCTTCTGAGGCGCAGCCCTAACGGTTTCCGGTCTCCGGGACCCGTCGGCGGCGCGGGACGACCACTCGCTCCGGAATGGAAACCTACTCGTGCGCCGGCCGAAAGGTGCGCGTATGACCGCGCCGTTCTTCGAGCGACTCGCCGACCGCATCGATCGGGTCGACAGCGTCGTCTCCGTCGGTCTCGACGCCGACCGCTCGCGGCTCCCCGAGCACCTGCTGGACGCGGACCTGCCGCAGTGGGCGTTCAACCGCCGGATCATCGACGCGACCCACGAGCACGCCGCCTGCTACAAGCCGAACGCCGCGTTCTACGAGACGCCCGACGGCTGGCGGGCGCTCGAAGAGACCATCGCCTACGCGAAGGGGAAAGACGTCCCCGTCCTCCTCGACGCGAAGCGGGCCGACATCGGCAACACGACGCGCCAGTACGCCACGTTGCTCGACGACGTCGACGCGATCACGGTCAACCCCTATATGGGACGGGACTCGCTCCAGCCGTTCCTCGCCCGCGCGGACAAGGGCGTGTTCGTGCTCTGCCGGACCTCGAACCCGGGCGGCGCGGACCTCCAGGACCTCGAACTCGCCTCCGGTGAGCGGGTCTACGAGCGCGTGGCCGCACTCGCGTCGCAGTGGAACGAACACGGCAACGTCGGTCTCGTCGTGGGCGCGACGGCACCGGACGAACTGGCAGAGATCCGCGAGCGGGTCCCCGCCCTTCCCTTCCTCGTGCCGGGCATCGGCGCCCAGGGCGGCGACGCGGAGGCCGCAGTCGAGTACGGCCTCGCCGACGGCGTCGGTCTCGTCAACTCCTCGCGCGGGATCATCTTCGCGGGCGAAGAACAGGGCGAGTCGTTCGCGAAGGCCGCCGGGGACGCGGCACGGTCGCTCAAACGCCGGCTGAACCAGTACCGCGACGGCTGACCGTGCCCGTGTCCCCTCACCTGGCTCGACCGACTGGGACTACCGGAACTCCGGGACGTCCTCGTCGCCCTCGGCGAACACGTCCTCGCGCCCCTCCGGGTCGGCGCAGTGGACGCAGACGCCCCGGTCCTGGTCGAAGTGGACCGAGCAGACGGCCGCTCCGCAGCGGTGACAGACGTATTCGGCCTCCCGCTGTTCGCACACCTGACAGACTCCCGTCACGCTCATACCCCGAGTTACGGGGTGCCGACACTTGATACTGATTGCGCTCGTACTGTCTATTGTCACTGGTCCCGGCGGTGGCGGCGGTCCTACACCCAGAGAGCGGGCGGCGCCACGTACGCGACGGCGAGAAGCACAGTGTACTCGATGCGACTCCACCGCTCACCGATGACCACGGCCAGGGTCGGGTCGTCCTTCTCGCGGTCGAATTCGAGATCGCGGACGTTGTCGACGACGGGGAGGGCCAACAGGGTGTGGGAGGCGAACGCCGCCGCGAACAACGTCGCTGTCGGAAACGAGAACCCGAGACCCGCGACACCGACGGCCGTTCCGAGCGAGAAAGGCAGCGCAAACGACAACAGTGCATACACCAGACTTCGTTCGGGCGATTCGAGGAAGTCGTTGACGTCTATCTCCAATCCAGCCGTGAACATCAGATAGTTTATTCCGACGGTGCCGAGCAGGACGATCGTCTCGTCGCGCTGAAGCAGGCCGATCCCGTTCGGTCCGATCACCGTTCCCACGACGAGGATGCCGATTATCCCGGGGATCTTGAGTCGACGAAGCAAGAGGGGAGCGACCAGGAAGCCGAAAAGAGAGATCGCGACGATTAATACGGGGTCTTCCACGGGAAGACGTCCGATCCCTCGAACCGCGCTCGACACGCGCACAGTCATCGCCTACTCGACATCGGGTAATGGATCTTTGGTCGGCGATCGCATCTCTCGTCCACACGGCACTGGGCCATAGCACCTGACAGAAACAATT
>JBDGUP010000016.1:0-16616 GCA_042215815.1 Haloquadratum sp. | reverse complement strand
AAGCCTGCAGCGCCCATTCGTTTTCCGAACGGTCTGGATCCAACAGACAGCGCTGGGTGAGCTACTCATCGGGCGGAGACGCGGTGGCGACTGGTCTGGTGTTGGCGAGGCTCACCCCCAGTGTTCGCTCTCTTGGACCGGGGGACGCACGTCGCTGCTGCTCCGGTCGATCCTGTCGGCGGCGATGTTGTGTTTTCGGTGCTGGATACCCATCTCTTCGGCGTCCTCGTCGAGTCGCTCTCCGAACCACAGCACGTAACCGTTGGGGTCGGTCGCAGCGAACAGCCGCCAGCCGTACTCCGTCTCCTCGGGTGGTTCCACCACTTCCGTGCCGGCGGTCTCCAGTCGGTCGCGCATCGCTTCGACGTCGTCAACGTCGACGTACAGCGCCGTCGACCCGCCCGTCTCGCGGTCCGCCATTGCCGGAATCTTCGCTTCGAGCGAGTCCCGCTCTTGGAGCATCAGGAGCGACTCGCCGATCGTCACCTGGGCCCAGAAGTAGTCGTCGGCGTCCGCCGGCAGGGTTGCGACCACCTCCGAGTCGAACATCTCGCGGTACCACTCGACGGTCGCTTCGATGTCGTCTACCATCAGGTTCGGCGTGAGGGATTTCACCGTCATCGGCGAGTCTCTGTGTCTACAGACGAGAAACTAATATAAATAATTATGAGGTTTCCTCAACTACTGCCGTCGCAGACACGCTTTATACCGAACCCTGGGTTAGTCCGCTGCGTGCTCGGTCTGGCGGGGCTGGTCGACGTCTAACGGATCTCCCGTCGACGTTGCGGTCATCAGCCGCAGGAACTGTCCCGCGTTCGTGAGGAGTTTGTTCTCCGCCTTCCGGAGATGTTCTTCGTAGGTCGAACGAGCGACGGACGTCTTCTGGGCTAACTCCCGCAACGACGTCTTCCGCGGCTGCTCGTAGTAGCCGCTCTCCAGAGCCAGTCGAAGTGCCGCCATCTGCCGCTCTGTCACGTCCTCGAACAGTTGATCCACGGGGGCGAGCATACTGTGGGGGATCTGCTGTTCCGTAATGGCGGTTTTCGAGAGCACCTCGACGTCCCGGTCTGCCTCCAGATCGGCGAGCAGCGCTCGGACGTCGCTCTCGTCGAACGCGATCACCGTGTAGTGCTCCCAGCCCTGGCGATGGATCGTCGGCGGCTGGTACAGACTGTTGTACTCCTCGAAGCGGTCGATGATTGAATCTTCCAGTGCACAGAGACAGGACTGCGTCACGACGTGGAGACCGGATTCGTCGACCGACTTGTGCAGAACTGTCCCCAAGCGGTCGATCTCTTCGAGGAGTTCGTCGGCCGGCGATCCCGGCGCCGTGAGTTCGATCACCTGGCAGTCGCTGAGATACCACTCTCGAATCGTGAGATCCGGGTAGTGCTCCGAGATCTCCCGGTACGGACACTCGTGTTTGACGCGGAAGGAGGCCTCATAGAGGCTCATACTGCTGTATCGACGTCGAAATCAATTAACAGTGCCGGTTATGGCCGGCAGTACATATATACTGAGACGTCCCATACGAGTGAACACCGATGTCGGAGATTAGCCCTGACGAACTCGGCGACCGGTTGCAGGACGACGAAGACGACTTGCTGGTGGTCGATATTCGCCACCAGGAAGAATACGACGACTGGCACATCCCGGGTAGCGTCAACGTCGACGTCTACGACGAGCTGACAGACGATCCCGCCGCCGCGAAGGACGAACTCGGGCGCCTCCCCGAAGACGCGGAGATCGCCACCGTCTGTGCTGCAGGTGTCCTCGCAGAAGACGCGGCCGACGCCCTCCAGGAGATGGGCTACGACGCGAATCCGCTCGAAGACGGGATGAACGGCTGGAGCAGCGTCCACCGGCACGCGAACGTGCCGGCCGACCTCGACGGGGCGCTCGTTCAGGTCGCACGGCCGGGCAAAGGCTGTCTCTCGTACGTCCTCGTCTCGGACGGCGAAGCCGCCGTCTTCGACCCGTCACACTATCTCGACGAGTACGAGGCGATCCTCGACGAGCACGACGCCGACCTCGTCGGTGTCTTCGACACGCACGCCCACGCCGACCACGTCTCGGGCGCCGCAGAACTGGCCGACGCACACGCCGTTCCCTACTACCTCCACTCGAAGGACGCGCTCGCTCTCGACGCGACGCCCCTCGAAGACGGACAGGTCCTGACGGTCGGCGATCTCGACGTCGAGGTCGTCCACACACCGGGACACAGCGAAGGGAGCGTCTCGTTCGACGTCGACGGCGCAGTGCTTCTCACGGGCGACACACTCTTTCACGAGAGTGTGGGGCGCGTCGAACTCGGTGTCGAAGCCGGCATCGAAGATTCCGACGTCGAACGGAACGCCGCGACGCTCTACGAGAGCCTCGAGCGGTTGCTCGATCGACCGGACGACGCCCTCGTCCTGCCGGCACACGACCCCGGCTCGCCCGAACCGCCGGTGACGGCGACCCTCGGCGAGGTCAAAGCGCAAAACGACGATATCGGCCGCGACCGCGAGGAATTCGTTCGGGAACTCGCCTCGGACGTCCCGGATCACCCGCCGAATTTCGAGCGGGTCAAGCGGGCGAACGTGGGACGGGAGTCAGTTCCGGCAGACGAGCTGGCCGACTTGGAACTGGGTCCGAACAACTGTGCCGCCGAGTGAGCCGATGAGCACGGAATCCGAACTCAAACAGGGGATCCGCGAACACCTCGGACAGTTCTCGCTGCACGTGCTGTTGGTGTTCGCCACGGGGCTGACAATCGGATCCGAACGTGCCGTCGTGCCCGTCTTGGGCCGCGACGTGCTCGGCGTCGAGTCGTTGTTCGTCGTCGGCTCGTTCGTCGTCTCGTTCGGATTCGTCAAGGGGCTCTTGAACCTCTACGCCGGCAAGTGGGGCGGCGAGTACGGCCGCAAGCCGGTGCTCGTTCTCGGCTGGGCGACCGCCCTGCCGCTTCCGCTCATCCTCATCTTCGCGCCGAGTTGGGGGTGGATCACCCTCGGGAACGTCCTCCTGGGCGTCAACCAGGCGTTGACCTGGAGTATGGCGATCAACGCCAAGATCGACCTCGCGGGCCCCGACCAGCGCGGGCTCGCCGTGGGCATCGACGAGGCCTTCGGGTACACCGGCGTCGCCGTCGGCGCCTGGGTGACGGGGGTCATCGCCGCCCGGACGAGCCTCCGGCCCGAACCGTTCTACTTCCTGGCCGCCGTCGTGGTGCTGGCGTTCCTCGTCGCGGCCTTCCTGATCAAGGAGACGGTCCAGTACGCTGAAGCCGAGATCGACGACGAGGAGCACCACGACGCGAACCTCCCGTTCGTCGAGGTGCTGAAGCGGGCGACGTACGGCGACAAGACGCTGTTCGCTGCGGCCCAGGCGGGCCACATCGAGAAGTTCGTCGACACGCTGTTCTGGCTCGCCGTTCCGCTCTATCTCACGAGTCAGGGACTCGGAATCGGAGCGGTCGGATTCGTCGTCGGCGTCCACAGCGCGATGTACTTCCTCCAGATCGCGACCGGGGGACTCGCAGACCGGATCGGCCGGCGGCCGCCCGTCGTCGCTGGGATGTTCCTCACCGCCGCGGGCGTCCTCGGGCTGGTGGTCGTCGACGGGTTCCTCCCGTGGGCCGTGCTCTCCGGCGTGTCCGGTCTCGGAATGGCGCTGCTCTATCCGAACCTGATGACCGTCCCGGGCGACGCGGCCCACCCGACCTGGCGTGCGACCGGGATGGGCGTCTACCGGATGTGGCGCGATTCCGGCTACGGGGTGGGCGCCATCGTGATCGGACTCTCGATGGAGTTTCTGAACATCGAGGCGGCCTTCTATCTGACTGCTGTCCTGATGTTCCTCTCCGGGATGGTCGTCTACGTCTGGATGCAGGAGACGCATCCGGAGTTCGGGACGCACGAACCGCCCGCCCCCGCGACGGAACAGGCAGCCGAGGGCGTAGCTCAGGACTAGTCCTTCGGTCTCTTAGCCCGATATTATACTGTCGGACGAACTCCTGATACGCCCGGGTCTCCCCCGGCCGGGACGCGAGGGTCCCAACGGGTTCGTCCGACAGTATACAGTCCTGGAGCCGTAATCACCGATAGGGCAATGTCATCACCACCCACGTTCGCCGACCGCGACGCGGCGGGAGAGCAACTGGCCGACGCGATGCAGGACCGCGGTATCGATCCGGATATCGTGCTCGCGATCCCCAGAGGCGGGCTTCCGCTCGGCCGCGCCGTCGCCGACGCCTTCGGCGTCCCTCTGGATATCGTCGTCGCGAAGAAGATCGGCGCGCCGAACAACCCGGAGTACGCCATCGGCGCGGTCGCCACCGACGGCAGCGTCTGGCGCAACGAGGAGGCCATCCGACGGACGCGGGCCGGCGAAGACTACCTCGAAGAAGAGCGCGCCAAGATGGAAGAAAAAGCGCGAGCGAAGGCCGAGCGATACCGAGGCGACCGCGAGGAACCAGACCTGCGCGGCAAGTCTGTCGCGATCGTCGACGACGGCGTCGCGACCGGGTCGACCGCCAGGGCGTGCCTGGAGATGCTCGCGAACGCCGAGGCCGAACGGATCGTACTCGCGGTTCCGGTCGGCCCGCCCGACTCCATCCACGACCTGGAGGAGATGGCCGACGAGGTCGTCTGTCTCGCGACCCCCCGAAACTTCGGAGGCGTCGGACAGTTCTACGAACGCTTCGGCCAGGTCACAGACGAGGAAGCGATGGAGTATCTCGACGCCTGATATACTGTCGGACGAACGTCCTGAATATGATCGCGCCGCCGACTCGGCGGCGACGGTCCCACAGCCGCCGGCGATATGGCCGGCGTGAATCGGGGGGTTCTTAGATCCCTCTCCCAAAGCGGCGTCCGTGGTATACGATCGGCTCCGGCGACGTCTGGCCGACGAGACTCCGTCGCCGTCGCTCGCGACGCTCCCGGACGGCAGCATCGACAAGTACTGCACGCTGTCGGCCGGGAAGGTGGGGCCGATCGACTCCCGGGAGACCTTCGGCCGTGAGGTCGCAGACGCCGCCCGTTCGTCGTTCCGGATGGACGTCGAGAGCGTCGAACCCGGCGGCCAGGCGGTCAACGTCGCCAGACAGCTCCACGCACTCGACGGCGACGTGACCTGCTACGGACACCTCGACGCGTCCGTCTTCGATGTGCTCCCCTTCGAGACCGTCTCGATGGGCGAGCCCGCGGTCGTGTACGCGTTCAACTTCGCCGACAGCGACGTGATGTTCGTCGAGGGATCGGAGGTCGCCGACTGGACGCTGGACGACCTCCGGGCGGTCGCAGACCTCGACGACGTCTTCGGCGTCGACGCGGTCTGTTGCAGCAACTGGGTCTCGATCCCCGAGATGGGCACTGCGTTCCGCCGGCTGGCCGACGCGGACCTGCCCAGGATTCCGTTCGTCTTCGACCCGGGCGACATCGTCGGCTCCGACCCCGACGACGTCGAATCGCTCCGGACCGCGTTGAGCGCGCTCCAGGAGACGTTCGACGTGGTCTACAACGGGAACCGCCAGGAGATCCGCGCGACCGCCGCGACGCTCTCGGACCCGCCGGCGACAGACCGCGGCCGCGTCGACGCGATCCGGGCGGCGACCGGCGTCGAGGCCGTCGTGTTACACGCGCGGACGGAGGCGATCGCGGCGACGGCGGACGGCAGCCACCGCGTCGAGAACCTGCGGACCGCGACGCCGGAGCGATACACCGGCGGCGGCGACCGCTTCACCGGCGGGCTCGGATACGGGCTGGCGAGCGGCTGGGACTGGGAGCTGTCGCTCGCTTGCGGCAACGCCGCTGCGACGTATTACGTCGACGTGGGCGAGACCGGGACGGTCGACGACCTCCGCGAGTATCTCTACTGAGAGTGAGTATACTGGCGGACGAGCGCCCCGATTATCGATCCGCCGGGACAGCCGTCGTCTATATACCTCTGGACGGTGACGAACAAGCCAGATCGATATGTCGCACGAACCAGACGGCGCTTCTTTCGAACGAGTCACCGATATCGGCACGACGTCGCCGACGCTCATCGAGGGACTGCCCGGTCTCGGGATGGTGGCCTCGATCGCGGTCGATCAGATCACGTCCCAACTCGACTTGGAGTACCACGGGAACATCCGGGCAGACGCGTTCCCGCCCGTGGCCGCGTTCAGCGACGGCCGAGTTCGCGACGCGGTCCGCGTGTACGCGGGCGAAGATCCGTCGGTAATGACGCTGCGGAGCGACATCCCGATCCCCCCGAACGCCGTCGAACCGCTGAGCCGCTGCGTCCACCAGGATCTCGCAGACGAGTTCGATCGGGCCGTCTTCCTGGCGGGCGCCCCGGCGGAGTCGGCCGAACAGATCGGCGAGGTGCGAGGCGTCGCCACGACGGACGCGATCGAAGACGACCTGCGGGAGGCAGACATCACGCTCGCCGAGGAATCGGGCGCCATCGGCGGTATCACCGGCGGACTGGTGTCCGACTGCTATCACAACGACGTCCCGGCGGCGGTGTTGATCGTCCGCTGTGATCCCCGACTTCCCGATCCAGGCGCGGCGCGCTCTGTCATCGAGGACGCGCTCGAACCCCTCGTCGACTTCGACATCGACACCACCGAACTCGAAGAGCAGGCCGAGAAGATCCAACAGCGGAAACAGCAGGTCATCCAGCAGCTCCAGCAGATGCAACAGGGGGAAGGCGAAGGCGAGACCGCCCAGAGCCGGGCGATGTACCAGTAATGTTCAGACTCGGGGCACACGTCTCCATCGCGGACGGGTTCGACGCGGCCGTCGAACGCGAGCGGGAACTGGGAGGCACCTGTGGGCAGCTCTTCGTCGGCTCGCCGCGCGGCTGGGCCGTCAGCGACGTCGACCCGGCCGACGCAGACGCGTTCCGGGAGGCCGCAGACGCGGCGGAGGTCGGTCCCTGGATCGTCCACGGGACCTACCTCATCAACCTCGCGACGCCGAAAGACGACCTCGCGGCGAAGTCGATCGACTGCCTGCAGGCCGAACTCGACGCGGCGGCGACGCTCGGCATCCCGTACTACGTCTTCCATCCGGGCGCTCACACCGGCGCCGGCGAGGAGACCGGCATCGAAAACGTCGGCGAGCGGCTCTCGGAACTCGACGTTCCGGACGAGGTCACGCTGCTCTTGGAGAACACCGCCGGGAAGGGAACGACCGTCGGCAAGCGGCTCGAGGACCTCGACGCGATGGTGTCGGCCTCGACCTACGACTACGGCGATCTCGGCGTCTGTCTCGACACCTGCCACCTCTTCGCGGCCGGCTACGACTTCACAGACGAGGCGGGGATGGACGACCTGATCGCAGCCGTCGACGCGACCGTCGGCGTCGATCGGGTGGCGTACCTCCACCTCAACGACTCGAAGCACCCGCTCGGCTCCGAGAAGGACGAACACGAACACATCGGCGAGGGCGAGATCGGCGAGGCGGGCTTCCGGAACTTCGTCAACCACGACGCCCTCCGCGAGAAGCCGATGGTTCTCGAGACCCCCGAGGGCGACCGGGGGTACGCCTGGAATATCGACCGGGTCCGGGAGCTTCGGACGGACGGTTGATATATACTGTCTATCGCAACTGCGTCCCGGTGCTCGCCGCCCTCGCTCGCGGGGACCGCCGGGACGGGCACTTATGTATCTGGGTCGGCTCGTTGGAACAATGAGTACCGGGAGTACCGGAGACGACCCCGGCGACGAGTGGGCACTACCGCCGGCGGAGTTGCGGGCCGTCTTCGACGCCGTCGAGGACGCCATCATCGTACACGCTCCCGACGGCTCGATCGTCGACGCCAATCGGGCCGCCACGGAGATGTACGGCTACGCCCGCGACGAACTCCGCGGGGAGTCGATCGGCGCGATCAGTTCCGGCCCGGAGTCGCCCGCCCGAGAGCGCGCGGTCGAACGGATCCAGCGGGCCGTGGCGGGCGACTCACAGCGGTTCGAGTGGCGGAGCGAAGACCGCGAGGGGAACACGTTCTGGACGGAGGCCAGCCTCAGCCGGACGGAACTCCGAGAGCGCCCGCACGTCGTCGCGGTCGTCCGCGACATCGACGACCGAAAGGAACTCGAACGCCGGTTTCAGACGCTCATCGACAACCTTCCCGGCATCGTCTACCGGTGTCGCAACGAGACCGGGTGGCCGATGGAGTTCGTCGGTGGCCAAAGCCAGACACTCACCGGGTACGCGGCCGAGACCATCGAGTCCGGCGAGGTCAGTTGGGGCGAAGACGTCATCCACCCGGACGACGCGGCATCGGTCCGGCGCGAGGTCGAGACCGCCCTCGACGCCGACGAGCCGTTCGAGGTGACCTACCGGATCCGGACTGCGGGCGGCGACGAACGGTGGGTGTGGGAGCGCGGCCGTCGCGTCGACGTCGCGGCGAGCGACGCGGAGCTGCTCGAAGGGCTCATCACGGACATCACACCGCGGAAACGGTACGAGGAACGCCTGGAGGCACAACGCGACGACCTCGAACTCCTCAACGAGGTGCTCCGCCACGACGTCCGCAACGACCTCCAGCTGGTGACCGCCTACGCGGACATCCTTGCCGAGGAGTGCGACGACGAAGAGGTCCACTCGCAGATCCGCACGATCAGGGAGAACGCCGACCACGCGGTCGAACTCACGACCACGGCGCGCGATATGGCCGAGGTGATGCTCTCGCCGACCGAGCGCTCCGAGCAGGACCTCGAGCCGGTGCTGGAGGCAGAACTCACAGAGGTCCGCTCGACGTACTCCGGCGCCGTCGTCGTCGCCGACGCGGTCCCCGACGTGTCGGTTCACGCCGACGAACTCCTCGGCTCTGTGTTCCGGAATCTGCTGAAGAACGCCGTCCAGCACAACGACAAGCCGGTCCCGAAGGTGCGGGTGAGTGCGGCCGACCGCGGCGATTCGGTCCGCGTCCGGGTCGCCGACAACGGGCCGGGCATCCCCGACGCCCGGAAGGAGGACATCTTCGGCAAGGGCGACGCCGACTTCGGCAGCGCAGAGAGCGGGATCGGCCTCTACCTGGTCCGGACGCTGGTCGAGAGCTACGGCGGCGACGTCTGGGTCGAAGACGGCGACGAGCGGTCCCCGCCAGCGGAGGTCGACGGCGAGCCGCTGACGGGCGCCGTCTTCGTCGTCGAACTGCCGACGGCGGACCGATAGCGCGTCTCGTACTGTCGGACGGACGCCTGTCCGACTATCACTCGTCGGCGTCGGCGCGGTCGACGTCGTGGAACTCGAACCGCGCGCCGCCGGTGGTGCCCTCGGTGACGTCGACCGTCCAGTTGTGGGCGTCGGCGATCTGACACACGATCGCCAGACCGAAGCCCGTCCCGTCTTCGGAGGTCGTAAATCCGGAGTCGAGCACGCTGTCTCTGTCTTCTTCCGGGATCCCGGGGCCGTCGTCTTCCAGGTAGAACCCGTCGTCGATCCTGCCCACGCGGACGGTCACGCCCTCGCCGGCGTGCTCCCGCGCGTTCCGGAACAGGTTCTCGAAGAGCTGTTCCACTCGCGAGTCGTCCATCAGGAGGTCGGCGTCGTCGCTCACCCGGAGTTCCATCTCGCGGGTGTCGACGTGCTCCCACGCCGACCTCGCGACCGCCTCCAGCGACGCCGGCTCCGGGTCGAGGACGGACTTCCCCTGCTCGGCCAGCGCCAACAACTCCTCTATGAGCTCTGTCATCCGGTCGACGCTCCGCTGGATCTCGTCGTGGGCCTCCTTCGGGTCGTCCTCGAGGCGGGCGACGTCGAGGTACCCCTCGATGACGTTGAGCGGGTTCCGGAGGTCGTGGGCGACGGTGTGGCCGAACTTCTCCAGCCGTTCGTTCTGGCGTTCCAGCTCCCGCCGCTGTTCTTTGAGTTCTGTGATGTCGCGGTTGATGGCGACGAAGCCGGTGACGTCGCCGTCGTCAGTGAGCGGCGAGATGGTCTGGTCGATGACGTACCGCTCGCCGTCTTTGCGCTCGTTGACGATCTCGCCCGTCCAGACCTCCCCCTCCAGGATCGTCTCCCAGAGGTCCTGGTAGAACTCCCGGTCGTGTTCACCGGACTTGAGGATGGCCGGCGTCTGTCCGATGGCCTCCTCGCTGTCGTAGCCGGTCATCTCCTCGAAGGCGGGGTTCACATATTCGATCGTGCCGTCGCTGTCGGCGATGACGACCGCGTGGCCGGCCTGCTCTACGGCCTCGCGGAAGACCCGGAGCTGGCGCTCGCGCTCTTTGCGCTCTGTGATGTCCTGGATCGTCCCGATGTGGTACTGGTCGCCCTCGATGGTGACGTGGGTCGTCACGGTCTCGACCGGGATCGTCTCGCCGTCGTCGAACCGCTCGTGGATCGTCTCCCGGCGGCGGGCCTCGCCCTCCTCGAAGGAGTCCCAGTACTCCTCGAACCGGTCGGCGTCGAACCGCGGGTTCGCGACCGCCATGTGTCGGCCGTTGAGTTCTTCGGGAGTGGTCCCGAGGATGTCGGCGTACGCCTCGTTCGCATAGAGGATCGTGCCGTCTTCGTCGTAGGCGGCGATGCCGGTCCCGACCTGTTCTATCGCCTGCTCGAAGAACTGGAGGTTCCGTTCGCGCCGCTTCCGCGCCGTGATGTCGCGGTTGATGGCGACGAAGCCGGTGATCTCGCCGTCTTCTGTGATCGGCGAGATGGTCTGGTCGATGACGTACTCGGTGCCGTCCTTGCGCTCGTTGACGATCTCGCCCGTCCAGACCTCCCCCTCCAGGATCGTCTCCCAGAGGTCCTCGTAGAACGCGTCGCTCTGCCTCTCGGAGCCGAGGACGGCGGGCGTGCGTCCCCGGAGTTCCGCCAGCGAGTACCCCGAGATGTTCTCCATCGTGGGGTTGGCGTAGGTGATCGTGCCGTCGTCGTCGGTGACGAGGATCGCGTGCCCGGCGTGTTCCATCGCCGTATAGAGGTCCTGGAGCTTCTGCTGTTGGCGCGCGATCGTGACACAACTGGTGATGCGAGTGGCCAGCAGTTCGTATCGGGTCTCGCCGGTGTCTTTCTCCAGGTAGTCGTCGGCCCCCAGCTGGATCGCCCGGCTCGCCACCTCTTCGGACCCCTGGCCGGCGAACATCACGAACGGGAGGTTCGGGTGCCGGTCTTTCACCGCCTCCAGGAACTCCAGGCCGTCCATCCCCGGCATCGCGTAGTCGCTGACGACACAGCTCGCCGCGAGGTCGCCGTCGAGCCGATCGAGCGCGGCCTCCGCGCTCGTTTCGGTGGAGACCTCGAACCCGTGCTCGCGACCGAGGTAGTCCGCGACGATGTTCGCGAACGCCCCGTCGTCGTCGACGAACAGGACCGTGATCGTCCGTTCGGTCGATCTGCCATCGACTGACTGTACGTCCGCGTCGAGCTGGCTCCGTGCTGACGTCATCGTTTCGGGGATGAGCATAGTTCTGGTCTGTCAGTCGATGTCCGGTCGCGATGCCGGAGGCCGTCTCAGGGAATGATACTGCCGACTTCCGAGCAATCCCCTTTAGCCCTTTCGGGTAAGTATCATTTTTGATAACACCCTGGGGAGAAACCCGCGATTTTCCCACAGCTGTACCAGGATCGCCGGCGCTTCGATTACAGTATCCGAGAAGTCTGGACGGCCCGTGGGACGGAGCGGACGGCGCTACCGACGGCGCCCGTTACTCGATCACGATCAGATATCGGTTCCCACCGAGGCGTTCTACGCCCTCGCGGTCTGCGAGGTCGAGAGCCGTCTCGAGCGTCTCGGCGGTCTCTGCACCGCCTTCGTCCCCGGCGGCGGTCGGCGCCGGGCCGATGAGGTCTGACTCGCGAAGCCGTCGGACGCACGGCGGACAGAGTAGCTTCCCCTGGTGCGTTTCCGCCCCGCGGTTCTCCCGACAGAGCATACACCTCCCCGTCTCGTTCTCGCTTCCCCTGGTAACGACACTCATACCCGTCGCATCGTGGGGGAACGAGTAATAGTTTCCCCCGCGGCGGTGCCGTTGCGACGGTCCCCGTACCTTTTTGGCTTCGAGCCGTAGTGCCGGTGGGGTGAGAACGATGCCCCTGGTCCCGCACTACCCGACCGACGAACCACGGCGCGATCGCCGTGCCCCGGACATCGACGACATCGTCGAAGACATCCTCGGGAACGGCGACGACGGTCCGCGGCCGGTCGTCGGGTGATCCCGGGGAACCGGAGTGCGGCGATCCGATTTTTTCGGAGGCACCGATCAGGAGACGAGGACGCCGAGATACGCCGCTGCGCCGGTGGCGAAGACGCCCGCCGCGAAGAGCCCGTAGTTGGCGACGGCGTTGTCCGCACGCCAGGCGCCCACGGAGTAGGTCCGGTCGGAGACGGGCCAGAAGAACGCGACGCCCGCGGGGGTCAAGACGTCGCCGAGCAGGTGTGCGACGACCGCGAGCGCGCCGACGAAAAACCCCAGCGCAGCGATCGAGAGCCTGCTCGCGACGGTCGCGCCGCCGTCCGCGGCGGCCGAGCGGAGCGCGACGCCGGCGCTCGCGAAGACGGCTCCGACGAGGATCGCGAACGCCAGCGAGTGGGTCGGACCGCGGTGGGAGAGTCCGGGAACCCGCTGGTCGACGTCGGGGAGCATCGCCAGCCAGAGCATCGCGCCGCCCGTCACGAGAGCGAGGTCGGCGCGACCGGCCGCCACGAGGGCGAACGCGACCGGCGCGAAGACGAGCAGGGAGACGCCGTAGTGCCCTTTGCGGTACATAGAGACCGCTCGCGCTCGGGGGACAAAAACGTCCGGACGCGCTTTCGTCGTCCGGTGGCGGGACCGGACCGCCGCCTCCGGCGCGGGTGGCAAAACCTATACGGCGCGTTCGCGTGTCGGCGGACGTGCGCGATCGGGAGACGGAGGGCGACGGGGCGGACGCGGCCGACCGGTGGCTCTACGGCTGGGCGCTCGGCTACGCGGCGATCGGGGCGGCCTCGCTCTTCGTCCCGCTGTATGCGATCGACCTCGGAGCGGGCGCGTTCCTCGTCAGCCTCATCGCGGCGACGGCGGCCTTCGCCGGCGTGCCGGGTGCGATCCTCTGGGGGCGGCTCGTGACCCGGACGCGACGCCGGCGGCCGTTCCTCCTCGTCGCGCTCGGTCTCGCCGCCGCCGTGTTCTTCTCGCTGCCGTTCCTCTCGTCGCCGTGGACGGTGCTCGTCGCCAACGCGGCGCTGTGGTTCGTGGTCGCGGCCGCGACTCCCGTCTTGAACGTCATCGTCGTCGAGGGATACCCGACAGAGCAGTGGACGGAACGGTTCGGGCTGCTGAATCACTATCAGGGGTACGGCTGGCTGGCCGGTCTGGTCGGTGGCGGGGCGTGGTCGGCGCTCGTCGGCGGTCCCCGGGTCGGTCTCGCTCCCCTCGCCGCCAAACGGCTCTTCTTCGTCGTCAGCGGGGTCGTCACGCTCGGCGCCGTGCTCTTCGTCCTCCGTCAGTACCCGGAGCCGCAGACGATGTCCGACCAGCGGTTCCGGCGCCTCTTCCACCGGGTACGGTCGGCCAACGGGCACACGGCGGGAGCCGCCCGTGCCGCGCCGTACGGGCCGATGCGGCTCTTCCTCGCGGCGCAGGGGCTCCGGTTCGACCGGGAGAGCGTCGCCCGGCTCCGCGAGCGGTTCTCCGCACGGCTCGTCGAATACCTGTTCGCGGCCGCGGTGTTCTTCGCCGGGTTCTCGGCGTTCTTCGGGCCGCTCCCGGCGTATCTGGTGGAGGCGGGCTACGCGGCCGATGCGGTGTTCGCGCTCTTCGTGGTCAACGCCGCGGCGTCGGCGGCGGCTTACGCCCCCGCCGGATCGCTGGCCGCCGAGTACGACCCCTTTTCGCTCCAGGCGGCTGCGTTAGCGTTTCGGACGGGTGCGTTCCCGGTCGTCGCGGTCGCGGGCTCTGCGATCGCACCGCCGGTCGGGCTCGTCGTGGTCGGGCTCTTCTTCTTCGCGATCGGCGCCTCCTGGGCGGTCATCGCGGTGACCGCGACGGGGCTCGTCACCGAACTCGCGCCCGAGCCCGTCCGCGCGGAGGCGCTCGGCGCCTACACGGCGATCGGCAGCCTCGGCGGCGGCATCGGGAGCGTGCTGGGCGGCGCCGTCGCCGACGCGGCCGGCTACCTGCCGGCGTTCGGGCTGGCCGGCGGCTGCGTCGCGGTCGCGTTACTGCTCGCGTTCGACGGGCTTCGCGGGTCGTCCGCGGCGTTCACCGGTACACGGCGAGAGTAATCAGCTCATACTGTCTATTGTCATACTGTCGGACAGAACGAGGTGACGCGTCTCGGCACTCCGGGGTGCCGAACTGATTCACGAACGCCTGTCCGACAGTATCAGTCGCCCACGGTCTTCGTCGGCGAGATCCACACGACGAGACCGTCCTCGCGGCGGATGATGCCCTCGATGAAGTCGCCGCGCTCCATCGGCGGGTCCTCGACGTTGTCCATCGAGACCCGGACCACCTGGTCGACCTCGTCGACGAGCCAGCCGACCGCGGCGTCGTCCTCGAAGGTACTGGAGTCGAAGATGACGATCCGTTCGGCCTCGTCGAGGTCGTCTTCGACGTTCAACAGCGTCTTCGGGTTGACGATCGAGGTCGTGCGACCGCGGAGGTCCATCACGCCCTCGACGAACTCCGGAGCGTTCGGGACCTTCGTGAGCGACCCCCGATCGACGATCTCGGAGATGTAGTCGATGTCGACACAGTAGGTTTCGCCGCCCAGCTCGAATTCGAGGACCTGTATCTGTTCGGCGGTGCTCTCTGAGTCGTCGGAAGCGGGCCCTGAAACCCGTGCAGCGGATTGTTCCTGGGACATAGCGATGTCTCCGGCGACGGCGCCGCCGGTCGTTACTTCGGACGGCGCACGACTCGACAATAAATGTACGCACGTCATTATCAGGGCTGATTCTCGCCGGCGAGTGCTTAAGTTCCCCAGTTCGGAAGGGCCAATAGAGATGAGCGGGCACGAGCGACGAGCCGCCACGCGGCGCCAGCGAGGGGAGCGATGAGTGCGACCCCGGACGCGGGCGGCGGCGACACGGAGACGCGGGCCGTCGTGGTCGACGACTCGCGGTTTATGCGGTCGCTGATCCAGCGGCTGCTCGAAGAGGGTGGGATCTCGGTCGTCGGCGAGGCCGACGACGGCGCGAACGCGCTCGACGCCGTCGTCGAACACGACCCCGACGTCGTGACGATGGACATCGAGATGCCCGAGATGAACGGCCTCGAAGCGGTCGAAGAGATCATGGAGGCCCACCCGACCCCGATACTGATGCTCTCTGCGCACGCCGAGGAGGACGCGGACGTGACCTTCGAGGCGCTCGACCGGGGCGCGGTCGACTTCGTCACGAAACCCGGCGGCGAGGTCACCTCCTCGATGCCGAAGGTGAAACGCGAACTGGTGGACAAAGTCGAGTCGGCCGCCCAGGTCGACCTCTCCGCGGAGGCCAAGGTCGGCACCCCGACGACCGGATCGACGGCGGGGGCGTCCACCGCCGCGAGCGGGACGCGAGCGACCGCCGGCTCGGGATCGGCGGCCGCGTCCACGCGGGAGGCGTCCGCCGGAGCGACGGGCGAAGCCGAGACGGCCTACCCGGACGTCGGCACGCTCGTGATCGGCGCGTCGACCGGCGGCCCGAAGGTCGTCGAGGAAGTCCTCGCCGGGCTCCCGAGCCGGGCGAACCTCCGGGTCCTCGTCGTCCAGCATATGCCGGACGGGTTCACCTCGCGGTTCGCCACCCGGCTCGACAACCGCTCGGCGTACTCGGTCGCGGAGGCGGACTCGGGCGAGCGGATCGGCGTCGGCGAGGCGCGAGTCGCCCCCGGCGGCTATCACCTGCTCGTCACGGGCGACCGCAACGACCGGCTCAGGCTCGAACTCTCCGAGACCGAGCCGATCCACGGCGTGCGGCCCGCGATCGACGTCACGATGGCGTCGGTCGTCGAGAGCGTCTCGGGGCCGCTCTGTGCGGCCCTGCTCACCGGGATGGGCCGCGACGGCGTCGACGGGATGGAACGGATCCACGAGGCGGGCGGCCGCACCATCGCACAGGACGAATCGACGTCGGCGATCTTCGGGATGCCCCGCCGGGCGATCGAATCCGGCTGCGTCGACGTCGTCGCCCCCGCCGACGAGATCGCAGAGAACGCACTGCAGTACTTCGAGGAGGAGTGACCGATGGACGACGAACTCTACGACGAATTCATCACAGAGTCCGAAGAGAGCATCACCCAGCTGAACAACTCGCTCTTGGAGCTCGAGTCGAACCCCGACGACGCCGAGGCGATCGACGACATCTTCCGCCAGGCCCACACCCTGAAGGGGAACTTCGGTGCGATGGGGTTCGAGAACGCCCAGAACGTCGCTCACGCGGTCGAAGACCTGCTCGACGAGGTCCGCCAGGGGAACATCGAGGTGACCCACGAGCGGATGGACCTCGTCTTCGACGGGATGGACGAGATCCTCGACATCCTCCACGAGATCGAAGAGAACGGCGAATCCCAGCGGGACCCGAGCGACCTCGTCGCGGAGATCCGCGCGGCCGCAGAGCCGGAGGGTGAGAAAGCGGCCGGCGGCGACGAGACGGGCGGCGACGAGACGGGCGGCGACGAGACGGGCGGCGACGAGACGGGCGGCGACGCGACCGACGCGACCACG
>JBDGUP010000112.1:0-16643 GCA_042215815.1 Haloquadratum sp. | reverse complement strand
GCTGTATGCGGGGAGGAAGGCCCCATTGACAGGGCTACACGCGCTGGAAAGCACACCGTTGGTCACAACTCGGTGGCGACCGTTGACGTTCCACGCGAAAGCGTACTTGAGAACCGAGGAAACGCGCAACCTGAATATCCCCTTCGGGGAATCCTCGCGCTTTAGGCGCGGGAGGATGTCAATCTCGCGCTGTTCGAGTTTCTGGGTGCCCCTGTTCATACTGTCGGACAGTATCAGGTCCGGATCCGGGTTCCGACCGGAACGAACGACTGATAATGACGGTTGTCGTCTCTTCGCGGTGCTCGCCGACACCGGGGCAGCGAGCACCGGTACAAAGTCACAACCGTCATTATGATGCCGATCGACCCGAAACGCCGCGTGTGTACGGAATCGTCACGCGGAACGCCGAAGAAGTCGGGTGGGACGAGTTCGACGTCGGCTTCTACGAGGTCAAAGACGTGACCGGTCGGGCCGACGAACCGCTCTCGGACGCGGTGAATATGCTCTCTTGTTTCGGCGACACCGCCGCGGTGGACGCCGACCCGGACCTCGCGGCCGTCGACGACGACGGGACGCCCGCCACGCGCGACCAGGAGTTCTTCGATTGGTCGTACGTCTGTCCGACCAACGAGGACTACCGCGCGGGTCTCCTCGAGATCATAGAAGAGTGTGCGGCCGCCAGTGGGGACGTCCGCCTCGACGACGTCGGCTTCCCGCGCGAGGGGTACTGCCGCTGTGAGCGGTGCGAGCGGCGCTTCGCCGAGAGCGACTACGACGACCGCACCGCCTGGCGCGTCGCCGAGATCACCGACTTCGTCGCTGCGGCCGCCGAACGCGTCCCCGGCCGGACGTATCTCACGCTGTATCCGGATCCGTATCCCGGCCACCTCGCCCGCCGCGCCGGCATCGACGTCGACGCGCTGGCCGCCTCCGTCGACGAGTTCGTGGTGCCGCTCTACGACACGCACTACGGGACGACCTACTGGCTGGAGACGATCGCGAGGGGCTTCGAGAGCCGACTCGACGCCGTCGACGTTCCGTTCTCCGTCGAACTCTACGCGGTCGAGGTGGACATCGACGATCTCGTGAACGCGACGGCGGTCGCAGAGACGTACGCCCGAAACGTCTACTTCGGCTACGACGCCTCGAACGCCGCGGCCGCGATCCGCCGGAAGGGCGCGGACAGCCGACCGGGCGCCACCCATCGACCGGACGAGGGCGACCGGGCGTCGTGATCGCGCCGGACCCCCGCCGCCGGGCGATCGCGGCGGTCAGAACGCGCCGGTCAGGAACGCGACGACGACGATGCCGCCGAGAAAGACGATCGCGGCGAAGACGATCAGACCGACGAGAAGCCGACGCTGCCTCGAGGTCGGTTCTGCCATACCCCCCGTAGCGGACTGCGGGATTTATACCCCGCTATCGCCCACTGGCCGCGCTCGGGTCGACCCGGAGGTCGTCGAACGCGTCGCCCGCGAGGCCGGGACCGTCGGGGACGGCCACCCGTCCCGCCTCGACCGGCGCCGGATCGGGAGCGAGGTCGCTCGCGAGCCGCGAGCCGGTCGCGAGACCACAGGCGCGGTCGGCCGGGAGCGCGGCCGCGACGTGGAGCGCACCGACGCGTGCGACCACGGCGTCGATCGTCGTGGTCACGACGGTGTCGACGCCGCGTGCGGCCGCGCGCCGTGCGACGTCGCGCGTGCGCACCGGGCCGCCGAGCACCATCGGTTTGCAGACGAGCACGTCGGCCGCCGCCGCGTCGAGCGCGGTCTCCGGACGCACCGCCGCGAGCGACTCGTCGAGGGCCACGTCGACCCCGCGGCCGCGGAGCGCCGCGTGCCCTTCGAGGTCGTCCGCGGAGAGCGGCTGTTCGACGTAGGCGACGTCCAGACCGGCGGCGACCTCGAGCAGTCGCTCCGCCGTCGTGCGGTCCCACGCGCCGTTGGCGTCCGCGCGGAGTTCGACGCCGTCGCCGGCGACGTCGCGGACCCGACGGAGCCGTCGCTCGTCGACCGCCGGATCGCGAGCGCCGACTTTCACCTTCACGGCGTCGTATCCCGCCTCGACGGCCTTCCGCGTCGCGTCCGCGGTCTCGGAGACGGTCCCGTCGCCGACGGTCGCGTTCACCGCAACGGTCGCGGCCGGCGAACCGTCGGCCAGGTGTTCCGCCAGCGACTCCTCGGCCGCGCGGGCGCCGGCGTCGGCGTTCGCGAGTTCGATCCCGTGTCGTGCTGCGGGCGCGGCGTCGGCGACGGACGATGTCGCAGGTCGATCGGTCGGCTCGTCTCCCCCGCTGGTGCCGGTGGCCTCGTCGCGAGCGCTCGCCAGTGCCGTCTGGCACGCCGCTCGGGACTCCGTCCAGCCCGGAAGCGGCGTCGCTTCGCCCAGCCCGACGACGCCGTCCCGTTCGACGCGGACGAGGAATCCCTCCCGGCGTTCGATCCGGCCGGCGGCCGTGTCGAGGGGGGCGTTCAGCCGGAGCGCGAACGGCTCGACGTCGATCCCGGTCACGGCGGAAGCCCGGTGAGCGAGAGACCGACCGCGAACGCGATCGCGTAGGCCGCCAGCAGCCGGCCGGCCCGTTCGAGCGTCGGGTTCAGGACGTCGCCTGAGGTCTCTTCGAGCATCGTCCGCGTGACGTCGAGCGCGTAGGGGAGCGTGAGATACGGGAGCGCCACGGCCGCCGTGAATCCGGGACGAACGAGGAACCACAACGGGGCGGCGTACGCCAGCGCGAGCATCGCGACGAACTCCGCGCGGGCGAACTCATAGCCGAACCGGACCGCGAGCGTCCGCTTGCCCGTCTGTGCGTCTTCCTCCCGGTCTCGGACGTTGTTGACGACGAGGATGTCCGTCGCGAGCGCCGCCATCGGGAGCGCCGCGACGAACGCGGTGGCGGGGAGGGTTCCGGGGGGGATCCCCGTCGGTAGCGGGCCGGCGAGCGCCGCGGCGGCCTGCACGTAGTAGGTCCCCGCGACCGCGACGAGACCGAAGAAGACGAAGACGAAGAGGTCGCCGAGCCCGTGGTAGCCGAGGGGGTACGGCCCGCCCGTGTAGGCGATGCCCGAGGCGACCGAGAGCAGGCCGATCACGAGGATCGGGACGCCGCCGACGTACACCAGATAGCTCCCCACCAGGATCGCGGCGGCGAAGGCGAGATACATCGCGCGCTTCACCGTCTCGGGCTCGATCAGCCCGCCCGCGGTCACCCGGGTGAACCCCTCCCGGTCTTCGGTGTCTGCGCCCTGCACCGCGTCGTAGTAGTCGTTCGCGAAGTTGGTACCGATCTGGATCAGGCCGGCGCCGACGAGCGCCGCGAGCGCGGGCAGCGCCGCGAAGACGCCGTCGTGCAGCGCCAGTCCCACGCCCACGACGACCGGCGACGCAGCCGCCGGCAGCGTCTGCGGGCGCGCGGCGATCACCCACGCCTCTCGCCGCGTGATGTCCTGGGTGCTCATCACTCTCGTCTCAGACCGGCGTCGGCGTCAAAGTTCGGTTTGTCGACGGGGGGTAGACCCGACATCGGTTACGACCGCTCGCCGCCTCGGGAGAGAGACGACAACCGTCATTATAGTGATACTGTCGGACAGAACGATGTGACGCGTCTCGGCACCCCGAGGTGCCGATCTGATTCACGAACGTCTGTCCGACAGTATACTAGTAGTGCCAGGGGTGCTCCGAGAAATCCGGCTCTCTGCCTTCGAGGAAGGCGTCGCGGCCCTCCTGGGCCTCCTCGGTCATATACGCGAGCCGCGTCGCCTCGCCGGCGAACACCTGCTGGCCGACGAGACCGTCGTCGGTCATATTGAACGCGTACTTGAGCATTCGTATCGCGGTTGGCGATTTATCGGTCATCTCGTCGGCCCACTCCAGGGCGACGTCTTCGAGTTCTGCGTGTGGGATCGCCTCGTTCGCCATCCCCATCTCGACGGCTTCCTCGGCCGAGTAGGTCTTGCCCCGGAAGAAGATCTCGCGAGCCTTCTTCTGGCCGACCTGCTTCGCGAGATACGCCGAGCCGAAGCCGCCGTCGAAGGAGGCGACGTCCGGGTCCGTCTGGAGAAACTTCGCGTGTTCCGCGGACGCGAGCGTCAGGTCGCAGACGACGTGCAGCGAGTGGCCGCCGCCCACGGCCCACCCGGGCACGACGGCGACGACCGGCTTGGGCATGAACCGGATGAGACGCTGGACTTCTAAGATGTGCAGGCGCCCCGCCTTGGCCTGGCGGACCAGCGGGTCGTCGCTCTCGTCGGCTTCGTCGTCCGCGCGGTACTCGTAGCCCGACTCGCCGCGGACGGCCTGGTCGCCGCCGGCGCAGAACGCCCAGCCGCCGTCGGTCGGCGACGGGCCGTTCCCGGTCAGGAGCACGCAGCCGACGTCGGCCTGCTTGCGCGCGTGATCGAGCGCGGCGTAGAGTTCGTCGACCGTCCCCGGCCGGAACGCGTTCCGTTTTTCGGGGCGGTCGAAGGCGATCCGTACCGCGGGGACGTCGGTGCCGCGGTGGTAGGTGACGTCGTCGAACGCGTCGGCGCCGTCGACTTCCTCCCAGCGCGTCGAATCGAAGATCTCCGAGACCATATCGGGGGACCGACCGGTATCCGCAAAAAGATTCGTTTCGCCGCACGCGACGGATCCGGGAGTCGGCCGATCGAGCCGCCTCAGGCGGTCTCGTCGAGGACCCGTTCGACGGCGCGCACGCGGAGTTCCTCGCGAGCGCGGTGGCTCGCTTCGGCGTCTGTCCGCACCTCGATGACGTGGGAGCCGTCGCTCGTGGTCGCCTCGGCGTAGGCGTCGCGGAACGCCTCCCGGTCCCCGCCGGCGACGCGCGCGAACGAGAGATCGTAGAGACCTTCGGTCGGCTCGAAATCCAGCCCGTGGGGCGTCACGAACTGGGCGGTGAACGGCGGGTCGAACGACTCGATCGGGAGCATATGGAAGATGCCGCCGCCGTCGTTGTTGACGAGGACGATCGTGGCCTCGACGTCGCAGCGGCCCAGCGCCAGGAGGCCGTTCATATCGTGGTAGTACGCCAGGTCGCCGGTGACGAGCGTCAGGTCGTCTGTCGTCGCCGAGCCGGCGCCGAGCGCCGTCGAGACGATGCCGTCGATGCCGGAGGCGCCGCGGTTCCCGAGAACGGTGTACGAACGCGTCGTCGGCGCGCCGAACCGGTCCAGGTCGCGGACGGGCATCGAGTTCGAGACGAAGATCGTCGACGGGTCGGGCGCCAAGTCGACGACGTCCTCCAGGATTCGCCCCTCGCAGAAGTCCTCCCGCTCGTCGAGGACCGCTGCGTGCGCCGCCTGGGCGTCCGTCCAGCGGTCGCGCCACGCGTCGTCACCGGGCCCCGCCAGCAGTCGGGAGAGCCGGCCGAGGAGCCGCGACGGGTCGGCGACGACGAGGTCGGTCGCGGTGTACTCCGCCTCGCGCCACCCGGCGGCGGGGTCGACGACGTACTGGTCGGCGTCGACCGCGGCGAGGTACGTCCGGAGCGGCTCTGAGGTCGGCGAGGCCCCGACGCGGACCACGACGTCCGGATCCGGCCACGCGTCGCGGACGCGATCGCCGAGGAAGCCGTCGTAGCTCCCGATTATCGGCGTCGTGCGGACGACACCGCCGTAACGCACGCCCGACAGCGGGTCTGCGAGGACCGGGAACCCGCTGGCGTGAGCGAACGCACCGACCGCCTCGGGATCGACGCCGGGCGCGTCCGCCGGGCCGGCAACGAGCAGTCCGCGCGGTTCCGAGAGGGCGGCCGCCAGGTCGCGCAGGGCGTCGTCGTCGAGTTCGGGGACGCCGGTGGTCGTATCGACGAACGGGCCGTCGCGTCCCTCGACGGCCGCTTCCGGGAGGTCCGGGGGAACGTCGCCGTCGACGGGCGTCGGCTCCAGCGGCTTGCGGAACGGGAAGTTGAGGTGGACCGGTCCGGCCGGCGTTCCGGTCGCGTTCGTCACCGCGCGCGCGGCGGTCGTCCGGAGCGACCGCACCTTCCGCGGGGTCGGCTCCGGTTCGGCGACGTCGCGGTACCACCGCACGGCGTCGCCGTAGAGCTTCTCTTGGTCGATCGTCTGGTTCGCGCCGGAGTCCCGGAGTTCGGGTGGTCTGTCGGCCGTCAAAAGCAGCAGCGGAACGCGCGACTGCGAGGCCTCGATCACCGCCGGATGGTAGTTCGCCGCCGCCGTGCCGGAGGTACAGACGAGCGGCGTCACGTCCCCGGTGCGGCGTGCCCGGCCGAGCGCGAAGTAGGCCGCGGCGCGTTCGTCGAGGTGCGAGAAGACGCGGACGTCGTCGTGGCGGTCGAACGCGACGGTAAGCGGCGTCGAGCGGCTCCCCGGCGAGATGCAGACCGCGTCGACGCCGACGGCAGCGAGTTCGTCGACGACGACCCGCGCCCACAGCGCGTTCCGGTTCGGATCCGTCGGCCGCCCCGAGTCAGTCATCGTCGCGCTCCAGTTCATCGAGGATCGGCCGGTACTTCAGCTGCACCTCGTCCCACTCGCGGTCGGGGTCCGAGTCGGCGACGATGCCGACGCCGGCGAAGAGCGTCGCGGCATTTCCGCGGGCGACGGCCGAGCGGAGCGCGACGGCGAAGGTCCCGTAGCCGGCGGCGTCGATCCAGCCCACCGGCGCGGCGTACCAGCCTCGATCGAACGGCTCCGTTTCACGGATGGTCTCGAGCGCACGCTCGGGGGGGAGCCCGCCGACCGCGGGCGTCGGATGGAGCGCGTCGACGAGCGAGAGGACGTGCTCGTCGCGGTCGAGCGTCGCGGTGATCGGAGTCCAGAGGTGCTGGACGGTCGCGAGCCGCTTGACCCGTCGTGGACCGGCGCTGACCGACGCCGCGTAGGGCGAGAGCTGGTCTTGGATCGTCTCCGCGACGAGTTCGTGCTCGTGGGCGTTCTTGTCGTCTTGGGCCAACTCCTGTGCGAGCCACTCGTCTTCGGCAGGCGTCTCCCCGCGCCCGGTCGTCCCGGCGAGCGCGCCGGTCTCGACCGTCCGGCCGCGGACGGAGACGAGGCGCTCGGGCGTCGCCCCGAAGAACGAGGCCGCCGGTCCCTCCGTTTCTGCTGCCGGCTCGACGAGGAAGCGATAGCACTCCGGATACCGATCGCCGAGCCGAGAGAGGACGGTCGGCAGGGGGAGCGGCGACGCGAGATCCGCCTCCAGCGCCTGCGCGAGGACGACCTTCCGGAGGTCGCCGGCCCGGATCCGATCGATCGCCGCCTCGACACCGGCGCGCCAGTCCTCCCGGGCGGTCGTCCGGCGGCGATCCCGCACGCCCGGCGCTCCGGCGGGCGGGCCCTCTCGGATCGACCCGAGCCGATCGGTCTCGGCGTCGAGCCGGGCTTCGACGGTCTCGGCGGTCGCGTCCGGTCCGATCGCGTTCACCGTCAGCCACGCGCCGCCGTCGGTCCACGTGACCTGTACGCGCGGGAGGACGAACTGCGCCGCGGGAAACCCCCCCCAGGGCGCGGCGCTGACGCCGTCGGTGTGGAAGGCGAATCCGCCGAAGAGCCGGGGGCGGGCCGCCTCGGTCCCGGCGTGGACGTCCCCGGCCGAAAACAGCGACTCGGCGGTCTCGCGGACGGTCTCGAACCGATCCGAGCCGTCGGCGGTGAGCGTCGCGGCCGCCCCGCTCCCGACGATGGTCGCCTCCCCGGGCGCGCTCCAGACAGTTCTCGGGCGATCTGCCGTCCGCAGGGCGGCGCGAAAAGACGGCGTCGCGATCGGGACCGACCGGCTGACGAGACCGTGCTCCGCCGCGTCAGTCCGCATCGATTCCATTAGCGACTCTGAGGACGCGAGGGCCTTTTATTTGACTATCCGGCGGACGGCCGGTTCTACGACTCGCGATCGATGCACAGTTGCGATACTCACTTAATAAACCACATATCGGGATACGAATTCCGGGAGCGAAACGGCGACCGGCGCCTCGATTCTGAATCACGATATCAGAAACAAACGTCGCTATTTGGAAATATATTGTACGCTATTGGCGAACTATAGTTTCTCGAACGGCGAAACTTCGCCGCAGAGTTTAAATAACCCCGCTTCAAACCCCCTGACGTTCAGATGCCCAAAGTGAACATCAACGTCCCCGAACATCTCGAGATGCAGATCGCCCAGCTCGTCGAGCAGGGGGAGTTCGTCAATCGCGAGGAAGCCCTCGAAGAACTCCTCTCGACGGGCATTCGGGCGTACAAGACGAGCGGCCCGATGGACGAAGAGGATCGCTACGAAGACGACGGAATGATGGGTCACGAAGACGAGTACGTCTTCTGATCCGGGGTTCGTCCGACAGTATAGGAGACCGGTTTCGTCGAGGTTCGCGGCGTGGGGCTCTGTCTCTTCGCGGGATGTGAGTTGTCACCAATAATGCTTAAACCGACTTCGCGCGTATCCACGGATATGCACAAGGACGAGCTTTTGGAACTGCACGAACAGATGGTCATCATCAAGGACAACTTCGCAGCGCGCGAGGACGTCGACGAGAGTATCTTCGAGCCGTACGAGGAACTGGAGGTCGACCCCTCACACGTCCACAAGTCCAAGAGCGAACACAAACACGCGGTCTTCGTCCTCGGCAACGCCCTCGCGACGGCGATGAGCGAAGACGAGTTCTCCAACGCCGGCCGCGTCGGCAAGCGGATGAAAGAACTCGCCGAAGACGCCGAGCAGAAGCTCTGAACGCGGTGTCGTTTCGATAGAGGTCCGGACAACAATCCCTATTAACTGCGCGTCCGTTCGGAACGCACGATGGACGCGCTCTCGTTCGGTCTTCTCCAACGCATCGGCGTGGTCGTCGCCCTCGCCGTCTCGATCGCCGTCGCCGCGTTTCTCGATCGCTCCTCGCCGATCGGGGCGGCGCTTCGCCGCCGGTTCGTGCTCGGGGTCCCGTGGGGGACGATCGTCTCCGCGCTGTTCGTCCTCGCGGTGTATCTCTTCGTCCAGAGCGGGTTCGGCCACTGGTACGCGCCGGTCACGATCCCGTTCCGGGCCTGGTCGTACTTCTACCCGGTCGGGCTGTTGACGGCCGCCTTTTCCCACAACGGTCCCGGACACCTGCTCGGCAATCTCGTGGGCACTCTCACGCTCGGTCCCCTGGCGGAGTACGCCTGGAGTCACTTCCCCAGAGAGCGGGGGTCCCAGTCGTTCGCGACGCTCCGGACGAACCCGTTCGTCCGCGCGTTCGTCGCGTTTCCGCTGGTCGTCGTCACCGTGGGACTCCTCACGTCGGTCTTCTCGCTCGGCCCGATCATCGGCTTTTCCGGCGTCGTCTTCGCGTTCGCCGGCGTCGCGCTCGTGAACTACCCGCTGGCGACCGTGATCGCGCTCTCGGCCGGCGGCGCGCTGCGACTACTGTACAATACGCTCCAGACGCCGGTCCTCGTCGCCAGCGGTCACCCCGGGTACATCTCGCCGTGGTGGGCCGACATCGCGATCCAGGGCCACGGTCTCGGGCTGTTGATCGGCGTGCTCGTCGGCGTGGTCCTGGTCCGCTCGCGCGCGGCCGAGACGCGTCCGAGCGCCCGCCGCCTCTGGCTCGGGACGATCCTGTTCGCGGTCGAACAGTCGCTGTGGGCCGTCTACTGGTACCGCGGCGCCGAGACCTACGTGCTCTACCGCGCCGTGGGACTCGCTCTCGTCGCGGGTCTCGCACTACTGGTCGTCTCCTCGGTCGTATCGAGCGACGCGACGGTTTTCACCTGGGATATCGGGGTCGACAGCGGCGACGTCCGAACGTGGCAGGTCGCGGCCGGCGTCCTCCTGCTTTCGACTGCGGCCCTGGCCGGTCCGGCCGTGCCGACGAAGCTGTTCACCGCCGACACGGGCGAGCTTCCGGGCGAGGAACTCCAGGTCCGCGACTACGAGGTGACCTACGCCGAGGGCGTCAGGAACGGGCTCGTCTCGGTGGTCGACGTCGAGGCGTTCGGCGAGACGACGGCGGTAAACACCTCCGGCGTGATCGTTCGCAGCCGCGATCGGGGGATCTGGACCACCGCCGTCTCGAAAGGGCGGCTGGCGTTCACCGGACAGGTCGCGATCAGACTGGGCGGCGTCGGCTGGCGCGAGACGGTCTACGCCCAGCGCGACGGGTGGACCGTGCTCGGCAGCGGCACGGCCTACCGGGTCGCGATCGGCGACGGCGAGTCGAGCCGCGTCGTCTACACCTCAGAGCCCGTCACCGCCGGCCCGGTGCTCGCCGGCCGGAACGTCACGGTCGTGCCGAGGCGGAACCGATACCTGATCCGCATCGGCCGCGGCAACAGCTCGGTGAGCGTCGCGATCCCGGCGAAAAACCGGTCGGTGACGCTCGAGGGCCTGACGTTCACCCGGAACGCCTCGCGCGTGTACGTCTCCTACGATCGGACGCGGCTGGAGCTGTTGGCGAAAGAGACCTACCAGTGATATACTGTCGGACGAACGTCCTGCTACGCCCGGGTATCTCCCGGAAGGGCGCGAGGGTCCCAACGGGTTCGTTATCCGCCGTCGCCCGGACCGTCCCACTCGATCCGGTAGACCTCGGCGTCGATCGCTTCGGTCTCGGTCTCGTGGAACTCGAACTGTCTATCGAGAGAGAGCGTGGCCTGGAAGGCGTGGGTCACCGTCCCGCCGTGGTCTGCAGCGAACGACTCGACGAACGACCGTGATCCCTCGTTGTGGATCGAATACGAGACGGCGGCCAGTTCGGCCGCGGTCGCGAGGAAGGCCCGATCGGCGTGTTCGTTCCCCCGTTGGGCGCCGAACGGCGGATTCATCAGTACCGTCGTCGGCGCCGGGGGACACAGCGGCGCGCGCGTCGCGTCGGCGTGCACCCAGTGGATCGGCGTCGTGGTGCCGACCCGCCGTCGGTTCTCCGTCGCCGTCGCGAGTGCCGTCCGGTCGACGTCGACGCCGACGACCCGCGCGGGGCCGCGGAGCGCCGCGCCGAGCGCTAACATCCCGGTCCCGGTCCCGAGGTCGACGACGGTCCGGCCGTCGATGTCGCCGGTGAGGTCTGCGACGTGGACGACGTGGGCGGCCAGTTCCGGGGGCGTCGGGTACTGTTCGAGATCCACGCGCGGCTCGTCGAAGCCCGCGACCACCGCCAGTTGCGTCTCCAGCGCCGATCTCGTGGCCATCAGCTCCACCTCCGTCGGCCCGTCGGCGCGGTCCGATCCGACCCGGCTCCCCTCGGGAGCGACGCGTCGGCGATCGCGAGGGCGGCTTTCATCGCCGTATCATACCCTCCGATAATACAAAAAGTCTTCTCGAATACGCGTGGTAATCCACAGCTCATATTGGGAATCTGTTACAAAGGTTTAAATCCACCGTTCACCACAAACCTTATAATGGAACGTCCGAGTCGCCAGCGCCAGCGAGAGCAGGAGAGCGAACAGCCGGACGACGAACAGCTCGTGTGTCCGGAGTGTGAGTCGACGAACGTCGTCACGGACGCCGACCAGGGCGAGCTGGTGTGTGACGACTGTGGCCTGGTCTTGGACGAGCGACAGATCGACCGCGGCCCCGAGTGGCGCGCGTTCAACCACTCCGAGCGGCAGTCGAAGTCCCGGGTCGGCGCACCGATCACGGAGACGATGCACGACAAGGGGCTGACGACGACGATCGACTGGAAGGACAAAGACGCCTACGGCCGGTCGCTCTCCTCGGAGAAGCGCTCGCAGATGCACCGCCTGCGGAAGTGGCAAGAGCGGATCCGGACGAAGGACGCGGGCGAGCGGAACCTGCAGTTCGCGCTCTCGGAGATCGACCGGATGGCGTCGGCGCTGGGCGTCCCGCGCTCGGTACGGGAGGTCGCGTCGGTCATCTACCGGCGCGCGCTCAACGAAGACCTCATCCGCGGCCGCTCGATCGAGGGCGTCGCCACCTCTGCGCTCTATGCCGCCTGCCGGCAGGAGGGCATCCCCCGGTCGCTCGACGAGGTCGCGGAAGTCTCGCGCGTCCCCCAAAAAGAGATCGGCCGGACCTATCGGTACATCTCCCAGGAGCTCGGTCTCGAACTGAAACCCGTCGATCCCAAGCAGTTCGTCCCGCGGTTCGCCTCGGCGCTCGATCTCTCCGAGGAGGTCCAATCGAAGGCGACAGAGATCATCGACGTCTCCGCCGAACAGGGCCTGCTCTCGGGGAAGTCGCCGACTGGCTTCGCGGCCGCGGCGATCTATGCGGCCTCGCTGCTCTGCAACGAGAAGAAGACCCAGCGCGAGGTCGCAGACGTCGCCCAGGTCACCGAAGTCACCATCCGGAACCGCTACCAAGAACAGATCGAAGCGATGGGCTTTCGGTGAGACTGCCCCTCATAAGAGACTATCCTGTCGGACGACCGTTCTGCTACGCCTGGGTCTCCCCCGGAGGGGGGATGGGGGTCCCACTGGTTCGTCCGACAGTATAATCCCTCTAGAAGTCCGTCGTCGTCGCGGTCTTCGACCGCTGGGACTCCGCCGGTCGGATCGAATCGACGAGCACCGACGCGGCGTACGCCCCGCGCTCGGGCGCGTCGAACGTGGGGATGCCGATCTCTTCCATCCGCTTTCTGTCCGGTTCGAGCGCGTCGTACGGCCCGGCGACGGTGAAGACGATGGGCTTGTCGAGGTCCTCGGCGAGCTGTTCGAGTTCCTCGACCGGGTAGCCGAGGGAGTGTTCGAAGATCTCGTAGACGAGGACGATGTCGACGTTGTCGTCGCGGGCGACGGCGTCGATGACCTGGCCGAACTCGGGCATCGGGCGACCCGTGTCCACCGGGTTCTCCTCGTAGGTGAACCCGAGGAGCAGGTCGTCGAGGCGCTCTTGTGTCTCTGGGGTCAGTTCCGGGAACGGGACGTCGCGCTCGGCGAGGTAGTTCGCCAGCATGATCCCCGGCCCGGCCTGTGCGGTCACGAGACCGACGTTCGGGCCGTCGGGCACGGGCGACTTCGCGAGCACCCGGGTCGCATCGAGCATCTCCGTCACCGACTCCGCCATCACGCCGCCGTTTTCTCTGATCACCCGCTCGTAGCGCTCGTACTCCTGGGCCGGTGCGGCCGTGTGCGACTGGACGAACTCCTGCATCCGGGACCCCGATTTGAGCGCGACGAGGGGCGTCTCCGTGTCCTCGACGACGTCGAAGAACCGGTCGATGTCTTCTGTTCCCTCGATGTGGAGGCCGATCGCCTTCGTCTGGGGGTCCTCGTCGAGCATCGGGAGCACGTCTGCGAAGTCCGTGTTCACGCGGTTCCCGAGCCCGTACATCCCGGAGATGCCGTAGCCTTCGCGCTCGAGCTGGAAGGTCGACGTCACGCCGATGCCGCCGCTCTGGGCGACGACGGCGACGTCGCCGGTCTCGATCTCGTCGAAGCCGGGCACGAACGAACTGTAGATCTGCTTGTGCGGGATGATGTGGCCGGCCGTGTTGGGACCGAGCACGGTGATGTCGTACTCCTCGGCGGTCTGTCGGATCGCCTCCTGGCGCTTTCTGCCTTCCTCGCCGGCCTCGGCGAACCCGCCGGCGAAGATGACGGCCGCGCCGACGCCGGCCTCCCCGCACTCTTCGATCACGTCGGGCGTGGCGGGCGCGGGGACACAACACAGCGCGAGGTCGGCGTCGGTGTCCGCGACCGAGTCGACGAACTCGTAGCCGTAGACCTCGCCCTCGCCCGAGGGGTTGACCGGATAGACGGGCCCGTCGAACTCCTTCGCGTTCGCCATCGCGTCGTTCCCTAGCTTCCCGGGCGTCGCCGACGCCCCGATGACCGCGATGCCGGACGGATCGAACAAGTCTCGAATACCCATACATCTACACGGGCACAAGATTGGAATATAAATTTCGGAAAGATTGTAACGGATATTAATTATCGATAGCGACAGCAGGCTCCCGTCCGAGCGAAGACGACGACCTCGCGGTCCCACAGTCCGAGGTGGTACGTCGTCGCCTCGTACGACTGGCCCAGGAGATCCGAGAGCGCGGGGCGGTAGACCGGGTCGGCGACGACGATCGGGGGGAGCGAGTCCGGGTCGGAGTCGGTTCCGCCGCCGGCCGTGGCGGGGGTCGCATACCGGGCGGCGAAAACTGACACGTTCGCGGCGCTCGCCGAGTCCGCGCCGGCGGACGCGACGTACCACGGGAGTGGGAGCCGGTTCCCCCAGGCGTCACCGACCGGCGGAAGCCGATCGTCGCCCGCCGGGAGCCGATAGGCCGCCCCGACGTACACGACCTCGACCGTGGACGGATCGCCGTCGGCAGCGGCCGCCGCGCTCGCCGCGAAGGGGGCGAGGTCGTCGCGCGGCTGGGCGAACTGGGCGAGTCGATTGTCGCGGTCCGAGGGTCCGTAGACGTCGGCGGCGACGACCGCGCCCGTCTGCGCCACGACCGCGAGGACGACGAGCGCGACGGCGGCCACCGTGCCGACGTCGACGCCGATTCCGGCTGGCCGATCCGGCGGGATCGATCGGGTCGGCGAGTCCGCCCCGCCGTCCCGAGTGGCCGCCACCCCTCCTCGGAGGAGCGCCGCCAGTCCGACCGCGGCCGGCAGCGACAGGGGCACGACGACGTGGACGAGCACCCAGGGCGCGAAGACCTCCGCGATCGTGGGGAAGACGACGACCCCGAGCAGCCCCCAGTAGCCGACGCCCTCGACCAGGGGCCGACGCGTCTCGGCGTAGCGCGACCACAGCGTCGCGGCGAGCGCGAAACCGGCGACCGGCAGCGCGACCGCGAGGAGGAGCGATCCGGCGTCGACGACGGGCGGGATGAACGGGTGAGTGCCCTCGGGGAACCGGTTGACGACCCGGACGCCGACGAAGCGCCAGAGCGCGCCGACCGTTCCCCGATAGACCGCTCGGGGGAGCTCTGTCGGATCGTACAGGCCGACGGCGACGCCGGGGCCGGCACGCGGCGCGAACAGGAAGGCTGTGACCCCGGTCGCGAGCAGCCCCGCCCGGGCCGCGGGCGTCACCGATCCGGCGAGCCGGTCCCGGAGGGACGCGACAGCCCTGCGAGCACTCGCGCCGCCGTCCGCCGCGACGCTCCGCTGGTCGACGACGAGCGCCCACGCGCCGATCCAGCAGAGCAAGTAGCCGGCGACGAAGCCCGAGGCGGCCGCCGCGAGCGGGAGGGCGACGGCCGCGGCGTAGGCGTCGCGGCGGCTCCGCCGGTCCCACGCCCGGAGCGCGAAGCCGACGAACGCGAGCCCGAAGAACGCCAGGGGGACGTCGCCCCGGAGGAAGCGCGAGTAGTAGAGCACGACCGGCTGAAACGTCAGCACGGCGGCGAAGAGCACCGTCTCGATCCCGTCGAGGCGGTCGCGGAAGAAGAGCGCCGCGAGCGGGAGCGCCGCTCCCAGGACCGCCACCGGGAGACGGGCGATCCACCCGGCGACGCCGACGAGCGAGAACAGGCTCCGGCCGACGAGATACAGCAGCGGGCCGCCCGCGATCGGCCGGTAGCGGTACGCGCCCGTCTCGAAGTAGCGGAGCGTCCAGTAGCCCACACGGGCCTCGTCCCAGTGGAACGGCCGCGCGCCGAGACCGACGAGTCGAAGGCCGAGTCCGACCAGTGCGAGCCCCACCACGGCGCCGCCGACGCGGTCCCAGCGAAACGCGAGTCCGGCGATCCGGACGTCGTCCCGTTCGGCGCGGGGCGCGGTCCCCTCCTCGCGCGGCATAGCGGGAGACTCGCCGTCGGGGGGATAGAAGCTTTGTGATCCCGCGAGCCCGGGATACGAGCCTCGGGACCGGTCGGTCTCTCGCGAGGGGATCGAATACGGACCGCTCTCCCCTGCACCCTTTAACCCCTGCACCGCGTATGCCGGCGTGAAGCGATGTACGACAACATCCTGGTTCCGACAGACGGGAGTCCCGCGACCGACGCGGCGATCGACCACGCGATCGAACTCGCAGAGCAGTACGACGCGACGCTGCACGCGCTGTATGTCGTCGACACGGGCGCGTACTCGTCGCTGGAGATGGGGTCCGAAATCGTCGCCGAAGCACTGGAAGACGAGGGATCACAGGCCGTCGAAGACGTCAAATCGCGGGCCGACGCCGCCGGCGTTGACGTCGAGACCAGCGTCGAGACCGGCGTCGCCCACCGCAATATCCTCGATTACGTCGACGACCACGACGTCGACCTGGTGGTGATGGGAACCCACGGCCGCACCGGCGTCGGCCGGTTCCTCCTCGGCAGCGTCGCCGAGAAGGTCGTCCGGGGCTCGGCGGTTCCCGTGATGACGGTCCGCTCGGGCGAGTCCGAAGGCGAAGCGGAATAGTCCCACGCCGCCGAGATCGGTTCGCAAAGAGTTTTGAGTCGATCCGTCGAACGGCGTTGTATGACCACACACACCGTCGAGTTCGTCGGTACCGGCGACACCGTCGAGGTCTCCGACAAGCAGACGATTCTCAAGGCCTGCCTGGAGGCGGGGATCACACAGGAGTACTCCTGTCGCGTGGGGATGTGCCTGGCGTGTACCGCCGAGATCGTCGAGGGCGACGTCGTCCAGCCCGCCGCCCGCGCGCTGACCGACGAAGAACGCGAGAACTACGCGCTGACGTGTATGGCACGGCCGCAGAGCGATCTGAAGCTCAAGCGCGGCGTCTATCCCCCGAGCATCGAGGGGGAGGCCGCCGACGCCGCGGCCGCGGCCGACGACGACTGATAGTGACGGTTGTCGTCTCTT